>WLOK01000120.1 GCA_009699315.1 Actinomycetota bacterium
CGAATCTGAGTTGTTTCGGGAATCAAAGTGGCGAGGAACAGCAAGCTGTTAGTGATGTTCTCGTGGCGATCGGTGAGGTGCTCACCGATGAAGGCGTCATGGAAACCCAAACGATCAGCCAGAATGACCGCGTCGCGATCCTCTCGAAGCGTGTCTGCCCATTCGCGCCCGAGCGGATGGAGTGGCATTGAGAAATAGCCAAGTCGCATGAAACTCTCGCCTTCTATCGTCAGTGATGGACCAAATTTAATCGCCTTTCGGGGTGTTTCGCCACTGGCGATCGGCGTGACTCATGGGGACAACGCCTAACGGCTAGCGTGAATGAGAGTGATCTGCAGAATGCCCCAAGTGGGGGTTCACGGCATCTGGCACTTGGCCATTCCGGGTCTCACGGGCAATGACAGTGTCTCGCGGTGCTCGAAGGGTTGTAATTCGGCTTCAGAGTGAGTCTGTTAGGGGCTGTCGCACTTCGCGACTGACCCCCGGTGGGAGAGGGTGCGTACCAAGATGACGATGGATAGCGCGCAGGAAACCCCGGCTTTGGACTCCGCTACGTTCCGCCACGTAGTCGGCCACCTTGCCAGTGGTGTGACAGTCATCACGACTGGTGAACAAGACGAGAAACATGGAATGACTGCGAGTTCGGTTACTTCGCTGTCCGCAGATCCGCCCATGATGCTTGCGTGTTTGAATCGTAACTCTCCGACGGCGCAAGAGGTCTCTAAGGCGAAGCGCTTCGCAATCAATGTGCTAGGCCAAGGACATGAACACCTCGCGACGCAATTTGCTGTGCCGAGTGAGGACAAGTTTAAGGGCGTTGCTGTAAACAGGGGAGTCCTAGGTCTGCCCTTGCTCGCTGATGCGTTGGCGCATCTTGAGTGTGAGGTGGTCGAGGAAGTCTCTGGCGGAACCCATTCAATCTTCCTTGGTCGAGTGGTGCGCGCGACTGCCAACGATGGCGCCCCGTTGACGTATTTCCGTGGCGGGTTTGGTCGATTCGAATTCGCTCGCGATGACTCTGTGTATCAACGTGCCCGTCAACTGGTGCTCGAGCGCTATTTCCTGGCTGGTCACGTCATCTCACTCGAAGATTTGGCCCACGAACTTGAAGTTGACTCGTCATCGGCCTTTTACGCGCTAACTCGACTGACTTCGGATGGACTCGTTCAGCGCGATCCAGACCGAGGCTACGTTGTTGTTCCCTTCGACGTGCGCACCTCTGACCAAGCTTTCGACGCCCGGTGTGTCATCGAGTTGGGTGTCATAGATATTGCGCTTGGGCAGACATCTGATGCGGAACTGAAAGTTTTGCGTGAGCGATTCGATGCGATGGCCGAGCAATTGGTGGGCGATCGGTTCGTAGACTTTGATAAGTACCTCGAGGCGAATCTTGCATTTCATGAAAATCTTGTCGCCTTGGCAAATAATTCGTTTCTCACATCGACATTCGGTCGACTTAGTCTTCGAAGTGTTATGACGCGTAGTTTTGGCTCGACGCCGGTTTCTTCGCAGGAATTCATCAATGTGCATCGTCGCCTCTTGGAAGCCTTCGAAGGTGCTGATGCCGAGGGTGCTCGCGAGGCAGTGCGCAGTTATACCGAACTTGCAAAGGCGCGCGTGCGGGAGATCTTGTCGCACACGGGTGGTCGGCTCTGAGTACGCGCTAGTTCACACCTACGGAGGTCATCATGTTCGAATTCGAGATGTCGGAATACCGCGATCGACTTGAAGCTGTGCGTCGGCAAATGGCCCTTGAGGGGCTTGATGGCTTGATCGCGTACTCAAACGCGAAGATCCAGGCCAACGTGCGCTATCTCACGAGTTATTACACACGCTTTGCGGGTGCGCAGCACACTGCAAGTGGTTACTACACCGCTGGCGCATGCGCGGTTCTCATCCTTCCGCATGGAGATCCCGTTCTCCGAACTGATCTCCCGTGGGATGTCGTTCGTGCGAAGGGAATGTCCGTCTATGACGATACGGACTACACCGACGCACTTGGCGCTGATTTAGGTGCAATCGCGGCACGAGCAGGAGTGACGAAGCTCGGCATCGACTCATGGTCGGTTTTCCCCGCTCGTGATTATCTCGATCTAAAAGCGCTTCTTCCGAAGGCCGACATTGTCGGATCGCAAGCTTTGGCTCAGGTTCGCCGAGTGAAGAGTGCGAATGAGTTGACCTTGCTCGAGAACGCTGAACGCATTGCCGACATCGCGGTGCAGGCCGGAATGGATGCCGTTCGAGTTGGTGGCACAGAGTACGAAGCGGCTCTAGTGGCCGAAATGAAGTTGCGTGAACTTGGTGACATGGAGACCGGTGGCGGCTCCATCATTAGTGCCGGCCCTAACAGTTCGACGGGCAGTTCGTTGCCCGAGCGCAATCGGCTCATTCAGTCAGGTGAGTGGGTTCTCTTCGATGTTCTGCCTCGTTATGGCGGGTACTGCGGTGACATTGCCCGCATGCGCCTTGCGGGTGACGAGAAGGATCTCGAGCCGCGCCTGCGCCACCTTCACGCGGCAACTGTGTTGATGAACCGTGAGGTGATCAAACTGATCAAGCCTGGTGTCACGCCGTCAGAACTCAATCAGCGTGCCGTTGACGTTGCCATTCAAGAGGGAGTCCTTGACTACAAGATTCCGCTCGTTGGGCATGGGGTTGGCTTAGACATTCACGATCTGCCCGACTACTACTGGGACGAGACCCCGCTCAAGGTGGGTGAAGTCTTCACCGTCGAGCCGTGCCTCTTGATCGACGGAGTCGCGGGTACTCGAATCGAGGACGTTGTCGTGGTGACCGAAACAGGTGCTCGGGTGCTCTCCAACACGGAGCGTGGCCTTACTCCGAGTTAGTCCCTAGGAGCGGGGGCTGGAGAATGTGCCCATGGCGCACCTCGACGTTCAGCGAATCACGTATTCGCTGCCAGACGGGCGTCCGCTCCTTGGTGAGGTGACCTTCCGCGTCGGCGAGGGTGTCACTGCCGCTTTGATCGGACCCAATGGAGTCGGCAAGACCACTCTGCTGCGCATGATTGCGGGCGACATTGATCCCGAAGATGGTGCGATCACGCGCAGCGGTGGCTTGGGTGTCATGCGGCAGTTCATCGGCCAGCAATCGGAAGGGACCGTACGCGACCTGCTGCTCTCGATTTCACCAGAGCCGCTTCGCAAGGTTGCCGCTGAGGTCGACGCTGCAGAACTGGCCTTGATGGACTCGAACGAAGAAAAGGTCCAGATGCGTTACGCGCAAGCGCTCGCGGACTTCGCCGATATTGGGGGCTACGACGCGGAAGTGTTATGGGATGTGTGTGCAGTCGCAGCGATGGGGCAGTCGTATGACGAGATTAAATGGCGAAGTGTCTCGACGCTTTCGGGTGGCGAGCAGAAGCGACTCGTTCTCGAAGTCCTGCTTCGAGGACCCGATGAGGTGTTGTTGCTCGACGAGCCAGACAACTACCTAGATGTCAACGGCAAGCGTTGGCTTGAAGAGCAATTGCAAACGACACAGAAGTCGGTCCTTCTCATCAGCCATGATCGTGAACTACTCCATCGTGCTGCTGGCACGATCATCACCCTCGAGCTCGGTGCTGCAGGTGCTACGTCGTGGACGCATGGTGGCGGGTTTTCGACGTACGCCGAAGCGCGTGCCGATCGCAATGCCCGACTTGAGGAGTTGCTCCGCAGGTGGGATGAGGAGCACGCGAAGATCAAGGCCCTCGTATTGATGTTGAAGACTAAAGCGGCATTCAACGACGGTCTTGCCTCGCGCTATCAAGCGGCCCAGACACGATTGAAGAAGTTCGAGGAGGCCGGTCCGCCACAGGCAATTCCGCGCGAGCAGTCAGTCACGATGCGCCTGCGTGGTGGTCGCACTGGCAAGCGCGCCGTGGTGCTCACGGATCTAGCACTCACCGGACTCACCGAACCATTTAGCGGCGAGATCTGGTTTGGCGATCGGGTGATGGTTACGGGACCCAACGGAGCGGGCAAATCCCATCTATTGCGGCTCTTCGCCAATGGCGGCACAGACCCTGATGTTGAGCACCGACCGGTCGGAGAGATCGTCATCTCTCCAGTCGCGCACACCGGCACTGCCCGGCTGGGAGCCCGAGTGCGTCCTGGCTGGTTTGCCCAGACCCACGTACGCCCCGACCTTGCCGGTCGAACCCTGCTGGAGATCCTCTGGCGTGGTGACGACCATCGCGATGGGATGGGCCGGGAGCAGGCAGCGCGTGCCCTGGACCGCTACGAGCTCTCTGTGGCCTCGGAGCGCACCTTTGACGTTCTCTCTGGGGGCCAACAGGCCCGGTTCCAGATCCTGCTCCTCGAACTCTCCGGCGCGACCCTCCTGCTGCTCGACGAGCCCACGGACAACCTCGACCTAGACAGCGCAGAGGCCCTCGAAAAGGGCATCACGGCCTACGAGGGGACCGTCATCGCCGTGTCCCATGACCGGTGGTTCTCCCGTGGATTCGACCGGTTCTGGCACGTAGGTCGTTCGGGTCAGGTCCGCGAGACTCCCGAGCCTGAATGGGGCGACTGAGTCCCGCTTTGACCCCCTTGGCCCCGCCCCGGTAGCATGGCGGGCTGTTGTGCCCATCCCGGGCGCGAGTCCTAGAACATGTAGAGGTTCCTGCCTTGCGTACGTACACTCCGAAGCCCGGTGAGATCACCCGGACCTGGCACATTATTGATGCCAACGACATCGTTCTCGGCCGTCTTGCGTCCCAGATCGCCGTGCTCCTGCGTGGCAAGCACAAGACCTCGTTTGCGCCGCACGTCGACACTGGCGACTTCGTTGTGGTCATCAATGCCGCGAAGGTTGCCCTCACCGGTGCCAAGCGCGAGCAGAAGATGGACTACCGCCACTCCGGTTACCCCGGTGGCATGCGCGCGACGTCCTACACCGAACTGCTCGAGTCCAATCCGCGTCGTGCGGTGGAGAAGGCCGTCAAGGGCATGCTCCCGCACAACAAGCTGGGTCGTCAGCAGTTGAGCAAGCTCAAGGTCTACGCGGGTCCCGATCACCCGCACACGGCGCAGAAGCCGCAGCCATTCCAGATCATCCAGGTTTCCCAGTAAGCGCCACGGCGCCCCGACGAAAGGACAGCCGTGGCTGACAACATCGACACCGTCATTGACATTGAAACCGACTTTGAAGAAAACGCCCCTTCGGAGTACACCTCGGAGACGCCAACAGCAAAGCGCGCGTCGGATCGCCCAGTTGTGACCGCTCCGGCGGGTGCGACTGGCCGTCGCAAGGAAGCTGTTGCACGCGTGCGCATCGTGCCTGGCACAGGTCGTTGGATCATCAATGGGCGCGATCTTGCGGTCTACTTCCCCAACAAGGTGCACCAGCAGCTCGTCAACGAGCCCTTCGTGACACTGGGCCAGGAAGGCTCCTACGACGTCATTGCTCGCATCCACGGTGGCGGAGTCTCGGGTCAGGCTGGCGCACTGCGCCTCGGCATTGCCCGGTGCCTCAATGCGGTCGACACCGAGGGCAATCGTCCGGCGCTGAAGAAGGCTGGATTCCTCACCCGTGACGCGCGCGTCACCGAGCGTAAGAAGTACGGCCTAAAGAAGGCCCGCAAGGCACCGCAATACAGCAAGCGTTAATCGTGGCCCGGCTCTTCGGGACCGATGGTGTACGTGGGCTCGCCAATCGCGAACTCACCGCG
>WLOK01000121.1 GCA_009699315.1 Actinomycetota bacterium
AGCGAGTCGCCGGGGAGGAAGAATCCGATCAGCAAGCCACACTCGGCGAAGATGATGGCTACGGCGATCCAAAAGCCGGCGGTGCCGAAGGTCTGCAGGAGATTCTGTGGATCCAGCCACGAGGGCCCGAGCGCTACGACGTGCGCGCCCGCGGCGCTGAAGGAGGTCACTTCTGCAGGGTATCTGGCGCACCTGTGAACGCCGCATAGTCTTAGGCCCGTGTCCGTAGGTGTGGGTCCGTGGCCAGGCGGCCCGGAGGAGTGGGCGGCCGCTGTTGCTCGAGACCCACGGCTCGATCCCGAACTCCTCGAGGCCGGCGACTCTCGCAATGTCATCGATATGTATCGCTATTGGTCCATGGATGCGATCGTCGAGGATTTGGACACGCGTCGGCATCCATTCCATATCGCGATCGAAAACTTCGAGCACGATATGAATATCGGTTCGGTCGTGCGCACCGCTAATGCCTTTATGGCCGCTGAAGTCCATATCGTGGGGAAACGCCGCTGGAATCGCCGAGGCGCGATGGTGACTGATCGCTATCAGCACATCAGGCAGCACGAGACGATGCCCGAACTGCTCGCATGGGCAGCCACGGAAAGTCTTCCGGTCATCGGGATTGATAACTTGCCGGGTTCAGTGCCGCTGGAGACGTATGCCTTGCCCAAAGCATGCGTTCTTGTTTTTGGTCAAGAAGGTCCTGGCCTATCCGGTGAGGCACGCGATGCGTGTCAAGCGATTCTTACTATTGAGCAGTACGGCTCGACTCGGTCCATCAACGCAGGGGCTGCAGCTGCTATTGCTATGCATGCATGGATTCGCCAACATTGTTTTGGACAAGTGCCCTGACTCACTTAGGCTGAGTGATCGTGAAGCAGTCCTTTGAGGTCTTTCGGGTGCCGAAGTACCCGACTTTTTTCGCGTCCCGCTTCATATCGAACCTCGGTAACGGGATGGGACCGGTTGCACTGGCGTTTGCCGTTCTTGCAATGCCGGATTCCACTCCAACGTCGCTTTCCCTTGTGCTGGCTGCACAGGCCGTTCCCACAGTCGCACTTTTGCCCGTCGGTGGCGTGATTGCGGACCGACTCGGTCGAGCACGCGTCATTGCGATCACCGACATTATTCTGTCCGCAATCGTCGCCACCATCGGCGTACTCTTCTTGACGCATACCGCAACTATTCCTGTGGTGATGGCATTGAGCTTCGTCGCCGGATGTCTCAATGCACTGTGGTACCCGGCTTTCACCGGCCTCGCTGCCGATGTGGTGCCCGACGCGCATTTGCAGCGCGCAAACGCATATGTTGCGTTCGCGGCAAATTCCGGACTCATTATCGGGACAGGTGTTGCGGGTATCGTTGTCGCTACTCTGGGTGCGCCGATTGCAATTCTTTTTGACGCGGCAACATTCCTTATTGCGGGCATACTCGTCTTAACGTTCCGACATGTTTCAGTAAAAAAGGTGTCAGAACAGTCGCATTTACGTGATCTTGTTGATGGGTGGAAGGTCTTCACCTCGTTCCGCTGGATCGTCGTCGTGGTGGGTGCTTACAGCTTTATCGTCTTGGTCATGAGGGGCGCAGAGGAAGTCGTCGGCCCAGTTCTTGCTTTACAAAGTTATGGTGGTGCAGCTGGTTGGTCTCTTGTCCTCGCTGGTCAATCAGTAGGGCTTTTGGTAGGTGCTGTGATCGCTTCGAGGTTCAAACCGAAACGGCCTATGGTCTTCGGCGCACTCGCCACCGGCGCTCTGGTGCCTTATCTACTCGCTCTCGCGTTTGCCGCACCGTTATGGGTAGTCGTGCCGCTCGCGTTCTTTTGGGGCATCGCGATGGACGCGTTCTACATTGTGTGGCTAACTGAGGTTCAGTCCCGTGTGCCGCGTGAGGCCTTGTCGCGAGTCATGTCTTATGACGCTTTCGGATCGTTGATCTTTGGCCCACTTGGGCTCGCCCTTGCTGGGCCCATGGTGGTTGTCATCGGCATCGCCAACACCCTTTTTGTAGCCGCCGCAGTATCTTGTGCGGCCGTTGCAGCAATGCTCCTCGCGCCATCTGTCCGTGGGCTGCGGGCGCTGGCGGCATCTGAGACTTCATGACCGACCCACGCGTCGTACAGTGGTGCTCCCGGTAGGCTTTCGGTACACCACAGTTACGGGAGACAGCAATGAACAGCGACATGCGCGACCAGATGGGCACTGGCAAAGGCTTCATCGCAGCTCTCGACCAGAGCGGTGGAAGTACCCCGAAGGCACTTGCCCAATACGGTGTCCCCGAGACCGCGTTCTCCAATGATGCGGAGATGTACGACCTAGTGCACGCAATGCGCACGCGTATCATCACCGATGCCGCCTTTGCAGGCCCGAAAGTAATCGCTGCAATCTTGTTCGAGCAGACCATGGATCGCGAGATTGAGGGTCGTCCCACTCCTGACTACCTCTGGAACGTCAAGCGCGTTGTGCCGCTCGTCAAGGTCGATAAAGGCCTGGCCGATGAAGTCAGTGGCGCCCAGATGATGAAGGCGATGCCCGAGCTCAAGGACTTGTGCGCTCGTGCGGCAGGCAAGGGTGTCTTCGGCACAAAGATGCGTTCGGTCATCAACAAGGCCGACGCCGCAGGCGTGCAAGCCGTTGTCGACCAGCAGTTCGAGGTTGGTCTGCAGATTCTGAGTAGTGGCCTGATGCCGATCCTTGAGCCTGAAGTCAATATCAAGAGTCCCGACAAGGCGGAAATCGAAGGTTTGCTGCGCGATGCACTTGTGAAGGGGCTTGATGCTCTTCCGGCTGGTCAGCAGGTGATGCTCAAACTCTCCCTACCTTCAGTGCCCGATTTCTACAAACCGTTGATCGATGACCCGCGAGTGTTGCGTGTTGTCGCGCTGTCTGGTGGCTACTCGCGTGATGAGTCTTGCGAGATGCTGGCGAAGAACCACGACATGATTGCGAGCTTCTCACGCGCGCTGTCTGAGGGTCTGAGCGCTCAGCAGAGCGACGCCGAGTTCACGGCCACGCTGCAGGCGACGGTCGATCAAATCTCAACTGCGTCAGGTACGTGATCAGCGCATGACTACTCACGAGAACCTTCTTGGTGGCCCGCCCCCGACCTTTCTTCCCGATGTGGTCGAGCCACGTACCGAGTTGGCCAGTGGCGCAGATGCTTACGATGTCGCGCGTCGACATCCGACTTCGAGTCTCGCGTGGGCAACGCTTGCCGATCAGGCATGGGCGGAGGGTCGAGTCGTTGAGTCCTACGCATTTGCGCGTGTGGGTTATCACCGTGGACTCGACTCATTGCGTCGAAGCGGATGGAAAGGACACGGCCCCGTGCCGTGGTCGCATGAGCCTAATCGCGGTTTCCTGCGCTGTCTCAATGCGTTGCAACGTGCGGCTGCCGCGATAGGCGAGACCGATGAGGCCGAACGCTGCGCCGCATTCCTGCTCGATTGTGACCCTGCAGCGGCGCCTGCCATGCGCGACTGATCACGCCAATGCGGGTTGCAGTAATAGGTGGTGGCATTGCCGGTGTGACGTGCGCGCGCGAGTTGATGCGCGGTGGCGCAGAGGTGACACTCCTAGATCGTGGGCATCGACTTGGCGGTCGACTCGGAGCTCAGACATTGCGCGACACAGGCACCCGTTGGGATGGTCATATCGTGGATGTGGGCGCGTCGTACTTCACTGCAGAAAGTCCGGAGTTCACCGCGCAGGTCAATGATTGGATCGCACGTGGCATTGCGCGCGAATGGACCGACACATTTCACATTGCCGATCCGCAGGGGTTGATTGGTCCCAAGATTGGACCGATGCGTTATTCAACTCCAGGTGGTTTGCGGAGTGTGGTTGAAGATATCGCTGCACAGCTTGATGAGGGAGTCGACGTAAGCCATCCGGTTGACGTACAGCAGGTGACTTGGCTTGACGGTCCGGTTGTTGATGGCGAGCACTACGACGCGGTAGCGATCTGTGCGCCTGACCCACAATCGTTGCGACTCATTGATGAGACTGCCAGCAATCTCGATGTTGTGCGCACTGTGCTCGAGGGGCATACGCGTACTTGGGAACCCACGATGGCTCTTGTTGCGGTCGCCGAGGAGCGTTATTGGCCAGAGTTTGATGGCGTCTTCGTGAACGACGATGCAATTCTCACGTGGATTGCCGATGACGGTCGACGACGTGGCGATGATGCAGCGGTGCTTGTGGCGCACTCGACTGCGGTGCTTGCTTCACGACATTTACCGGAGCCCATCGCTGCGGCCCCGGCGATGTTGGCAGCGCTTCGCGCAGTCCTGGGAGTGCAGCGAGATCCAGACTGGTTCACGGTCAAGCGCTGGACCTACGCGAAACCCCAGAGTGCGCGTCCCGAGCCCTGCTTCTGGGACGCTGACGCGAGGGTCGGAGTTGCCGGTGATTCGTGGGGCGGCCAGCCTCGCGTGGAGGCCGCGTACCTCTCCGGCCTTGCTCTTGGCGCAGCGATCCTGACTCTCCGGTAGCATTCGCGAGTACCGCCCCCTTTTTTTGAGGAGTTGCGCATGCCTGCCGTCGTACTTCTAGGCGCCCAATGGGGCGATGAAGGCAAGGGCAAAGCCACCGATCTACTCGGGGGCCGCGTCGACTACGTCGTGCGCTACCAGGGTGGCAACAACGCCGGGCATACCGTCGTCATCGGCGACCAGAAGTTCGCCTTGCACCTGCTGCCCAGCGGCATCCTCACCCCGACCGTCACCTCGGTGATCGGCAACGGTGTCGTGATCGACCCCGAAGTGCTGTTACGCGAACTCGCTGGGCTGAAGGAGCGTGGTGTAGAAACCGGCAAGCTGGTTATCAGCGCCAACGCGCATCTCATTACGCCTTATCACGTCACACTCGACAAGACGATCGAGCGATTCCTCGGCAACGCCAAGATCGGCACGACTGGCCGTGGCATCGGTCCGACGTACGGCGACAAGGTCGCGCGTCTGGGCATTCGTGTCCAAGACATCTTTGATCCGAGCATCCTGCGACAAAAAGTCGAAGGTGCGCTCGCGCATAAGAACCAGGTGCTGGTCAAGGTCTACAACGTGCGCGCAATTGACCCTGATGCGATTGTGGATTCTCTACTCGAATACGCCGAGATCTTGCGTCCGTACGTCACGGACACTGCGCTCCTGCTCAACACGGCACTTGCCGAGGGCAAGACGGTGCTGCTCGAAGGCGGTCAGGGCACACTGCTTGATGTTGATCACGGCACTTACCCGTTCGTGACGTCATCCAATCCCACCGCAGGTGGAGCCTGCACTGGTAGTGGCATCGGACCGACTCGCATCACTCGCGTCATTGGCATCCTCAAGGCCTACACAACTCGCGTGGGTTCGGGACCATTCCCGACGGAGTTGCTTGATGCGGATGGTGAACGACTGCGCACCATCGGTGGTGAGCGCGGTGTGACCACTGGGCGCCCACGTCGCTGTGGTTGGTTTGATGCGCCGATCGCGCGCTTTGCAACGCGCGTTAACGGTCTCACTGACTTCTTCCTGACCAAGCTCGATGTGCTCACGGGCTTCGAGCAGATCCCGGTATGTGTGGC
>WLOK01000122.1 GCA_009699315.1 Actinomycetota bacterium
CCAACACACCCGCCATCGCCCAACTTGGACCATGCGCGAGAAGCAGACGCAATATGTCATTCCCGATCGCGCCACCCGCCATCAAGACTTCCTCACGTAGACCGATCAGATCCACACGCACGTCATCACGCGACCCAGAACCCAACTCGGGCTGGTCGCCGACGGCAACGCAATCAATGATCGACACGAGAGAAAATCCTTTGCGACTCGAGTGGCCATCGCACACCCAACGCATAAGCACACCGAACCGAAAAAGGCCCGGACCACAAGGATTCTTAATCTAAGTAATCTCCCAATTGGGAGCGCCACAATGTGAGAAAAGAATATATCGAGGCACTGACAACGTCAAGTGCAAACACCAAAAAAGTGTTGAAAACTATGAAGAAATTCTTAGCCTAAAAATGGAGCGATCTGACGGATCGCTTTGCCGCGATGACTTATCGCATCCTTCTGCTCGGGACTTAGTTCGGCGTTAGTGACCGACTGTCCATCTGCGATAAAGATCGGGTCATAACCGAAACCGCCGCTCCCCCGCGTCTCGCGCGTCAGGAAGCCAGTCATTCCAGCTTCGACGATGTGCTCGCGATCATCATCGACAAACGCAACCGCGCATACGAACTCCGCCCCTCGCCGCTGATCGGGTACGTCTGCCAACTGTCCGAGCAGGAGCATCACGTTGGCTGCGTCATCACCATGTCGACCACTCCAACGCGCCGAGAGCACACCAGGCATGCCGTGAAGTGCGTCCACGCAAATACCTGAGTCGTCGGCGAGTGCCGGCAAACCAGATGCAGTCGCCGCGGATCGCGCCTTGATCAGCGCGTTCTCCGAGAAGGTTGTCCCCGTCTCAGCAGGCTCGGGTGCGTCCGGGAATGCCGATAAACCAACGAGCTCAATCGCGCACCCAGCCTCGGCGAGGATTCGAGACATCTCAGCCACCTTGTGATCATTCCGAGTGGCGAGCACAATGCGACGAGACATGACTACCTACTGAGCCAAGACCGCGCGCTGCATTTCGGTCAGGTCCGCGCACCCGGCCACGGCAAGGGCTAGAAGTTGATCAAGTAGGACGCGATCGAAGGGCTCGCCTTCCGCGGTGCCCTGCACTTCGACGAAGCGACCATCACCGGTCATGACGACGTTCATATCTGTCTCGGCACGGACGTCATCGTCATAGTGCAGATCAAGCCGTGGCTCACCATCAATGATGCCCACACTGACGGCAGCGACGGAGTCCTTCAACACCACCGCGTTGGGCTTGATGATCCCCTGGCCTCGGGCCCACTCGATCGCATCGACGAGCGCAACGTATGCACCCGTAATGGCGGCTGTGCGCGTGCCACCATCGGCCTGCAGCACGTCACAGTCGATGACGATGGTGACTTCGCCAAGAGCCTTCGTGTCGACAATTGCGCGTAGGCTTCGCCCCACCAAACGCGAGATTTCTTGGGTGCGTCCGCCGAGTTTGCCTTTAACAGACTCGCGATCCGACCTCGTGTGCGTCGCTCTCGGGAGCATGGCGTATTCGCCGGTCACCCAACCCGTGCCCGAGTCCTTCAACCAACGCGGCACTCCCGCCGTCACCGAAGCCGCACACAACACCCGCGTGCGTCCAAATGACACCAGAACAGAGCCCTCGGCGTGGTCGAGCCATCCTCGCTGAAACGAGACGGGACGGAGTTGGTCAGCAGGACGGCCATCAGAACGTGTCATACATCGACCTTAACGGGTCACAAATCCCAGACCTGACCTGACTCCGCGAGATTCAACGGACCGTCGAATAGTGCCTGCTCGCGCGTCAACGAACGGTCATTCCATGGCACGAGATGAGTCAAGACCACTTGTCCCGCGCCCGCGCGATTCGCGTGATCGGCAGCTTCACGTGCACTCAGATGAAGATCCGGAGGATTATCACCGTCGAGAAACGACGCCTCGAAGAGCGCGAGGTCTGCGCCTCGAGCAAGATCTACCAGCGTTTGAGTGGGTCCGGTGTCTCCTGAGTAGACCAACGATTTGTCGCCCACCGACACTCGCATCGCAAAGCACGGCACTGGATGCGCCATCGGCGCTGTCTCAACCCGAAACGGGCCAATCTCAAAGTCGCCACGCGACCAGTCTTTGAAGTCAAACTCACGAGTCATCCCGGGCGTCGTGGGCAGATCGTAGGCACGCGCAAGTCGATCGGCAGTCCCATGTGGCCCATACACCGGGATCCTCGGTAGATGACCGCGCGGATTGTGCTTGCGCACGACATACATGGAAGTCATGTCAATGCAGTGATCAGGATGCAGGTGACTGAGCAACACAGCGTCAATGGATTCAACTGACGCGAACTTTTGCAAGGCTCCGAGCGCTCCATTGCCGAGATCGAGCAGCACCTGAAATCCGTGGTGCTCCACGAGATAACACGAAGCCGGCGAGTCTGGGCCAGGGAACGATCCCGAGCACCCGATAACCGTTAAGCGCACTTCACGCCTCGAGGAACTCAGCGCGTGTCACCGCGGTTACTTCTGGCCCGAGAAAGCGTTGCGCCAACGTGGCGAAGGGTCCGGGGTCGCCCGTCGCAAGGAAGCGGTGGACGGGCGGAGCTAGCGCCGGGTCACGCACAAGTTCGTTGGCGACAAGTACGCGATAGACGTCCTTGGCCGTCTCCTCGGCACTCGACACCAGCGTGACTCCATCTCCCATCACGTAGGAGATCACACCTGTAAGCAACGGATAGTGAGTGCAGCCAAGCACCAAGGTGTCGATACCGGCTTCCTGAAGGGGCGCTAGATAGTCCCGTGCACTCGACAGCAACTCAGGCCCCGACGTGACTCCGGCTTCGACAAACTCGACGAACCGCGGACAGGCCTGCGAAAACACTTCCAAGTCGGGAGCGGCAGCAAACGCGTCGTCGTAAGCCCCCGTGTCGATGGTTGCCCGCGTGCCAATCACCCCAACACGCCCGTTGCGCGTTGCACGCACCGCCCGTCGCGCCGCAGGTTGAATCACCTCAATCACGGGAATTGCATAACGTTCGCGCGCGTCGCGGAGGACTGCTGCACTAGCCGAGTTGCATGCGATCACTAGCACTTTCACGCCGGAGTCGACGAGGTGATCCATGATGTCGAGGGCGAAGGACCGGACTTCGGCGATAGGTCGGGGGCCGTAGGGGCCACGCGCGGTATCTCCCACGTAGACAATCGGCTCGTGCGGCACCTGGTCGAGCACAGCACGTGCGACAGTGAGCCCGCCCACGCCTGAGTCGAAGATGCCGATCGGTGCGTCCGTCATGGTGAGAACAGCGTACGGAAGTAGGGTCCTACCATGACTGCGCGACCCGCCACGATCCGCGCCGTCAGCATTCTTCTCACGATCGTGGCCGTGCTCTACCTCGTGGGCCTCATTATCGACCTCGTACTCCTATTTAGCCCCCGCGAGGACCAACTCCTCATTGACCACCCGATGTCGGACTGGTTCTGGGTCCTCTCGGGGCTGCTCTGTCTTGCCCTGACCATCGCGATGCTGTGGCTGTCTCGGCTGGTCTGGCGCGGCGACCGAGCCGTTGGCGTTACCGTCAGTGTGCTGTGCGTTATCACCGGCGCATTCAGCCTCTTCGGGCTTGCTGCGGGGTTCGGTTGGGGCGCCCTAGCCATGTCGATCACGATTCTGGTTCTCAATTCAAGCAAGTCGGCGCAACGGTGGTATGACTCCACCTCCATGCCGTAGAGCGTCACGCCCAGACGGTGCCGTCGAGGCGCTCCTCTGCCTCTTCGAGGGTTCCTTCGTAAGCGCCAGTGGAGAGGTACTTCCAGCCGCCGTCACACACAATGAAGGCGATATCTGCGCGTTGGCCATCCTTGACGGCCTTCTGCGCAAGACCAAGAGCTGCATGCAAGATTGCACCCGTCGAGATTCCGGCGAAGATGCCCTCTTCGTTAAGAAGTTGGCGAACTCGACGCACCGCGTCATGGGGCCCAACGGAATAGCGCGTAGTCAGAACCGAAGCGTCGTACAACTCGGGCACGAAGCCCTCATCGATATTGCGCAGCCCATAGACAAGTTCGCCATAACGAGGCTCTGCCGCGACGATCTGGATACCGGGCAGGTGCTCGCGCAGGTACCGCCCAGTGCCCATCAGCGTGCCCGTGGTGCCGAGCCCGGCGACGAAATGCGTAATGGTCGGGAGATCTTCGAGAATCTCCGGACCGGTGGTGAAGTAATGCGCGTCGGCGTTGGCTGGGTTGCCGTATTGATAAAGCATCACCCAGTCGGGATGCTCCTCAGACATGCGTCGCGCAACGCGCACGGCCTCATTGGAGCCGCCGGCTCCTGGCGAGTAGACAACCTCAGCACCCCACATACGTAGCAACTGCGTGCGCTCCGTCGAGGTGTTCTCCGGCATCACGCAGACGAGTTGGTAACCCTTAAGTCGAGCAGCCATCGCCAGTGAAATGCCGGTGTTGCCCGAAGTAGGTTCGAGGATGGTGCAACCAGGCGTGAGAAGCCCGTCACGTTCGGCCTGCTCGACCATGCGCAAGGCTGCTCGATCTTTGATGGATCCGGTCGGATTGCGATCCTCCAGCTTTGCCCATAACCGGACTTCCGGGGATGGCGACAGTCGCGGCAGACCCACCAGGGGGGTTCGGCCGACGGAGTCGAGAAGGGAGTCGAAGCGCATATCAGCCGCCGGCGACCGCCGGCAGGATCGTCACCGAGTCGGTGGCGGTCACGGGGGTGCCAAGGCCGGCGAGGAATCGCACGTCTTCATCGTTGAGGTACACATTCACAAAGCGACGAAGCGCGCCGTCCTCGATCAGCCGCTCAGCAAGCCCGGGGTAGCGCGAGTCCAGGTCAGCGAGCAGCCCAGCGAGAGTCTCGCCACTGCCCTCGACGGTCTTGGATCCGCCCGTGAACGGACGCAGGATCGTGGGGATGCGGACCTCTGTCATGACTTCTCCGATCGAATGTGTGGCTACCGTGCTGAGCCAAGCCTAGGCCCGTTGGGATTCTGGGCCTATTGGCGCCTAGATGACTTCGACCTCTTCCTCGGTGACTACACCATCAAGGATGCGGAAGGAACGAACTACTACCGGCCCAGGGCCGTTGCCGTGCTCCACCGTGCCGATGAGCATGTAGTGCGCCTCCGGCTCAGATGCATAAGCGATATCGGTGCGCGACGGGAAAGCCTCGGTTTCGGTATGCGAGTGGTAAATCACCACCGGCTCCTCATCGAGGTCATCAAACTCGCGGTACAACTTCAGCAGGTCGCCGGAGTCGAACTCGTACCACGTAGGCGAACGGGCGGCATTGACCATAGGGATATAGCGCTCAGCCCGCCCACTGCCCGCGGGGCCAGCCACAATGCCGCACGCCTCATCGGGGTGGTCAGCCTTTGCGTGCGCGATGATCGAATCGAGGATGTCTCGGGGAATCTGAAGCACCCTTAGAGGGTAGGGCCTTCGAGGAGGGTCTGCACGAGCGACTCCTGCA
>WLOK01000123.1 GCA_009699315.1 Actinomycetota bacterium
CCCATGCGCAATTGGAATGCCTTGACCGCACGCTGCGTCTTGCGATTAAAGAAGCCCTTGGCGTGAACCTTCGGTACGCGAAGTGCATTCTGCAAGATCTGTACGGCCGGGCCTTTGTCGCCAAACTTGAGAGTGGGAGGCGCAGTACGCGAAGCGGCTGCAGCGGCCGCACTCGACGGGACCGTTGCAGCGTGAGCTGACGCGACAGCGGCGGGCGCGACAAGCGCAGCAACCACCGTGAGCACAGCAAGCACACGACGCATGGACATCTCCTACACGCCTACGGGGTGAGCTGTCGGGTTCGGCCGGGAGCTGGCCGGTCACAGGTTCGTGACTTCACCCCAGGGCGATCACTCGCCCCCGCGCCCTAGAAGTACGTGCGCGGTGTTGGGTCCCCCGCTCCTGCCCGCGGTTAGCGCTCACGAGGGGGCAGGACTGGGCGTCCTCGCGAGGTCCCCACCTGGGTGGATGGGGACTCCCCGACGGTAACAGATCGGACACGGGCGAAGTAGTAAGTCACCCGACTAAGTCGCCCGTATGAGGTCAAATCAGCGGGTCCTCAAGCATCTCTGTGACCAACGCCGCAATGGGCGATCGCTCAGATCGGGTCAGGGTCACGTGGGCGAAGAGGGGGTGGCCCTTGAGCTTCTCCACCACGGCCACGACCCCGTCGTGGCGCCCCACCCGCAGGTTGTCGCGCTGAGCGACGTCGTGGGTGAGTACGACCCGAGAGTCTCGACCAATTCGTGAGAGGACCGTCAGCAGGACATTGCGCTCCAGGGACTGTGCCTCATCGACGATGACAAAGGCGTCGTGGAGCGAACGGCCGCGGATGTGCGTCAGCGGCAGGACCTCCAGCATGCCGCGATCGAGGACCTCGTCGACGACCTCCTGTGTCGCCACAGCACCGAGGGTGTCAAACACCGCCTGACCCCAGGGCCCCATCTTCTCTGCCTCGCTCCCCGGCAAGTAGCCAAGATCTTGACCACCCACGGCGTAGAGCGGCCGGAACACGATCACCCGACGGTGCTGACGTCGCTCCATCACCGCTTCAAGCCCAGCGCACAGCGCCAACGCACTCTTGCCAGTGCCGGCGCGACCACCTAGCGAGACGATGCCGATATCTGGGTCAAGGAGCAGATCTAGCGCGATGCGCTGCTCGGCCGAGCGACCGTGGATGCCGAACGCCTCGCGATCGCCGCGGATGAGGCGCACGCGCTTCTCCGCAGTGACGCGGCCCAGAGCACTCCCCCGATCAGACAGCAGCACGAGACCGGTGTTGCACGGCAGATCACGCGCCTGATCAAGATCGATGGCGCCTTCGTCGTAGAGCTCATCAATCATCGTGGCAGCGACCTCGAGTTCGGTCATGCCCGTCCAACCGGACTCGACGACAAGTTCGGCGCGATACTCGTCTGCCTCCAGCCCCACTGCTGAGGCTTTGACGCGCATGGGCAAGTCCTTACTGACGAGCACGACATCGCGGCCCTCTGCCGCCAGATTGCGTGCAATAGCAAGGATGCGGGTGTCGTTGTCACCAGACTGGAATCCGGCCGGCAAGATCGAAGTATCAATGTGGTTGAGCTCGACGCGCAACGTGCCACCGAGTTCGCCCAGCGGGATGGGCTGATCAAGCCGACCGCCACTGATCCGCAAATCGTCCAACAAGCGCAGCGCAGCGCGCGCAAAATAGCCGAGTTCGGGGTGCGTGCGTTTGGCCTCAAGCTCAGTGATCACTACGAGCGGAAGGACTACCTCGTGCTCGTCGAATCTCAGCAATGCGTGCGGGTCGGACAGCAGCACGCTGGTGTCGAGTACGTAGGTGCGGACGGAGGGGCGGCTCGCAGCAGGCACGTGATCTCCGAAAGCTTGGCGCATCCGGGCCAGTCCCGGCGCTGGTAAATCCGACGCTAGGGCGGGTCACAGCCCGCCCCGCGACGCCACGCCGATGCGCTTCTGGCGTTCACAGAACTGTCACGAACCAAGGCCCGGTAGCCTGACGGAACCTGAAGTGGAGGCGGCGTGGGACTGACGGACCTGGTGTATTCGGCGTACGGACGCCGACTCCGCAAGCAGGTCGCCGATGGCCGCGTCCCGCGCCACGTGGGCGTGATCCTCGATGGCAATCGCCGCTGGGCGAGTATGCAGGGATCGACCTCGTCCGCGGGCCATCGCGCCGGAGCCGCCAAGATCAAAGACTTCCTGGGGTGGTGCGATGAGGCAGGAGTCGAGGTCGTCACTTTGTGGCTGCTCTCCACGGACAACCTCTCTCGAACTCGCGAGGAGTTGGATGCACTCGTCACGATCATCGAAGACACCGTCACCGACCTCGCAGAGACGCGTCGTTGGCGTCTGCACCCCGTGGGTTCGCTCGATTTGCTCCCCGCGCACACCTCGCGTGTGCTGAAGGAAGCTGCCGAATCAACGTCGACTATCGACGGGTCACTCGTGAATATCGCCGTGAGCTACGGCGGTCGACGCGAGGTAGTCGACGCCGTGCGAGGACTACTGCAACAGCACGCCGAGAAGGGCACGTCGCTCGAAGAGCTTGCAGCGACTATCGACGTCGAAGACATCGCCAAGAACCTCTACACCAAAGGCCAGCCAGATCCTGATCTCGTAATCCGTACGTCGGGAGAGCAAAGACTTGGCGGTTTCCTGTTGTGGCAAAGCGCTCACTCAGAGTTCTACTTCTGTGAGGCTTACTGGCCTGATTTCCGGCACATCGACTTCCTGCGGGCGCTGCGTTCCTATGCTGCACGTCAGCGAAGGTTCGGCACTTAGGCACTTAGCCGACTACGTAGCGACTGAAGCCCGTTGTAGTCCACATCCCGCCATCAGCGAGGACTGCAAATGCTTCAAATCCATCGTGCGCTTCGACCCAGTCGCGCGACTGGGCGCCGAGAGCAAACGCTGTCGTTGCCGCAATATCTACATCGGTGAGTGACGCACCCACGATGGTGACGGATAACAGGCCGGCACCTGCAACACCCCCTCGCGCATCAACGATGTGCTCACCGCGTTCCGCGGATCCAGAAGTCGCCACCGCAAACCGGGGCGCCTGCGGATCGCCCACGGCAAGAATTACGCGCGACGAATCACGAGGATCCGCGATTGCGATACCCCAGTCGAATGACCCGTCGCTACACGACTGGATGTCGCCCCCGCCGTTAACCAAGTGCACTCTGGATCCGGCGGCATGCAAGATGTTGCTGGCGCGCTCGATCGCCCAACCCTTTACGACCGCAGATGGATCCAAGCGCCCGCCGGGATGCAACGTGAACGCGCCCGCTCCGTCGGCTACGGCACGCTCACCAATGTTGAGCACCAGGGAGACCAGTGGATCACACTCGTCGACCGAAATCTCGAGGCGGCCAAGTCGGCTGATATCGCTTTCGGGCTTGTAGGTGGAGAAGATGTGATCGACCTCATGCAAGGAAGAAACTGCTTGGCGCAAACCAGCCTCAATCTCAGGCGAATCGTCGTCACGAATGTCGAATGAGAAGACAGTGCCCATGCACTCTTCGACGTGTCGCACGGTCGAAGCCTAGTTACATCTGGTCGAGGATCGACTGCAACGCGCTTCGGTATCCCTCAGAAGTGTATGTAGCTCCGCTGACCGCTTGGAAGTCAATGCCGACCTTCACCGCCTGCTTGTCGAGGTAGGGAAAGACTTGCTGAGAAATGTAATTTGTTCGACCATCACCAGAGGGCTCTGCGAGAGGTGTGACGGCGCAGATAGCCCCGTTGGACACGGTTGCTTGTAACTGCACCGGGCCGTAGCGCGTGTCGATAACGGAGCCTGTGATCGCGGTTCCATTCGCGCAATCAGCCGACGCAGATTTGGACTTCGTATTTGTCTTTGTTGACGTGTTAGACCCCGAGTTGATACCGGGGTTGGCACCACTGTCGGAGGTCGCTGGGGCTGCAAAGAGGTTGCCACCCGCATCACCGCTTCCATGACCGAAGACCGGATCGAATAGGGCGACGACAGCAATGGCCGCAGAGCCGAGCAACATCGCCGGAGCGACCCGGCGAGCTAGCGAAGGATTTTTGGACATCACACACCGAACCTTTCACGGTGAACCTGCTTGCTCGGCACCTTCAAAGCGCGCAGCGACTTCTCGATTGCATACTCGAAACTCGCCGGACCACAGACGAACGAGTGGCGTTCGCGAATGTCCGGAACCGCTTTCGATAGAACGTCTGGGCGGAAAGGATCACCTGCCGAGAACCATTCGCGAGGCCCGGCCAACACGTGCAAGGTTCCCTTACGAGAGGCAACGAGGGTCTCGATCTCCGCCAGATGCATCAACTCGTCCTGGGCTTTGCAACGCAGCACCACGACCGGCTGTTGATGCGGCTCAATATCTTCAAGAAGCGCGCGAATTGGTACGATTCCGACGCCTCCACCAAAGAGGACCACGCGCGCACCCTCGGCCTCATCGACAGTGAAGCGGCCATATGGGCCTTCAAGGAGAACACGAGTCCCCTTCGCGGTCCGCAGAATGTCACTGCTGCCATCACCGAGGTCTTTGATGGTGAAGCGCAACGCATCGCGCGTAGGCGCCGCAGAGAGGGAGAAGGGATGTGGTTGCCACCACAGGCCTCGGCGGGCAACGCGGATGATGAAGAACTGCCCTGCCGATGCTCTTAGGTGACGCAGTCCGGGTCCGCCGATCTCGACCGAACCTACACCTGGTGCTTCTTGGCGAATGCGCGTGATCATGGTGCGACTACGCGTCAATGAGCGAATGAAATCGCCGCTGCGCGCCATGAGAACCCACACGAAGGTTGCCACCGTGAGCCCGATCCACCAGATCAGAGCGAGCGTGCGACCGGAGACGTCAGTTCCCAAGGTGATTTGGTGGCCGAAGGCCAAGATGACTGCGAGGTAGGCAGTCAGATGCACGAAGTACCACGTCTCATATGCGATCCGACGTCGTATCCGGCGCCACGAACTCAATCCGATGGCGAGAAAGAGAATGAGTGCCGCTAGTGCCGCAATCATCCACTGCTGGGTGCGGATGAGATCAATAAGCGCGGCGATCGGATTCATGTGGGCGCCAATGCCCCAGGCAATCGTGTCGATCAGCGCGTGGAAGATCACAAGAAAGACCGTCGTGATGCCGACCACGCGGTGCCAGCCCAGCATCTTGTCGAGACCGAACTTACGCTCAATCGAGCGCGGGCGCGCCGCAAGCAGCAGACCGCCAAGCGCTGCAAGTGCGGCGTACATGCCGGCGAGACGGCCAAGACCTAGGAGTGTGTCGTTACCACCCGCGATGAGTTGGGAGAAACCACCGACTCGAACCCAGATCCCCGTGGTGACCACCACGATCGCTGCGGCTACTGCCCACACGTCGTTGCCGAGAAGCCGAGACTTCTGCGGGCGCGGGAGGGCGCGAGAAGTGGTCGCGGTCCGTGCTGACATGGCTAAATAATGCCCC
>WLOK01000124.1 GCA_009699315.1 Actinomycetota bacterium
CGCCTACACCTCGACCTTCGTCCCGATGATTGTGAAGCCGAGGTCGAACGACTGCTCGAGCTCGGTGCGCGGCGCGTGGACATCGGTCAGGGCGAGCAGTCGTGGGTAGTTCTTGCAGATCCCGAAGGCAATGAGTTCTGCGTGTTGAGTTCACGCGGCGACTAAGTCTGCGGACAGCGCATTCTTTGCGCAGTTTTGCAGGTTAAACCAGCAAAATCGCGCAAAGTTGAAGGCCAAAGTTGAAGGTACGGGCCAGATTACCGGTTAAACCCGCAATCCTGCCCAAACCTCAAGAAACGACTAATGAAAGCGCATAGGACATACCAATATGGTTGCCAACTTGCTCATTATCGATGCGAGTTCTCAAGTCACCCACGGCGAAAGCGCCATAAAAGGACTTTGGTAATACTCCCACCTACCGCTTGACGTCCCACCAAATTGTGGCGAGGTTGCGTGTCTGATCAGGCATCTCTACTAACGCAGCCGCGACATCATCAATTCGTGACTCCGACAGACACAAGCGCATACACACATCCGCCGCACGTTCGTGCGCATTCAGTTGCACTCGACCTTCAGGTTCACTGAACTCGATCAGCTGTGCGTCGTAGCCTGCTGCGCGTGCAATGACCAAGGCATCGGCAGCACTCGGTGCAGTGGGACGATCGAGCCCCCAGAACTTCTCCCACAGCGGATTGAGCCACGACAACGGATGACGTGTCGGGATTTCGATGATTACGCGCCGTAGCGCATGTGCGTTGAGTGCGTCGAGGAACGGTACGAGATCGGGAACGTTGAACAACACGTGATGACATACGACGACGTCGGCTTCGGGTACGTCGTCGGCGACCGCGGGCCAATCTCCGAGAAAAGTCGCTGACCGGACCCCCGCACGCAGTGCGGCGTCAGCGAACGCATCGAGCATTCCCTGCTGGTGATCGACGCCCGTGACGTGCGTCGCGGGGGGCGCCAGAGCCATCGCAGCCCGTCCGCCGCCACAGCCGACATCAAGAACGCTGCCGCCGGTCTGAAGAATTGCCCGGGCAGTCGCGTGGCTGGGGGAGTCGGGGATGGGTCCATCGGGGACGAGGAAGCGCTTGACCTGGTGGGTCCATGGAGCGATCGCGGCTTGTTCGAGGATCTCCGCAGGGATCGCCCAAGAGGCCAGATCTGCTGACCACGTGTCTGCTGCGCTCATGGCCCCACGTTAGCCCCGCCCATAATCCCGAGATTCGTAACGCGGGGTTGACGGCTGTCAGTGGGGTGGCCTAGCCTCCATATCGAACACCTGTACGAAATCTATCCCAAGGAGTCCGATGACCCGCCGCTACGCCGATCCCGTCTCCGTGGAGACGGTGCTGCGCCTTGAGGCCAGTGAGCGGCCGAGCGCCCCACATGCCTTCCGGTGGCGGGGCCGGCGTTATCTCGTACGCGAAGTCCTCGCCTACTGGATGGCAGCCGGAGTCTGGTGGCGACCATTCACCGCGAGTCGCCGCGCTGAACTGCCCGCCGACCGAGCGGTCTGGCGGGTCGAGACCGACACCGGCGGGGTCTTTGACCTCTCCCGCGACACCGCGACGGGCCGATGGTCCGTCACTCAAGTCCATGACTGAAGTACCCCGCATTTCATCCGACAGGAGGAACCATGGCAATTCCACAACCCACTCGTATGCCGCAGGCTGCATATGACCTCGTGCAGTCCGCTAGTCGCTCCATCACGGAAGCAAGCGTCGCTGAGACCGTCACACAGCGATATGCACATGCCTACATCGCTGCATTGCGTGCGGCTGCTGCAGTCCTCGCTGCGCGGGCACGTCCCACGCGTGGCCGTCCACGCAGCGTTTGGTTGCTACTGCCCAAGGTCGCACCCGATCTGACTGAGTGGGCGATCTTCTTCTCGTCTTGCTCTGCCAAGCGCATCGCCGCAGAGGCAGGCAGTCGCACTGCAGTGAGTGCGCGTGACGCCGATGACCTATTGCGTGACGCCAACTCATTTTTGGCGCTCGTCGCCGATCAGCTCGGCGTGCACTATCAAGCGCCACTGCATCCGGTCGGGGTGTGACTGCGCACCTTCGGGTGGCCTCCGGATTCTCCTTGAGATATGGGGCATGCCGCCCCGATGTGTTGGTTGAACGCGCCGCTGCGCTCGGCCAAGAGGTTCTTGCGCTCACTGATCGCGATGGCGTGTATGGCGCCGTACGCTTCGCGATCGCCTGTGCTCAAGCCGGTATTTCGCCTGTGCTCGGAGTCGATCTAGCGACTGCGCCATTGCTGCCTGTCGCCACGCAACGACAGCGCACTCCCGCGCATGGCGGCATCTGGCGTGATCGTTCTGATCCACGTGCCGTCCTGCTTGCCCGCGGGCGAGCAGGCTGGGCATCACTGTGTCGTGTAGTCAGCACTGCACATGCCGAGCGTGGCGAGCCCCGACTGTCGATCACGGATGCGCCCGATCTCGACACTCGTGGTCTCGTTGTTCTGCTCGGCCATGACTCCGAAGTAGGCCGGGCGCTTGCTGTTAATCGGCCCGATCTCGCCACTGCGGCAGTCGCATCGTGGCGTGAGCAGTGTGATCTACGCATCGCGGTCACGAGTCATCGCGCCCCAAGCGGTTCGCTGACGACTGCGCTCGCAGCCCGCATGCTTGGCTGGGCCGATAGCCAAGGCATCGATGTGGTCTTCAGCCACGCGGTACGTTACGCGACTCCCAATCAAGCCCGCATGGTTGATGTACTTGATGCCATTCGTCGACTTGTTCCTCTTGACAGTCGTCATCGTGATCGCGCCAACAGCGAGGGCTATCTCATTGACTCAGTCCAAATGCACGCGATCGCGACAGAGATAGTGGTCGCTGCTGGGCTGTCGCCTAGTCGCGCTGTGCAATTGATGCATGACACTGCGACGCTTGCCCAGTCGTGTGTACTTGATCCAGAGCGCGATCTCGGCATAGGCGAGATCCATGTGCCGGAGTCCGAGGTCCTGCTCGGTCGCGCCGATCACGAGGCCGCGCGCGTATTGCGTCATCGTTGCGAAGCTGGCATTAACTCCCGATATCCCGTGTGGGAGCACATGGCGGCACAGGAACGACTCGACGACGAGTTGTCGATCGTCGAGCAGCTTGGTTTCGCTACCTATTTCTTGACTGTCGGTGAGGTCGTTGATCTCGCTCGACGATCTGGCATTCGAGTTGCCGCACGTGGATCCGGTGCAGGCAGTCTCATCAACTTTTCCCTAGGCATATCCGGGGTCGACCCGATGCGTTATGGCTTATTGATGGAGCGCTTTCTCTCCCCACTACGTCGCGCGCTACCTGATATTGACATCGATGTGGAGTCCGCCCGGCGCACGGAGGTCTATGACCTCATCTTTGATCGCTTCGGCACTGAGCGCACCGCATGCGTCTCGATGATGGAGACCTACCGCGCACGCCACGCGATCCGTGATGTCGGAGCAGCGCTGGGTCTGCCACGAGGCGAGATCGATACGTTTGCCAAGGCAGTTCCGCATATTCGAGCCCGCGATCTGCGCACTGCACTCACCGATCTACCCGAGGTGCGCGGTTCGGGTCTCGCTCAACTCGCCCGACGTGGCGATCTCGATGACCTGATCGATCTTGTCGAAGGCCTCGATGGTCTCCCACGTCATATCGCACTGCATCCGTGCGGTGTGCTGCTCTCTGATGCGACTCTGCTCGATCGCACTCCGGTTGAGCAGAGTGCAGCGGGCTACCCGATGAGCCAGTTCGACAAAGATGACGTCGAGGAGCTCGGTTTACTCAAACTCGACGTCCTTGGCATCCGTATGCAATCGGCGATGGCGCACGCTCTCGATGAAGTCATTCGGGTGCAGGGCACTCATGTCGAGATCGATGATGTGTCCCTAGATGATCCGGCGACATTCGCACTCATCCAGTCCTCGAAGACTCTCGGCTGCTTTCAGATTGAGTCACCTGGTCAACGTGAACTCATCGGCAAATTCGCTCCAGATACGTTCAACGACATCATTATCGACATCTCGCTCTTCCGGCCCGGCCCGATCAAATCCGACATGATCACACCATTTCTTCGGGCTCGACAGGGCTGGAATGATCCGGTCTACATCCACGATGATCTGCGGCCCGCACTCGCTGAGACATTCGGGGTCGTTGTATTCCACGAGCAGGTGCTACGCATCGTGTCGATCATGACCGGCTGCACGCTGGCCGAAGCTGATGAGACGCGACGCAGCATGGGCAGTCCAGCGGCGATTGACGACGTACGCGTCTGGTTCTATCCCGCGGCATTGCGTCGTGGCTACGACTTGGTCATAGTTGAGAGGGTCTGGGAGGTGCTACGTGCCTTTGCTTCTTTCGGTTTCTGCAAGGCCCACGCCGCCGCGTTCGCGTTGCCGACTTATCAATCAGCGTGGCTCAAGACGCACTATCCCGCGGCGTTCTATGCCGGAGTGCTGACTCACGATCCGGGCATGTACCCCAAGCGGCTTATTCTCGATGACGCACGCGTGATGGGCATCGAAATTCTCGGGCTCGATGTCAATCACTCTCACGCCACCTATCGCGTCGAGTCCACTCAGGCTGGTGAGCCGCGCGGTCTGCGGCTGTCACTTGCCGAGGTCAAAGGCATCAGCGAGGCAGAGGTCGAGCAGATAGTCGGTGCTCAGCCCTATGTCTCGTTACCCGACTTCTGGCAGCGTGCCCGTGTCTCGCGGCCGGTGGTCGAGCGGCTCGTACTCGCTGGCGGATTTGATTCGGTCTATGGCATCTCGTCCACCGCATCTCGTCGGCGAGTGACACGACGCGATCTATTACTGCAGGTCGCCGATCTTGATCGGTTACGCGGCGGACGTCAGGCCGTTGATCAACTCGCTTTTGATATCGGTGGTGCAGAAGACATCCCGATTTCCACTGGGCTCGCTGATCTCAGTGCAGCCGAACGTGTACGCGCCGAACTCGATGTGCTGGGTCTTGATGCCAGTCATCACCTCATGGAGTTCTATGCGCCGATAATGCGCGACCTAGACATCACGCGATCGTCTCAACTGCTGAGTTGTCGTTCTGAGCAGGAGATCTGGATCGCTGGGGTCAAGGTGGCAGTGCAAACTCCGCCCGTACGCTCCGGGCGTCGAGTCATCTTCGTGACGCTCGATGATTCGACCGGCCCGATTGATGCCACCTTCTTCGATGACGCGCAGGGGCCTTATGCCTCAACGATTTTTCATTCGTGGTTGTTGCTTATTCGTGGGCACGTACGCCGCACCGGGCCGCGCGGAGTGTCCATCCGGGCAACTGGATGTTGGGAGCTCAGTGGCGCGCATTCCGCGTGGCAATCGGGTGGCATCACTGCTGTGGAGTCCTATATTCGACCCCAAGTCGATGGCCCCACGGCCGAGGCGCCGCGCAGTCGGCGGGTGCTTTTGCACGCGAGTGGCTTCAAGCAGTCCCC
>WLOK01000125.1 GCA_009699315.1 Actinomycetota bacterium
CTGAGTAACGAAGCGATGACCTGCATACCGTTGGCCATGACGGAGGGGCCTGAATGGTTATAAGCACCATTATCCACAAGCATCTGAGCAGACCGTGCCGACAGCAAGCCGTCACGAGTCGCGAAAGTTTCCAGGTCGATCGTAAAGCTGTGTCGGCTCTTTGTGCAGGTAAACTCTTCTTCCCTAGTAAGAACCAACTTCACCGGTCGTCCAGATTTAATGGATAGCGCTGCGGCGATTGCCTCGTACTCGCAGATTTTGGACTTTGCACCAAAGCCACCGCCCACAGCAATTTCGTGAATGACGATACTTTCGAGTTCGAGATCCAGTACGTGTGCGATCTCTTTGCGCACGATGAACGGTGCCTGGGTGTTCGTCCAAATCTCCAGAATTTTTGCTTCGGGCACCCACCTCGCCACAATGCTGCTGGTTTCCATGGTTGCGTGTGTTTGTCTGCCGAATCGATACTGACCTTTAACAGAGACTTCACGCGGGCGAAGCGGATCTGGTGCTCCCCAGTGGAATACCCGATGAGCAGACACATTTCCTTTCTCGTGAATCTTTGGAGCATTAGGTTCTAGCGCTTCTCGCAACGTAGTTGCCGCACGAAGGGACT
This sequence comes from Actinomycetota bacterium, assembly GCA_009699315.1. Lineage (GTDB taxonomy): Bacteria > Actinomycetota > Actinomycetes > S36-B12 > S36-B12 > CAINMH01. The sequence goes on from WLOK01000125.1 coordinate 617, forward strand.
TGTATTTCACGTCAATTCGTCGAAGCGCGAGCGCAGCAGCGGCAGCAGTTTTAGCAGCTATTCCCGCGATTTCCTCACCCACGAATCGCACAGTGCCTTGAGCGAGTACCCGCCGATCAGACATTGGCCCACCATGGTGGATATAAGTCCGATCTGGGAGTTCGCTTCCGGTAACAATGGCCACCACACCAGGAACAGCCATTGCTGCGCTGACGTCAATGGAGCGAATGGTTGCGTGCGGGTGGGGGCTTCTGAGGATTCGTGCGTGCAGCATTCCAGGTAAATCAATGTCGCCAGTGTAAAGCGCCGCGCCCGCAGTCTTGGCTTGCCAATCGATATTCAGTACGCGTTGACCAATGGAGGTCGCGGTTCGATTCTCTTGCGTGGCGGTCATTCGGCTACCTCACGAATCGCCGCGATAATTCCGTTGTACCCCGTACAGCGGCACACATTCCCGTTCATTGCTTTTCGTAATTCGTGGTCCGTCTCTGGGCACCCACCACGAAGGATCGCTGTCGCGCGAACAATTTGACCAGGGGTGCAAAAACCGCATTGGAAGGCTCCGTGGCGGGCGAAGGCCTCTCGAAGCTCGGCAGACTCTCCTGCAACGCCTTCAATGGTCTCAACATGACCTTGTACGCGGCTCGCGAGAGTGATGCAGGACAGGACGGCCTTGCCATCGATCAAGACTGTACAAGCACCGCACTCTCCGCGGCCGCACGCCTCTTTGGTGCCGACCAGTCCGCACTGGTCGCGCAAGTAGTCGAGCAAGCGGAGATCTGCCGACAATAGACCCTCGTCTATGGGCTCTTGATCATTAACTCTCACGCGACTCTTCCCATCAAATATGAAAAACGGATTGATCGATTGAATTGTGCATGGTCTCGACCGCGGCCGCCCATCGAATGAGATCCCAATCCCGGTAGGGACGCGCTACGAGCTGTGCCGCCGTGGGCAATCCGTCGCTAGATAGTCCATTAGGCAGGGTAATCGCTGGACACGAGCTAGTGAGGTTGAACGGGACTGTGAAGGCAACAATCCACCTGTCCGCGGATTCTTGACCATTGACGAGCGGACCATGGTCAATAAAGTGATCACCGGCGACTGGAGCAGGCATCTGAAGCGTCGGCATGAGTATCAGATCGAATTCGCTGAAAATCTCACCCAAGACGCGATGCAACGCCGCAGACTGACGGCGCGCATCTACGGTGAAGCCGTAGTCTCGAGTTACGGGTTCAACATCGGCAATAAACCCATGGGTAAGGTCTGACAGTTCTGCTCCCACATCGCGCAGTCTTCGGGCCAGCGGCATATAGACCGCGCCAAAGTTCAATTTCACTGCCGCGAAAATCTGGTCCCAGGTCCACGGAAAGTCCATCTCAACGACCTGCGCCCCAGCATCGGAGATCAATTTGGCTGTGCGGCGCAGATTGCGTTCAACATCATGATCTGTCTGCAAGCCAGGGATAGTGCAGATAAGGGCGACCTTGAGGCCCGATAACTGCCGATCTGGCTCAGGGTCAAAGGGCGCTCTACCCGATAGGTGAGTCGGATCTGTTCGCGCGATAACTCCGAACATGAGCTCAAGGTCAAGCACATCCCTGGCCATCGGACCGTTATGTCCCACGGCCTCTAGGTAGTCCGGCGCAGCCATCGGGACCACCCCATGTGATGGTTTTAATCCCACGATTCCGCAGGCTGCCGAAGGCATCCGCAAAGAACCCGCTGAATCAGTGCCCTGAGCGAGCGGTGTAGCGAAGGACGCGAGAGCAGCGGCCGCACCCCCACTGGACCCAGCGGTGCTAAAAGAGCGGTGCCAAGGATTTAGCGTCTCGCCGAAGAGGAGGTTGTCCGTGACTGTGGCACAACCAAATTCCGGGGTATTCGTTCTCGCGAATGGAATCGCCCCCGCGTCCAGAAGTGCTTCCACGGTTGGATCACTGCTTGTGGCAATGTTGTCACGAAGGAACAGGGATCCCAGAGTGTGCGGGTGTCCTTCATGCGCAGTCAACTCTTTTACCGCGAAGGGGATTCCTTCGAGCGGACGCGCCGCGCCGGATCGAATACGCCGAGTCGACTCTTCAGCGCGTGCGCGAGCGTAGTCCGCCAGAATGAACGTAAAGGGATTTATTCGCTCTTGGACCGCAGTTGCTCGGCTGAGGAACGACTCCAGCACAACTTGCGGATCCAATTCGCCACGCGCCAAAGCCGAGCCCAGATCTCGCGCGGACAGTCCGCAGATCGGTCCAGGCGGGAGCTCCTGATTTAGAGCACAATGATCAACAAGCACGAAGGAAGTTTGCCATTTGAAATACAAATTGGCAACACATTCATCGGTCCTACATTGCGGTCGGGAATCACCTACGCTCCACCCACGACGTCCAACCGCTAAAACAGGTGGGCGAACAGGTCAGGACGGTTGTAGTGGCCCGCGTAGTCGTGAACGATCTTGGGGATTATCACGGTCTCGGTGTCGATATCCGCATACACCAGTTGCTCTGAGTCGTCTTGGGCTTCAGCCAACATCTGTCCGGTAGGGCTGACGACACTTGCACGCCCTCTAGATAGTGGGGAGCTAAGGAACTCCCCTCCCGGCAGTGACCCATATGCGGCGACCATCTCGGGACTCACCGTCGAGACGGCATTTATGACAAAGCTTTTCATCGAATATGCAAGAGCGGCGGAAACAAGCCTGATTGTTGGTTGCATGGGAACGGCCGCGCTGAAGTGCTGCGGCCAAGAAGCAACGTGAACGACCGGGTATTCGCGAATCGCCGCATACTGCGACAACGGGTTGGAGTTCTCGCCACATATGAGTGCCGAGACCTGACCGAATGGAGCAGGGAATGCACAGCCACTCCCGGTATTGCCCGGGGCATGGAATAGCCGCTCCCCGACTGTTGGGACGATCTTTTGATGTTTTCCTTGGTACCTGCCATCGGCGCTGATAAAGAACTGGGTGTTGTACAAGGATCCCGTGCTTCCGGAGATACGTTCGCAGCAGCCCATCACTATCGAGATCGAATTCGCACGCGCAGCGTCGGCGATCCGATCAATATTGCTACTAGGGATCTCGAGTGATTCCTGAAAGAGTCGCTTCCCTAGGAGCAAGGATTGCTCTTCGAATGGAAGAAACTCGACCCAACCGGGATGCCCTGGTAGGTAGCCCTCAGGGAACCCAATCACATCAGCACCAGAAGACGCCGCTTCAGCGATGAGCGCGATTGCCTTATCCACTGAGGCTGACAAGTTCAAAAATACAGGAGCTGCTTGCACAGCCGCGAGTCGAACGCTGGTCATCTAGCACCTCTGTTCTGTCTGAGTAACACGAACCTCGATCTTTAATCCTGAGAAGAGTCTGGTGGCAAAGGTGTCACCTTTGCCTGCGAGCGCAAGGGCGCGAGCCGACGCAGTACAGCCGACCGACCTCCGGGAGGCAGATGTCGAACAGTTTCGACAAGCGCACGGTAACGACGACCAGGCACGCATACTGCCTTCCCCGCATCAAAATCATCCATTGCTTGACGTGCCACATCCTCTGCGTCGAGCCACATCCACGCCTTCACGCCGCTCGGATCCGTCTGGCTCCGTGCGTGAAATTCGGTCTTGGTGAAGCCTGGTGATAAAGCCATCACGCGCACACCTGATTTATCCAATTGGGCACGAAGGCCCAAGGTGGTGAGAAGCACCCAGGACTTTGAAGCTGCGTAGGTTCCCGCAGACCAATATGCCGCTGTCGAAGCCACTGTGATTATCCCGCCAACCCTGCGTCGCTTCATTGCATGTGCTGCAGTGTGCGTGAGGCGTAGGGTCGCCAACACATTGACACGTAGCATCGTCTCTTCTTCTGTCATGGGCGACCAGGGGAAGGCACCAGACGTGCCTGATCCTGCTGCAGTAACTAGCAGAGTCACCGGCTCAAGATCCGCATCGATTCGTGCACATACGTCGAACATGCCGCTATCGGTACTGAGGTCTCCGCAGAGCACTTCATGCGGGCCGTTTACGAGACCTTCGGCGAGATTGACGAGTTTTTGTTCGTCACGAGCTACCAGAACCAGTTTCCATCCGCGCTTGGCCAATTCGGTTGCCAACGCTTTTCCGATGCCGGAGGAAGCGCCAGTGACGAGCGCACGTGGAGTCATCGAACACTCAACCCGCCGTCGGGGCGCAACACCTCTCCGGTCATTCCCCGCGCAGCATCCGACGCAAGAAACACATACAGTTGAGCAACTTCACTAGGCTCTAGCACTGTGCCGAGCGGGTTACGAGATCGGATCACTTCGCGCTTAGCCTCTGCGTCCTTGAACAGACCCCGCCCTGACCCTGTGGCCGATACGGCCTGCAAGCCTGTGACGACGCCACCTGGGGCAACTGCGTTGACTCGAACGTTGGGCGCGAGGCTATGCGCACACCACTTCATCACGCCATGGGCGGCATATTTTGCCGCTGTATAGGCGACTCCAGCGCCGGTCTGACCAGCGAGGAAAGTCGAGTCCGAGAGTGTAAATATCATCGATCCTTGACTGGCGGTAAGAGCGGACGCTGCTGCCTGCGCGCCCAGGATGTATCCAAGAACGTCGATATCCATCACCCGGCGCGCAACAGCGTTGAGTTCGTCAGCCGCTAGCCCGAACCCGGCACCTCCGTCATGAATCCCGGCGTTGGCTACGAATACGTCTAGGCAGCCACGTGCATCCAGGGCTTCGGCCACTGCTGCTGCGCTCGAAGAAGGTTCACGAACATCACCGTTGACACTTACATTGGCCTCGGAAGAGTCCTCAATGTCGAGGCTTACGACGTGATCACCCAG
>WLOK01000126.1 GCA_009699315.1 Actinomycetota bacterium
CCGGACCCTAGTGCTTCTTGCAGCGCTGCCGGATTTTGCGGATCTACATCGCGCATAACGTCAGTCCAACGATCGGCGTCGAAATGGATACCGCGTGCGTATTCCTCTATTGCACCAAGCACTCGCGGACGAAGCCACGGCACATGAGCGAAGAGTCGCTCATGTGCCACTTCGCGAAGTGCAAGATAGATACGTACTTCGTCGGCAGGTATGTCGAGTCCTTCGCCAAACGCTGCGACATTTCGAGGAATGAGGATCGGGCGAGGTTCGTCAGTAAGTGGTACGCCGATGTCACTCGCGCTCACTACTTCTCCCGCCAGCGCACCTAACCCTTGGCCAAATTGAGAACCGAGAGACATAGCTCCCATCTGCTTCGCCATGCCGAGCAGCGGTCCGAGCATGGACGCAAACTCCGGAGGGAGCTCACCGAGTTCGGCTGGTAGGCCAGGTGCGCCTGCTTGACCAGGCAGCGCTTGCGACATCATCGCGGACGCCTGCTCGCCGAGTGGGCCGATGATGCGCTGCCACGCTGCGAAGGTTGCCTCAAGCCATTCGGAACGGCACCACGCTCCCGCGCGCGCTCCCGTCGACGGGAAGACCGTCGCCCCATCGATCCACGTTTCGGCAAGGGCGATGGCTTCTTCCGTCTCGCGTAGTTCGGTCGTGGAAACCGAAGGGTCGCCCTCGGCCGCGATCGCCTTGCGGGCGGTGTCGCGGGCGATGGCCCAATTGACGGGGTCGCTGGATCCGCCACCGCTCTGGAGCATTTGCCCCATCTGCTGCAGCATGGCCCCGAGCTGATTGGCATCGAACTCTCCGCCACCACCAGGGGTGCCGAAGCCAAAGGGGATGCTCATCGGACTTCCTCCAAGTGTGGGGACGTGACTGACCTCATAGGCACGTCAACACGCTATCCCCATGAGCGATTCCCGGCGAAGTCGAACGCGCTCCCAATCCGTCGTAGGCTGGGGGCGGTAATCAACAGATGGAGTGAGCGTTGTCCGCGTTGCTGTGGTGGCTGATCCCGATCGTGGCGACGGCACTTGCCCTCGCTTGGGCAGCCCTCCGGGCTCGCCCTAGTCGCCAGCCCAAGGCTCAGGTCGGCATGTCCGACCGCGAGCGGTTTCGCGAGGCCATGGAACGCCCCCTTCCACCTACGCCTCCGGATGTGCGGTCAGAGAGTTCTCGTGACTGAGGGGCCGGTCACCGAGGACTCCGCACCTCGGCCGCGCCGTGGGCGACGTGGCACTGCGCTCCTGATCGCCCTGCTTTCCTTGCTCGCTCTTGCGGTCTTGGCTGCGTTCCTGCCGGTGCCATACGTCAAGATCGCGCCGGGCCCGACGTTTAACACGATCGGCGAGATCGACGGTCGGCCCTTAGTTGAGATTGGCGAGTCGACCGAATACCCGACCTTTCCGGTGACGGGCAATCTCAACATGACGACGATTCAAGAGTGGGGTGGACCACGAGGGGGCCTCACTGTTTTCCAAGCAGTGGCGGCCTGGCTCGATCAAAGTGACGCTGTGCTCCCTCGCGAGTTGTTGTATCCCGACGATGAGACTAAAGCTGATGTTGAGCAACGCAATGCGGAGATGTTCAGTACGTCGCAGTCCAATGCCATTGCCGCTGCTTTGACCTACACAAAGATTCCAGTGACGGCCCAAGTCACGGTCACAATGGTGGTTGAAGGCACTCCAGCAGCGGGCAATCTGCGCGCGGGTGACCACGTTCTCACACTCGATGGCAGCACCGTTACGGATTCGCAGCAGATTGGTGACGCAATTCATGGCCGTCCGATTGGTACGACATTTGTTTTTGGCGTAGATCGCGGTGGTCAGAAGGTCGATGTATCCGTCACGAGCGCGGATAATCCGCAAGATCCTGGTGTTGCCTATGTCGGCATCGGTCTTGGACCGAACTTCGTTGGCCCCATGCCTATTCAATTCACCCTGCAAGATGTCGGTGGTCCAAGCGCGGGACTATTCTTTTCCCTCGCCATAGTGGACAAGTTGACACCAAGCGATTTAGCAGGCGGCAGGTTCATTGCCGGCACTGGCACCATCTCGCCTGATGGGACTGTTGGCGCGATCGGTGGGATCCGGCAAAAGCTCGCCGGCGCCAGGGCTGCGGGCGCAGAACTCTTCTTGATGCCCAAAGTGCATTGCGGTGAGGCTGCCGGATACGTACCCGACGGGCTCAGAGTCGTCCCAGTCGAGACTTTGACCGACGCGGTCTTGGCTATTGAGGCGTGGAAGGCAGGTTCGACGGTGCCTTCCTGCCCTGTGTGACGTAGGTTGTAAGGGTGGCTGGCGCATCTATGGGGACAGGTAAGACTTCGAGAAGTAAGAGATTGCGGGTCCTGATACCCACGATCGTGATTCTGGGTTTGCTGGTCATTGGCTGGCTGATTTTCACGGCCTTTTACACCGACTGGCTGTGGTTCGGGTCGGTCGACCAGACGGTCGTGTTCACGACGACGCTGCGGACGCGAGTTGCTCTCTTCGCGATCTTTGGTGTGGCTATGGCGTTCAGCATGTGGCTCGTCATGTGGCTCGCATACCGGTTCCGCCCAACCTTCGATCTAGTCTCGACCCCCGAGCAGGCAAGTCTTGATCGCTATCGCATGGCGCTGACTCCCTATCGCCGCATCATCGCGATTGTCATTTGTGCTGTTCTAGGACTCTTCGCGGGCATGTCCGCTCAGGGGGAGTGGACAACGGTCCTCGCGTGGCGCAACGCCACCGACTTTGGAGTCAGCGACCCACAGTTCGGGCTCGATATGTCGTTCTATGTATTCACTTATCCATTCGTGCGTTTTATCCTCGGATTCCTCTTCGCGCTGGTGATTCTCGCGATCATTACTTCGGTAGTCGTCAACTACATCTATGGCGGGCTTCGACTTCAACCCGCGCGGCGCCGCGCGAGTCGCGCGGCGCAAGCCCAGTTGTCAGCGTTGATCGCGATCTTCCTGCTTCTCAAGGCCGTCGCATACTGGTATGACCGATTTGGTCTAGCAATCAAGAGTGACGGACTCGTGCCGGGCTTTACCGGCTTGAAGTACGCAGACGTCAATGCCAACCTTCCCGCACTCACCATCCTGACTTTTGTGGCCGCGCTCGTCGGTGTCTTGTTCATCGCCAACATCTTTTTGCGCCGGTGGGCAGTGGCCGGTATTGGATTCGGTCTGCTCGTGCTTACAGCAATCCTGCTTGGTGCAGCCTTTCCGGCCTTTGTACAGCAGTTCCAGGTCAATCCCAGCGCGTTGATTCGTGAGCAGCCGTACATCGATCGCAATATCCAGTCAACGCGACATGCCTACGGCGTCGACAGTGTCGAAATAGGTGACTATCCGGGAACAGTCACGCCGCCGTCCGCAGAGGTACTGGATGCCAGTAAGGGCACACTCAACAACATTCGACTTCTTGATCCGGCTGTTGTGGCCCCAACATTTCAGCAGTTACAGCAGGTGCGCGCCTACTATGCCTTTACGCAGACGCTCGATATCGATCGCTATACGCTCGACGGAGTTCAACGCGGAGCGGTTGTGGCGGTGCGCGATATCAACATTGCTGGAGTTCCAGATAACCAGCGCAACTGGGCAAATGATCACGCGGTCTACACACACGGCTACGGATTCGTCACTGCCTACGACAACACTGCTGAGTCCAGCGGGCAGCCCGACTTTTTCGAGAGCGATATTCCCGAGACCGGTGCACTCGCTATCGACCAGCCACGAATCTATTTTGGTGAAAGTTCTCCGACATTTTCCGTCGTCGGTGCACCCCCGGGCTCAGAACCGCGTGAACTCGACTACCCAGATGATCAAACCCCGGGCGGTCAGAAGCTCAATACCTACGATGGCACTGGTGGTGCATCGGTTGGTTCGTTCTTCCAGCGCATGGTCTTTGCGACCAAATTCCAAGATTCCAACATCCTGCTCTCAGATCTCATCAATAGCGACTCTCGCATTCTGTGGGATCGTGAGCCGTTGGCGATGGTCGAAAAGGTCGCCCCTTGGCTCACTCTTGATCAGGATCCGTACCCTGCAGTGATCAACGGTCGCGTGGTGTGGATCGTAGACGGCTATACGACAACGGAGAACTATTCGTATTCCTCGCGGGTGAGTCTCTCGGACGCAACGAGCGATTCGATCTCCCTGCGAACGGCATCGTCACCTCTCGCGCCCCAGGACCAGATCAATTATGTGCGCAACTCCGTCAAGGCGACCGTTGACGCGTATGACGGCACGATTCATCTTTATGCGTGGGACGAGAATGATCCGATTCTTCAGACGTGGAGCAAGGTCTTCCCTGGTCTAGTTGAGTCGCGGGCAAATATGCCGGCTCAACTGCTCGAGCACGTCCGGTACCCCGAAGATCTGTTCAAGATGCAACGCATCGTTCTCAGCCGCTATCACGTCACCGATCCAACAACGTTCTACAACGGCACCGATTTCTGGATTGTCCCCTTCGATCCGACTCAGTCGGTGCAGGTCTTCCAGCCGCCGTACTATCTGACCCTGCAGATGCCGGGTCAGGCAGCACCGACGTTCTCCCTCACTACTACCTTCGCGCCGCAACGACGGCAGACGCTAGCCGCGTTCATGGCCGTCGACAGCGCTCCGGGTCCTGGCTACGGGAAGATCCGAGTCCTCCAGTTGCCCAGCAACACGACGATTCCCGGTCCGGAACAGGTGCAGAACAACTTCGAGTCAGACCCCATCGTGAGTTCGCAACTTTCGCTGTTGCGCAAGGGTGGCTCCGAAGTCAATCTAGGCAATCTGCTGTCTCTGCCTTTTAACGGCGGTCTGCTCTATGTTGAGCCGGTCTACATTCAGGCGACCCAGGGTGGCTATCCGCTCCTGCGCAAGGTGCTCGCCGGCTATGGCAGCAACGTCGCGATGGAAGACACGTTGGCAGCGGCGCTCACGAAGGTGTTCTCGTCCAATCCGAACCCGTCTCCAGATCCAAGTCCAGATCCGGGACCGTCGCCGAGCCCGTCGCCGAGCCCAAGTCCTTCTCCGAGCCCGTCACCGAGCCCAAATCCATCCCCGTCACCTTCACCGACGACCGATCCTTATGCGGATTTGGCGGCGGCGATCTCAGATGCCCAGACAGCCTACGAAACCGGACAGACTGCACTCGCGAACAGCGATTTTGCAGCCTACGGAGTTGCGCAGAAGGAGCTTGAGGATGCGCTTACTCGGGCTGCAGACGCCGAAAAGCGAATAAACGGAAGCGGCACACCCGCCTAAGCGATTAGATTACGCGTCCGTGCCTCTGGCAGTCTTGATGATGTCGCGGAAGTCTGCTGCGTCGACTCGTGCATCAATGAGCGAGGGCAGTCCGGCAACGGCGCTGAGCGCATGCTGGAATTCTGTGACAGACGAAGCGATAAAGGTCTTGAGCCCCATCGC
>WLOK01000127.1 GCA_009699315.1 Actinomycetota bacterium
CGGTGTTTGGTCCAATCGTTCTCGTCGGTGCTGGCGGCAAGTACGTGGAAGCCCTAGATGACGTCCAAGCTTTGATTCCGCCGTTCGACGAATCGGCTGCCTTAGCCGCGATCCAGCGGCTTCATATCGCGCCGCTGCTGAGTGGCGTACGTGGAGAGCCACCCACAGATGTGGAAGCTTGGGCTCGTGCCGCCGTCGCACTCGGACAGTTGATGCTCGATAACCCATCGATCCAGAGCGTAGATGTCAATCCACTCATGATCGGGGCTGCGTTCGGCGAGCCGTCATTTGGGGCTCTGGCCGTAGACGCAGTGGTGGAACTCGCCTAGATCGACTGTCCGGGCCTTGTGCCTGTACCAAACTAGAACATCGGTGCTCTCGGTCTCAATGGTCTGATCAAGAATCTGGCATCTACGTTGAGGAGAACACTGTGAAGGGTCGCCTCGTCGCACTCTTGGGTCCGTCTCAAGTGGAGATCCAGGAATATGAATTGCCGGCCTTGCCACCAGGTGCAGCTCTACTGAAGGTGCGCCGAGCAAACGTGTGTGGGTCAGATTTGCACATTTGGCACTTCCTCAGCGTTGCGTTTCGTGACGTTGTTATGGGTCATGAATTTGTGGCTGAGGTAGCAGAGCTTGGTGAAGGTGTAACTACAGATAGTGCTGGTCAACCTCTCGCAGTCGGTGACCGAGTGGCGGCTGTTTACTATCACACCTGCCTAAAGTGCGCTGCTTGCAGCCGAGGCGATTTTGAGATGTGCCTCAACGTGAACCGGAACTCAGCACTCGCGCCAGCCACTCCCCCACACTTCAACGGCGCCTTCGCCACGCACTACTACCTAAGCCCCGGACAGTTCTTCTACAAGGTGCCTGACGAGGTTAGTGATGCAGCCGCGGCCGGCGCGAACTGCGGACTGGCGCAGATGGTCTTTGCGATCGACAAGCTCGGCGTGCGGTACGGCCAAAATGTCGTCGTTCAGGGAGCCGGTGGACTGGGCCTCTACGCAGCAGCCGTTGCCAACCGCAGCGGTGCGCGGGTGATTGTCGTGGAAAAGGAGCCTGTGCGTATCGCAGCCGCCCTTCAATTCGGCGCTCACGACATAGTGGACATCAACGAATTCCCCTCCGCCGAGGAACGAACGGCTCGCATCATGGCGTTGACGGATGGCATCGGCGCTGACGCGGTTATTGAGCTCACCGGTCGCGCTTCGGCTTTCGCCGAGGCGGTTGATTTCTCTCGCCCCGGTGGCCACATCGCGTCAATCGGCAACCTCAATGTCGGCAAGGAATTCGAGATTAGTTTTGCTCCAGCGCTCATCACACGTAAACAACTGCGAATCTTTGGAATCCTGCGCTATCACCCGTGGTATCTCAAGCGCGCGTTAACATTTCTCGCCGAAAATGCTTCTCGATTCCCATTCGAGGAACTCAGCGATCGAGTTTTTGCTTTGGATGACATTAATATGGCCCTAGAGCTGAGCGAGGCCCGAGCCGTATCCCGAGCCGCCATTATTCCTTGACCAAGGAACCACCAGAAGAACCCATTGGAGATCACATGAAGACGTACGGGAACTACATCGGTGGCGAGTGGCGCGAGCCAGGGGCAAGCGGAACTTTCGCTGTGATCAATCCAGCGACCGGCGAAACGGTGGCGGAAGTTGCGTCTGCAACTGCAACCGACATTCGTGACTCGATCGATCGAGCTGAGGCCGCGATGGTCGACTGGGCGGCAATGCCCGCGATCGAGCGCTCGCACATCCTGCGCCGCGCAGCTGCGATTATGATGGGCCGAGTCGACGAGCTCGCCGAGATCCTCACCCGGGAACAAGGAAAGCCACTTGCGCAGGCTAAAGGTGAAATCGCCTACGGATGTGGATTCATCGATTGGTTCGCCGAGGAGGGAAGACGTGCCTACGGCACCACAATTCCGGCGAGTGTTCCCGATAAGCGCATCATTGTTGTTAAGCAGCCCATCGGAATCAGCGTAGCTATTACTCCGTGGAATTTTCCTTCCGTTCAATTACTCAGGAAGTTGGGCGCGGCGTTGGCCGCTGGCTGTCCCATGATTGCCAAGCCTGCCGAACTCACACCACTTTCTTCGCTTGAGATAGCCCGGGCTTTCGACGAAGCTGGACTCCCCAAAGGAGTGTTCTCTGTCGTCTGCGCTGCAGAGCCCTACGAATTCACCGACATCATTATGGCGGATCCACGCGTACGAGCCGTCTCGTTTACGGGCTCCACGGAGGTCGGCAAGCTACTCATGCGTCGCGGGGCAGATCATGTCAAGAAGGTCTCGTTGGAGCTTGGTGGACAAGCGCCAACGATCGTCTTCGAGGATGCAGATCTTGATGTAGTGGTTGCCGAGACCATGGCTTCTAAGTTCCGCAACATGGGGCAGACCTGTGTCTCGGTCAACCGCATCTACGTCCACGAATCCATCATTGATGAGTTGGCAACACGTATGCAAGTAGCCATCAGCCAGTTGCAGGTCGGAGATGGGCTACATCCAAATAGTACGGTGGGCCCGCTCGTCGAGCCCGCTGCAGTCGAGAAGGTAGAGCGCCACGTAGCCGATGCAATCGCCAAGGGAGCACGGGTTCTCCAGGGCGGTAAGCGGGCCAGCGGCACTGATTTGAAATCCGACCAATTCTTCGAACCCACTCTCCTAGTCGGAGTCGATGAATCGATGCAGGTCATGCAGGAAGAGACTTTTGGTCCTGTCGCTCCGCTCGTCCCCTTCTCTGACGAAAAGGACGTAGTTGCCCGCGCAAATGGAACTCCATACGGCTTGTCTGCCTACCTCTTCACTCGTGATATCAACCGCGCGATCCGAGTCACAGAGGCATTGGAATTCGGCACGATTGGCGTTAACGATTCAACCTTCTCCGCAGTGCAAGCACCCTTCGGCGGGTTCAAGGAAAGTGGCCTCGGTCGCGAAGGTGGCTTCCTCGGTTTGGACGAGTTTATGGAGTACAAGTTCATCTCCATCGGCAACGTTCGCTAAGAGCGAGTTAACCTGATGAAAGCCACAATCCTGGGAGCAGGAGAGTCTGATCGCACTCCCCAACCGGGACGTACCGCGATTTCGATGGCCGTCGAATCCTCCCTCGCGGCGATCAGCGATGCCGGAATAGAAATCGGTGAGATCGACGGCGTTGTCACGGGCTACTCGCTAGCGGAGCGTCACCTCGACTTCAGCGCAGATTTGGCTGAGGCGCTTGGGGTCCGTCCGCTGTGGTCGCAGACAATCTCACGTAGTGGGGCAACAGGCTCGTCAGTTGTAGTCGATGCCGTTCTTGCAGTCATGGGTGGTGCGTGCACGACAGCGCTAGCCGTATGGGCCGACAACAGGGTCTCGGGAAATCCAGAAGATATGACCGGAGCCCTCTCTGCGTCGTTGAACGCCTTCGAGGTTGCCAGCGGCCCACTCATCACCACACAATACGCACTCATTGCCCACTCCTACATGTCACGCACAGGCGCCACCAGCGAAGATCTTGCATCGGTCGCAGTTCAATTCCGCAAGCACGCGTCGCTCAATGAAGCCGCGAAATATCGAAAGCTCATCACCATCGATGATGTGCTTTCCTCGCCGATGGCTTCCTCTCCCCTGCACCGGCTCGAATGCGCTCTCGTGACGGACTATGGCGGCGCCGTGGTCGTCACCCGCGCAGATCGAGGCCGCCAAGGAGCCATTGACGTTCTTGGCTTCGGGGAAGCGTTGTCTCATTCTTCGATCCTGCGTAATCCAGATCTCTTCTCAACCGGCAAAACCGCCGCTGGACAGTCCTCCCGATCTGCCTTTGAGATGGCGGGAGTCGGCCCAGCTGACCTCGATATGGCGCAGATCTACGACTGCTTCACGATTACGGTCCTGATGCTCATGGAGGACTTCGGGCTTTGTGCGCGCGGCGAGGCCGGGGCGGCGGTTCGCGACGGGATGCTGGACCGCGAGGGTGCACTTCCTAGCAACACCAATGGCGGCCTGCTTTCCTGCGGATCCGGGGGAATTTTGCACGTAACCGAGGCCGTACGCCAGATGCGTGGGGTTGCTGGTTCACATCAACTTGCGTCCAGACCTGAACTTGCCTTGGTTCATGGCAACGGCGGCATCCTCGGAGCCCAAACCACTCTCATCTTGGGAAGGCGGTAGTGGTGAACGATCCGGCGGAAGACCTCTGGAAGGCATGGGCTGACGGACGGCTCTGTATCCAAAATTGCACGAACTGTGGTGCCTTGCAGCACCCGCCTGGACCCGTGTGCGCTAGTTGTCACGCCACGACGCTTGATCTCACCGACATTGCGCCTACCGGAAAGCTTGTGGCGTGGTCGACGGTGCACCGAGCACCTTCACCCACCTTTGCCGACGAGGTGCCTTACACGATCGCTGTCATTGCCCTCGACCCGACAACATTTATTGAGTCTCGTATCTCACCTGCCGTAGTCGAAAGTGATCTACGCGTCGATATGTCTGTGCGCCTCGAACTTGGCGAAATAGGCGGCCGGGCGATGCCGGTGGTTGCCGGACTCGTCTGACTTAGGGAACCGGGTCAGGGGCCAAGGTTGATCCACCCGGGTGGTGGTTGTGCGAGATCGCATCCTCAGTGGTGAACGGCCGCTCTTTGACCTTTGTTTCCTGATACGCGATCTCTCGCTCAACGGCGCGATTGTCTCCCTTGTATTTGGCGACCCACATACGCCCGGCATCCTCAGACATATGGCACAGGCCCGGCACCATCGGATACTGGCTGCACATGGAAGGACGTGGCGCAGCTGAGGCGGCCTTGGGCGCTTGAGCCTTGCCGCCGAGGCGAGGGGCAGCAAACACCTTTCGCGCATCACCACCGCAGGCTTCACATGCCATAACTTCTGGCGCGGGACGGGCAGTCCAATGTTCTGCCGTATGGCCGCAACTGTGACAACGGTAATCGTTGAGTATGTCCATAGCGATCTACTCGTAGCAGTACGGCGCGTGCTGGTATTGAGCCCAGTCGTCGGGATCGTGGTTGATCCATACGCTGAGGTCTTCAGCTTCTGCCATTCGCTTGATACGCAGCAGGCTATGCACAGCCGACAACGTGTCGACATCTAGCGGGAACGGCCATTCGTTTTCTAGTGCCGCACGAAGGTGTACCGCGTCTCCAGTCAGCAGGAAGGTACGACTCGCTAACCGCACCTTGAGGCTGACCTCACCAGGTGTATGCCCTGGCGTGGAGAGAATGATCAAACTGCCATCGCCGAAGACATCGAGATCAGTGCCGCGCGGCACGACTCGCCAATTCCACTCACGATATTGGGCGACATGCTCAGGGATGAAACAGAAACTCCCCAACTTTGCCGGGAAAAAGGCAAACTCCAACTCCCCCTGGCCAGCATAAAAAGTGGCGTTCGGGAA
>WLOK01000128.1 GCA_009699315.1 Actinomycetota bacterium
ATCATGAACAGTCTTGAAGATCGCCTTCGCGAACTTGGTCGCGACGCGACATCCGAAGACTCACAGTCTGTTGGCGCAGTTATCGTGCGCGGGCAACGTCTCCGTCGCAGACGTATGATCACACGTATCGTGGCTCCTGTTGCAGCCGTAGCGGTCGCGCTCGTCGGAATCTTCGTGCCAGTTCTTGGCTTTCAACCAGTCTCCACTACTGAGGCTTCACAGTTCCTCATCACGGTCGGTGACCTCGCAGGAGCGCAGGGCGACATGGGTGCTAGGACTGCGAAGTATTGGTACGTAAAGACTCAGACCACGAGAGGCAGCTGCCCCTCCCAAATTCGCGAGATCTGGCAGGGCCATTACCGCAATGGAGTAGTGCGCCAGAATTTCCCTGACGGCTTACACAGTGAGCCGATTCCTCCGGACCATGCAGGCACGTGGGTGACTTGGGACGAATTGTGGCAGCTGCCGACGGAGCCGGATCAGCTCTACAAGTGGGTCTTCGACACAGCAGGGACCGCTGGCCCTGACAAGGACACTGAGATGTGGACCGTCGTGTGGGACCTTCTGCGCGAGTCACCGGCTCCGCCAGCCCTACGACAAGCGCTGTATGACGTCGCCGCGCGCATTCCTGATGCTTCAATCACCGGTGAGGTCACCGACGCGCTCGGCCGAGCCGGGACGCGTATCGAGCGCGCAAACCCCTGGGGTACAGATGCGTACGTCATCGACCCAGTAAATGGTGTGATCCTCGAGAGTCAGAGGCAACACAATGATTCGACAGGGCTCAATCTAGCCACCTACATCATGCGAAACACAGTCGACGAAATTCCGGCATACGCATTGCCGTCCAACAACCCACCACGCGACAACCAAGTCACGGTGACCAAAGAGGAACTCCAATGCATCGCCGACCAGTCCACTACCGCCGACCCAGCGCCAAGCTCCATCCCATCACCGAGCTAAAAATCACCCCAGACAATCCCCCCGCTGCTCGACGTCACCTTGCGTCGCGCTAACTCCGCCAGTTAGCGCGACGGAAGGTGACGTCGGTGAGGGGGCTAGAGGAGTTCGGCGATTTGAACGGCGTTGAGGGCGGCGCCCTTGCGCAGGTTGTCGTTGCTGATGAATAGCGCCAGGCCGCGACCGTCGGGCACGCTCTGATCGGCTCGGATGCGCCCGACGAACGACGGGTCGGCACCAGCAGCCTCGAGCGGAGTCGGCACATCAGTCACCACAACACCCGGCGCACCCGAGAGCAACTCAGTCGCGCGCTCCGGTGAGATCGAACGCGCGAACTCAGCGTTGATCGCAAGTGAGTGACCAGTGAACACCGGCACGCGTACGCAGGTGCCAGACACCAGCAGCCCTGGAATGCCCAGAATCTTGCGGCTCTCGTTGCGCAGCTTCTGCTCTTCGTCGGTCTCGCCGGAGCCGTCAGCAGCGTAAGAGCCCGCCAGCGGCACGACGTTGAACGCAATGTTGCGTACGTACTTCACCGGCGCAGGGAACGACACCGCGCGACCGTCGTGCGTTAACACTGCAATGTCCTGATTGCTCACCCCGCGCACCTGCGATGCGAGTTCCTCCACGCCGGCGAGACCCGAGCCCGAAACCGCTTGGTACGAAGACACAACGAGACGCTCAAGACCAGCCTCGCGATGCAATGGCAACAGCACCGGCATTGCAGCCATCGTCGTGCAGTTGGGATTAGCGATGATGCCCTTACGCGCATCCTTGATCGCCTCGGGGTTGACCTCGCTCACAACCAACGGCACGTCAGGATCCATGCGCCACGCGGAGGAGTTGTCGATCACGATCGCTCCCGCAGCGGCATAACGTGGCGCAAGCTCCTTCGACGTCGAACCACCCGCAGAGAACAACGCGATGTCGATGCCCGACAAATCAGCCGCCGCCGCGTCTTCAACGACGATCTCCTCACCACGGAACGTCAGCGTTGATCCAGCCGAACGTGCCGATGCGAAGAACCGCACGCGATCAGCCGGGAAGTTTCGCTCCTCCAACAGCCGACGCATGACAGCACCGACCTGACCGGTCGCACCGACAACGGCAACAGTGCGGCTCATCGCCCGGTCCCTCCATAAACAACTGCTTCGCCATCGGCGTCAAGGCCAAAAGCGGTATGCACGGCACGCACAGCATCATGCGCCGACGTAGTGCGCGTCACGATCGAGATGCGAATCTCTGACGTAGAGATCATCTCGACGTTGATACCCGCAGCCGCGAGCGCGGAGAAGAACGTCGCGGAGACACCCGGGTTCGAGCGCATACCCGCGCCGACAAGTGACACCTTTGCGATTTCAGCGTCAACAAGCAGCGACTCAAAGCCAACAGTTCCCTGCACCGAGTCAAGCGCGGCGGTCGCCTTTGCTGTGGAGCCCTTAGGGCACGTGAACGTTACGTCAGTGCGGCCTGTGTTTGCGGCAGACACGTTTTGCACGATCATGTCGATGTTGACGCCAGCACCCGCGAGCGCGCCAAAGATGGCAGCGGCCTCGCCCGGACGGTCGGGTACGCCCACGACAGTGACCTTCGCATCATTGAGATCGGCAGCGACTCCAGAGATGATCGGCTGTTCCACGGCGGTTCCTTCACTTGTGCGACGCGCCGCGATTGCGGCTTCGGAGATAACCATTGTGCCTTCGCGGTGCGAGAACGACGAACGCACATGGATCGGCACATCAAAACGACGTGCATATTCGACACAGCGAAGATGCAGCACCTTTGCCCCGACGGCGGCGAGTTCGAGCATTTCCTCATACGTAATGAATGGGACCTGCGCGGCCTTTGGCACAACGCGCGGATCGGCAGTGAAGACACCATCGACATCGGTATAGATCTCACACACATCAGCGCCGAGCGCAGCAGCGAGCGCGACCGCAGTCGTGTCGGAGCCGCCGCGGCCAAGCGTGGTGATGTCCTTGGTGTCTTGAGCGACGCCCTGGAAGCCAGCGACGATCGGGATCGCACCTTCGGCCAGAGCCTCGGTGATGCGCGAGGGCGTCACATCGATGATGCGAGCAGCACCATGCGCAGAGTCCGTGATGAGCCCGGCCTGTGAACCGGTGTAAGAACGTGCCTGGCCACCCAGATCGTGAATCGCCATCGCCAACACTGCCATCGAGATGCGCTCACCTGCTGTCAAAAGCATGTCGAGTTCGCGGCCCGGCGGGTTGGGTGAGACTTGCTCAGCAAGGTCGAGAAGCTCGTCAGTGGTGTCGCCCATGGCGGAAACAACGACTACGACATCGTGGCCAGCGGCCTTCGTGTCTACAATCCTGCGCGCGACTCGCTTGACGCTAGCGGCGTCGGCAACGCTGGAACCACCGAACTTCTGAACAATCAAACTCACGCTCAGATTCTAGGGGGCTTGCTTGTCTACGCGCCTGCGGCCCTCAAAGGCCCTACCGAGCGTGACTTCGTCGGCGTATTCAAGATCTCCGCCGACCGGGAGGCCACTCGCGAGGCGTGTTACGGCAACTCCCAGTGGTGCCAGAAAACGCGTGAGATAGGTAGCCGTGGCCTCACCCTCAAGGTTCGGATCGGTCGCGATGATGACTTCGGTAACCGTGCCATCAGCAAGACGCGTCATCAACTCGCGAATGCGCAGATCATCAGGCCCGACGCCCTCGATCGGACTAATCGCGCCGCCAAGCACGTGATAGCGACCCTTGAACTCACGAGTGCGTTCGATCGCGACAATGTCTTTAGGCTCTTCCACCACACATATCGCCGTAAGGTCACGGCGCGGGTCAAGACAGACACGACACCGCTCCTCTTGCGCGACGTTGCCGCACTCGACACAAAAATGTACTTTCTCCTTGACCTCAAGCAGTAACTCCGCGAGACGGCGTACGTCGGCCGGCTCCGTTTGCAAGATGTAGAACGCAATGCGCTGCGCACCTTTAGGCCCGATGCCTGGAAGTCGTCCGAGCTCGTCGATCAGATCTTGTACGACGCCTTCATACATGCGAGTCAGGAACCGATCTCGCCGATGACGGTGCCGCCGAGTTCGCGCATCGCGAGCGCCTCGCCACTGAGCGAATCACCATCGAGATCGGGATCGTCGGGGCTAGCCTCGTCTGGCGCCTTGGGTTCTGCGGCTGTTTCGGGCGCGGCCGCGCGCTTGCGTGTTGGCTTGTCAGCAACGGCGGCCTTGGGTGCAGGTGTTTTGGCAGGTGCTTCACCCGGATCGAGAATCACTTCAATACGTCGGTCGACGCGCAACACATCGAGCACCGCCTGACGAAGTCGCTCATCGTGTCCACCGTTGCTGACACCAGCAATAACGCCCGCGTTTTGTACGCCGATGACCAAGGTCGTGTCGTCAACAGAGAGTGGCGAGGCCTCGTTGAAAATCATCCACGCGACCCGTGACGTCGACTTGATCGACTCCAGCACCGCGGGCCATAGTGACTGCACTTCAGCGAATTCGATGGAGCCATTCGGCGTCGAGGCAACCACTGGCGCGGCAGCAGGCTGCTCGGCCGCTGCTTGCTTGACCTCGGATAGCTTGCGCGGCGGTGCTCCCACAGGTGGCGCCGCAGCCGCAGCCGGCGGAGTTGCCGGAGCCGCAGGGCGAGGGCGCTGAGGCGGAGCGGCAGCGGGTGGCGGAGCGGAAACTGCTGCAGCAGACGCCGGCTCGGCGTCGCCCGTGAGTGCGTGGACACCCAGCGACGCGACTCTGCGCTCCATCCGATCAAGTCGAGCAGCAACACCCTCAGACGCATCATCGGCAGCCGGTAGCAACAACTTTGCACACAACAACTCAAGCTGCAAACGCGGTGCAGTCGCTCCGCGCAGCTGCGTGATGCCTTCACTCACCAGATCAGCAGCGCGAGTCAACTCGGCAGTGCCCATTGATGCGGCTTGACGCAGCATCGTCTCAAGTACGTCGTCAGGTGCATCAATAAGACCGGACTGCGCAGCATCAGGCACAGCAGCGATCACGACGAGATCACGCAAACGTTCGAGCAAGTCCGATGCAAAACGACGCGGATCATGACCTGCATCGACAACTGAAGCTACGACCGCAAACAACTCCGCACCATCACCAGCAGCGAGTGCTTCGATAGTGCGATCAAGTAGCACGGTGTCGGTGACACCCAATTGACTGGCAGCTTCGATGTAGGTGACACCTTCTGGACCTGAGCCTGCCACGACCTGACCCAGCACCGAGAGACTGTCGCGCACACTTCCCGCGCCTGCGCGTGCGATGAGTGCAAGCGCTGCGGGCTCGTACGAGATGCCCTCGGAATCAGAAATCGTGGCGAGGTGCGACTGCAACACCTTGGTGGGCACAAGTCGGAAGGTGTAGTGATGTGTACGCGAACGAATAGTCGGCAGGACCTTGTC
>WLOK01000129.1 GCA_009699315.1 Actinomycetota bacterium
AACGAGAGTGTCCTTGATGGCCTTAGTTTCGTTCCTGATGCTCTCCCCGCAGTTTTCGCTGGGGGCCTTCATAGCACCGCCTACGACTGGATCAACGATCCAGGGTTGATCGGAACTGCTAAGGAGTGGCCGGGAGCCGAGTGGGGCGACGAAACATCCGCCGGCTGCACGGCGCATAACCCGGCTGATCCTCCGCTATTCGGAGCAGGTGAAGTCGCTGTGCTCTTCTGGGATGACACCAGCGAGAACTTTTGTGGGTCGCGGCAAGCGGCTCAAAACGCACGACTAGCCGGAGCAAGCGGTGTAATTTTCGCATCAGCCCAAACAGAGCCCGTCCCGGTCTACGGTGATGGATTCGCGGCGACAGAGACTCCACCAGTTGATCCCATTCCAGCATTCATCATTGCTGGACCTATGGCCTTTGTATTTCTGACCACCATGGATTCAGCCACCACAGTGGAAGTGAATTCTTCGCTCGCACTCCACGCGGCGATCCATAGCACCATTTCGCCGGATCCCACGGACTCACTCTCGTCGTTTTCGTCGCGCGGCATGACTCTTGACAGCAACAGCAAGCCCGATGTTTCAGCACCCGGCCAAGCAATCGTCTCCGCGTGGGTGGGCAGTGGTAACAAAGGCGTGAGTTATCAAGGCACGTCTATGGCAACTCCGCATGTTGCCGGGCTCGCCGCACTCGTCATTGCAAAGCATCCCACCTGGACTCCAGCAATGGTGAAAGCGGCGATCGTGAATAACGCGAATACATCAGTCACCGTCTCGGGACCAGGCGATTTGAATATCTACGCACCCACCCGGGCCGGAGCTGGGCGCATAAATGCACCTGCCACCTTGCGGGCTGGTTCAATCGCGAAGAGCTCAGCGACAAATGGCTCTGTGTCCGTGTCGTTCGGAATGGTAGAAACCGACTCCACCACGACGGTTCATCAAGATGTCGTCGTGACAAACATGCGGCTGACATCGCCAGCCACTTACTCGGTGGGCTATACCCCGATCACCGATGTGCCCGGAGCGACTTTCACCGTGAACCCGACCTCTATCAAGGTGGCACCTGGACGCAGCATCACCGTGCGCGTGACACTGACCGCAGTGGCGAAAGACCTGCTGCACTCCCTCGATCGCACACTGGACCTTGATCCGGCGGGCACTGGCGAGACGAGAGACTGGCTCACCATCGCCAGTGGGCTGCTGCGCTTCACTCCGATCCGTGGCACCGGTGGCGCTGGTATGCGCCTGCCCGTTTCGGCCGCACCTCGACCAGTGTCGACCATGAAGGCTCCTGCCTCCGTTGACGCAGTACAGACCACTACTAGCGGCGCTTTCACCGGAACGATCAACATGAGTGGCACGGGGCTGAGCAATATCGCTCCGTCACCCGCACCGTCCTACGTCACCGAAAAGTCTTACGCATCGTTCTTCCAGTTACTCGGATCAAGTCCCGAGATGCCCGACTGCAGCGACACCGTGCAGGAGGACTGCATCCCCTTCGAAGACGGCCGAGCAGCCGACCTCGAATACTTCGGATACGCGGTCGACTCTGACTACGCATACTTCGGTATCGCAACCTACGGACCCTGGCGGACAGCTGCAGATATCTCGTCATTCGAAGTGGATATCGACACGACAGGTGACGGAGTTGCAGACCTCGCCACAATCAACACTCGTGAATATTCAGATACTGACGGCACCGACGTCTTCGTCGCAGAAACGTATGCGCTCCCCTACACCGATGGCGATGACCCGATCGACACCGAACTGATAAACGCGGTGGATGGCTCAACGGACACTTCCAAGATTCATGGCGATGTCATGATTTTGCCCATCGCGCGCTCGGTGCTCGATCCGTTGGTCACCTACAACTCCGGTCGCCTGCTGTTGAAGGTGGGCGTGACTGCAAACAGCATGGTTGCGGACGTCACGGACTCTATTGGCATGACGGAGTCCGGCGACGTGAATCTCCGCGTGGGATACGCCGAACCAAATGTCACGGTTCTCGGCACCTCATCCGTACTCAGTGAGAGTCTTGCGATTTTGCTCGATGAGCCGACCTCGGCGTCCTACTCGGTGAGCATGCGATCGGATGGTCCATCAACGGCAAAACTGTTGGTCTTCCATCATGCCAATGCAAGCGGGAGCCGGGCCGATGTCATCTCGGTGGCACGCAAATTCGGCACAACCTCCACGCTGACACTCGATCCGAGCCAAGTCACCTCAGCCCAGCGAGGGACAGCGCGCGTGATCGTGACTGCGACGAGCGGCACACCGACCGGTCGAGTCCAGATTTTGGAGGGTTCCACCATCGTCGCGACCGGAACTTTGGTCTCAGGCGCAGTCGCGATCACGCTTCCACGTCTCAGCGTCGGGCGTCACGACCTCGTTGCCTACTACGTCGGCAATTCGACCTTTGCTGCGACAAGTTCGCCCTTCAAACGACTCAAAGTCACGGCTCCCTAAACCGTGCTCGCCATTATTCTTGCGTTGTCGAGCTCTCTGCTCTACGGAGTTGCGGACTTCACTGGGGGTCTCGCATCGCGCAGGGCCTCTGTCCTGCGTGTCACGGGCGTCTCTGCCGTCATGGGCTTCGTACTCATCACGGTCTCACTTCCCATCCTCGGCGGCGTCTGGTCAAGGGACGCCGTTATGTGGGGGCTCATCAGCGGTGTATTGTCCTGTTTCGTCTTCGTCACCCTCTACAAGTGCCTCGCAATTGGTCCCATGGGAATCCTCTCCCCCATCATCGCTCTAGTAGGTGCGTCCATACCTGTCTTGTTCGCGGTCATCGTCGGGGAAAGAGTGAGTTTCTTGGGTTGGATCGGCATCGCCCTCGCACTGACGTCCGTCGTTGTCATCAGCTTGGCCTTTGATCCGGCCCATCACCGACCGACTACGCGCGGGCTCTTGCTGGCCATCGTCTGTGGACTCATCATCGGCGTGCTATTCATCGTTATCAGTCGCACCCCAGCAGACGCTGGGTCAATCCCGATCGTTGTCAATCGCGCAATCACCGCGATTGTCTTCTTCACAGCGATGCTTATTACCGTGTATTCGAAGCGCGGTGCCGGTGGCGGTTTCCGGTCCGTTTTGGACACACGCATTTTCCCCATGGCTCTCTTAGCCGGGGCACTAGACACATCTGCAAATCTGCTCTTCCTATACGCCACACACCTCGGCATGCTGAGCCTGGTTGCGGTGATCTCGTCGTTGTATCCCGCGTCCACAGTGCTCTGTGCCCGATTCATTCTCAAGGAGCGGATGACACGAACCCAGCTCGGCGGGCTAGGGGTTGCTGCCGTCGCCGTCAGCCTGCTCGCCCTAGCCCAAGCCTGACCCGCTAGCCTTTCCCCACGGACCACGAGAGAGCGAGACCATGAGCGAGCATGCAGAGAAGGGCCACCCCATTGGTGGCTACATCGCAGTCATCATCATTGCGGTCCTGTTTGGGTACTTGTTCAAAATGTTCAACAGCAGCGACCTCGCCGGCTACATCAGTGGTGGCCTCTTCCTAGCCTGGGGCGTTCTCGCTCTTGCGATCTTTAGTCGTCGTGACGACACGAGCGCCGCACACCACTAGGCAGTTATTCGCGGCATTGCGTCGATGCGCCCAAGCCGCGTAGCAAGAACTAAAGCGAGGCCCGCGCCAGCCAAGATGGCCAAAGACATCTCTAACGGCGGGCTAAAGATCAGGCTTCCCAAAATCGTCGAAATTGCGGCTCCGAGACACATCTGAAGTACACCGATAAGCGCTGAGGCAGAAGCCGCGTTATTCGGAAAATGCTTCAAGACTTCCGATGTCGCATTTCCCATATTCGCACCAACGCTCGACGTTGCTATTGCGAGCGCGACGATGATGACGAACATGGACCAATGGAAGACCGCGGCCAGCGTCATCACTGCCCCGCACACACACAGCACAAGCAACGAGCCGCGGATTAGGGCATGGACGCTGAACTTCCTGAGTAGACGGATGTTGATCTGAGCGCCGACGACTAGGAAGAGAGCGTTGACCCCAAAGATGATGGCGAAGCCCATGTCAGAAACCCCGTATGTGTCCATGAACACGGCAGGCGAGGAGGCGATAAAGGCAAACAAACACATGGTCGTGAGGCCCGCTATCACTCCAGCGATCCGGTAGGCCGGACTTGTGGCGATCATGACGTAAGCCTTCACCGAAGCTACGAGCCCGTGATTGTTGCGACGGGACTCCTCAAGGGTCTCGGGCAGTGTGAGCACTGCAATCAACGCGTAAGCGCCGAATGCAGCCATCGCAATAAACATCCATTGCCATGTCGCCACGGCGAGAATCGCCGCACCGAACACCGGTGCCAGCACCGGAGCGAGGGCGAACACGGTGGTGAGCGACGACATCGCCTTAGCGAGATGTACGCCGCTATAGCGATCACGCACAATGGCGCGACCAAGGACCATGCCCGCTGAGCCACCGAGGGACTGCACAAACCGCAGGGCGACGAGGATTCCAAAGCTTGGCGCAAAAGCGCAGGCGATCGACGCGACAATAAAGATGCACAGACCAACGATCAATGGCACGCGCCTACCAAAACGGTCCGAGATCGGACCGTAGAGCCCTTGGCCGAGTCCCATGCCGAGCAACGCGGCCGAAAGCGTCAGTTGAACTTCGCCAACGCTGACACCCAGAGTTTCGGCCATCTGCGGGAATGCTGGCAGCATCATGTCAAAAGCGACTGGCGCAAAGGAGACAAGCGACCCGCAGATGATGAGGAGCCAGGCTCGACCAAACCGGGTTTCTAGCGCATCAAGCTTCATTCAGAGACAGGCTCTGCGGGCTCTTCGTCCAGCGTGAATTCGTCTTTGCCACTCTTCCCGCGCACTTCTTCGGGAGTCTCGCGCCCGGGTCTGCGTTGGCCCATGACGATGAAGTAGGCCAGACCCGCGAGGCCCACGAGCAGCGCAGTCCAGACATTGAGTCGCAGCCCAAAGATGATGTTGGCCTGATCGATGCGCAACATCTCGATCCACAGGCGGCCGCAGCAATACAAGAAAATGTAGAGACCAAATAGGCGAGCATGCCCAATGCGGAAACGCCGATCAGCCCACACGAGCACGAGCGCGACACCGATAAGCCACAACGATTCATAAAGGAACGTGGGCTGGAAGACGGTGCCGGGTGGGTAGACCAGACTTCCGTCAAGATTGTGTGGTTGATTCACCGGGGAGATCTCAAGACCCCACGGCAATGTCGTCGGAGCACCGTAGAGCTCCTGGTTGAAGTAGTTGCCCCAGCGGCCAATTGCCTGGGCGATCGCGATGCC
>WLOK01000013.1 GCA_009699315.1 Actinomycetota bacterium
GGTGCATACGTTGATGGCGTTTGCGTGGGTGCCGCTCATCTTCTTTAATCCGATGTGGTTATGGATGTTCTTTGCCGCGGGAGTTGTCGGCATCAATCTGCTGTTCTGGTTGGTTCTGCGCTACAACCGAGTGCGCATTGTGCGTATTCTCGACAAGCGCATGGCCTAGTCACCGACTCATCGTTTATCCCACTGCCACGCGCGCGCGCCGCCAGATAGTGCCGCAGCATTAGGAACGATCACCGTGTCATCGCCAAGCCGCTCTATTTGCGAAGGCGTGATGTGACGTGAGTTGCCACCGCCGATATATAGCCGATCCCACAAGAACATGGGCCGCAGGCTGTCGATGACACGTACCACTCTGCGCGACCACAGTGCATCGCCGAGTCGGCGTCGCTCGTGCTCGCCGATGTAGATGTCGTACGTCAGTCCCCAACGCACGGGACCTTGCGAGAGTTCGAGATGTGGTGCGAGGTGGCCGCCATCAAACATCGCACACCCCAGGCCAGTGCCCAGTGTCAGCACGAGTTCGAGGCCGCTGCCTGCGATGACGCCAGCGCCATGCACTTCGGCGTCGTTGAGCACGAGTACGGGCATGCCGAGTGCTTCGGTCAGTGCAGTTCGCGCATCGAAACCGTGCCACTGCGTCTCGAGTTCGGGGTCGACGCGAGTGCGTGGACCCCGCGTGGTGATGTAGTGGGGAGTGCGGATCACGACACCGTGTCGGATCATGCCGGGCATTCCGACGGTCGCACGATCGGCACCAGTGAATTGCGCGGCAAGATCGGTGAGCGTTGTGACAAAAAGGGAAGTAGGCAGAGGATAGGGCGTAGCGACGCGGATGGGCTGCGAACGCATCGTGCCGGTCTCGTCGAGCACCGCGCCCTTGATGCCTCCGCCACCGCAGTCGATCACCAGGGTGGATGTCACGTTCATGAGGTTACCGGCTTGTGGTCGGGGTAGCGTGTGCATCGTGGAGAGCTTGGCCCTTCTTGTGGCGATCATCTTTCTAGTGATGATTTTGTGTGCGGTGGGCTCAGTTGTGTTTGCCCTTATCCAGCGCAAGTGGTCGCAGATCGTCGCGATCGTGCTGGCCATACCGACCATGGCCCTGGGTATCTGGCTGCTCACGATTGACGTGGGCAGTGGCGCCCGCACGCTGGGTGGATTAGTGCTCATTGCGGGTATCGCAGCGATGGCTCTGGCGATCTGGGGGCTAGTTCGCGGCCATCGGGCGCGGGTGTCCTAGGCAGCGGCGGGCCTGTAGGCTTGCCCGGCAGTCTGGAGGCGTCGCCTAGTCCGGTCTATGGCGCCCGCCTGCTAAGCGGGTTTGGGACAAAAATCCCA
This sequence comes from Actinomycetota bacterium, assembly GCA_009699315.1. Taxonomy (GTDB): domain Bacteria; phylum Actinomycetota; class Actinomycetes; order S36-B12; family S36-B12; genus CAINMH01. The sequence goes on from WLOK01000013.1 coordinate 1,348, forward strand.
TCGAGGGTTCAAATCCCTCCGCCTCCGCCATGTGTGGGCAGGCCCCTTCGGGGACCTGTCCACACTTATCCCCGACGTCACCTTGCGTAGCGCTAACAGCCGGAGTTAGCGCTACGCAAGGTGACGTCGGCGGATAGCGTGGGGACATGTGCCATTCGGATGCCAGCCGGCCCCCTGCCCCGCCTCGTTTTGGGGAGGTAGTGGAGCAGAGTTTTCTGACTCTCACCGCCAGTGACGGCAATGAGTTTGCTGCCTACTTCGCCGCGCCTGCAGAGTCCCCGCGTTGTGGCGTCGTGATCTTGCCCGACGTACGCGGCCTGCATCCCTACTACGTCGCGCTCGCCGATCGGTTTGCCGAAGCGGGGCTCGCAGCGGTGGCGTACGACTTCTATGCCCGCACGGCCGGAGTGCCCGAAGGCTTCATGCGCGCCGAAGACTTCGTCTGGGAGCCACACCGCGACGCATCGACGCAGCCAGGCATTGACGACGATGCGCTCGCGGCGATCAACTACTTGCGCAGTCGCACATCACCCACGTTGCCCGTGATCACACTTGGATTCTGCTTCGGCGGCAGTCAGACGTGGCGGCAGTCCGCGGGCGATCTGCCGATCGCTGGAGCAGTGGGTTTCTATGGTCGACCAAGTCTTGTAGGTGATGCGGCCAACCACGCAAGCAAGCCAGTCATCATGATCATCGCAGGCGAAGACTTCGGCACTCCGCTGCCCGAACAGCTCGCACTTGCCGAGACGATGCGCGCGGCTGGTGCCGAGGTTGAAGCGTACGTCTATGACGGCGCACCGCACTCCTTCTTCGACCGGTCTTTTGCCGACTGGACAGATGCTTGCGCCGATGTGTGGGACCACGTACTCGCGTTCACCGATCGGCTTTCCGTCTGACCCTGTGGACAACCAAAAGCATCGAATTCGCTTTTGAGTAACAGTTCGGGCATGACACATTTCGATGACTCCACCGCATACGACCGCCGCTGGACGCGCGCGTCGATCGAAGCCCAGCGTGAGCTGAGCATCAGTGATCCGTTGTTGTTTATGGCGGACCACATTCCCACCACTGACCGTGCCGAGGGATTAATTGCGGTCTACGCCGGCATCGGCATTGAGCGCTCACCGCGCATGATCTTGTTGCGCGAAGTTCCAGAAGAGTTGACGTTCGACGAACGTCTTGCGACTCTCTCCGCGGTGGTGACACGTTTGGACGACGTCTACGCGAGTCCCGGCACGGACGACCCAGGCGTGATCGCCTTGGGGCTAGTTGTGCACCGTCGTGGTGGCTCGGTTGTCTCGCCGTCTGATGCCATGTGGATGCGGGCACTCCACGCCCTTGACGAGATGACGGGGGTTGATCCGGTCGGGGTGATCGTGCGCACCAAGGAGGGGCACCTGATCAGAGTCCCGCCCCACTCGGTCGCAGCCTGAGGGCTTTCCCACGGTCGCAGTGCTCGTTTCGCCCCGTACGCCCTGAATTGGGGGCCCTTCCCCATGGGGTATCCTTCACGGGCTGCCTTGGCAGCATGCGCCCGTAGCTCAACGGATAGAGCATCTGACTACGGATCAGAAGGTTAGGGGTTCGAGTCCCTTCGGGCGCACACTCTCGGTTCCTTGCACATCAGGGCCTTTCGCGCTCCGAGGCGCTCAACACCCACCCAGATCTGTGGCTGTGGCAGCGATGGTCTTGCAGCGCCTACGTCACGGAGTAGGTACGACTGACCCGGTATGCCCGGTACCCCTGCGTAGCGGGCGCCGTCAGCGTGATCGTGATGCTGGCAGGTGCCTGTCCGAACGTCTGGACGGCGACCCCTCCGCGCGGGCCGGTGATCTGCCTGCACAGGCTCAGGTCCCCGCGTGGCTGCTTCCGCGCCAGTTCGGATACGCAGGTCACAGAGACTGCGACGGGCTGGCCGGCATCCGTGATGCATCCGGGCGCGGCAATGCGGGTGACCCCGACACTCGGCAGTGACTCTGGCAGCGCGGCGCAGTCCACAGACTGACGATTGCCCGGTCCGTCCGCGACCATCCATAGCCGGTAACTGCTGTTGTACCAATTGCGCTGCGCAGCCCACTTCAGCGTCAGGGTCTTGATCGCGACCGTCGGCCGCAGCCAGGCGCTAGCACCCTCAGTCTCGGTGGCTAGGCCCCGCAGCGAGTCCTTGCCGTCCCAGATCGGCTTGGCAGTGGATGGCGGGACCTCGCAGCCAGACGGTTGGTTGGCGCCGACACACCAATTGAACGTGGACTGGAACCACGGCGCGATCTTCGCGGGCTGCCCGTTTACGTTCGTTGCCGAGATAGTGATGCTGTCCACGTCGAGGTCACCGAGTGCGAAAGCCCAGGCTCCTGCCGGCATTGGGGTCGCGAAGGTGATGACAGTGGTCCAGGGTCCGCCCCGCGAGGTGTGACGTTGCCAGAGGTACGAACTTCCCTCCGAGGACCCGTAGGCCTTGCCAACAGGAGTGCTCGCGTTCAAGAAGTCCTCAGTGGCGATCTTGATGCGGTCCGGTGATGGTCCGCTCGCGTTCGTGACAAAAGTGGCCGTGGGGTAGGCATTGCCGAACGAGATGGTGCCAGCCGTTGTCGCTGCGTTAAGGGTCCACTGCGCGTAGGTGCCTGTCCCTTCAGCCGCCACTGCGGATGCGGTCGTCGCAAGACCGGCTGGGGCGACGAATCCGATCGCTACGAGTGCGGTGACGACGGCACATCGGACGCCGATTCTGTTTATCTGCATGGACGAATAGTACTGGGAAAACTTCGAACTGGTGTCGGTCTTGTGCAGTTGAGCCCAGTGCGTCTCAGGCCTATGCCGGCGGGTTTAACGGGAAAACGTCGATATCCCACCACTTCGCCATGGGCAGTGTGTTGACCATAGCTAAGACGTCATCGATGTCATTGCCGAATGACTCTAGGAACACGGTCTGTCGTGCCGCGGTTGCGAGGTAGACGGTGTTGACCCGCCCTTCTGCCTGGAGCTGGCGAACGCGCTCCTGCTCCTCTGGCACCACCGCGAATACGTCGGGCATGTGCGTACCGGGCTTGAATGTGGCGACCACCATAAACGGATTCAAGTGACTGTCCTTCTGGGAGGAGTTGTTGTCGTTGACAGTAATGCACTCATAGGTTGTAAAGGGGCTCTCGCGGGGGTCGTTGTGGCTGCAACAATCCCAAGGCGCTCGCTACACCCTTTAGGTGTGTCCTCAAAGACGGCCCAGGCGCCGGCTCTTTTCCATAGAGTGCTGTCATCAGACATTTCCCGTGGCAGTCAGCCGCAGAGTGCCTGCAACGGACACTTGGGAGTCAACGATGAGCAAACTCTTCCCGGCGATTACGGCGGCCAAATCGTTTGGAGTCGCAATACCTATGGCGCAGGCCCATGACCAAGTTCTGGCAGCGCTACACGCGGGTGGGTACCACCACGTTGATGATCAAAGTGCCGAGATCAAGGCTGAGCACGGAAACACAGCCCTCTTCGTGTACGGGACAGTGAGCGGCGACATTGCGATCGCGCTCGCCGCGTCACCCTCTGCTGAGTATCCGGTGAGCCTTGATGTGCAGTTTCACGAGATTGAGGGGGGAACGCAAGTAGTAGCGAATGCTTCTTACATGCGTCCCATCACGTACATGGGAGCCCCTCGCTTCGGCCCGCAGGCGCGTAAATGGCATGAAGCGTGCGATAGAGCGATTACCGTTGTTGTGGATTCCTGCGGAGTGCCTGTTTAGCTCGGTTCGACAAATAAGGACTTCTCCCTGGGCAGGTAGCCTGAAGCGGTGACTCCGTTGGCAAAGACGAAGAACGGGTTCCCGCCCAAGGTCTGCGAACGCTGCGGTCGGCCATTTGAGTGGCGCAAGAAGTGGGCGAGGGACTGGGAGAACGTGAAGTACTGCTCGGAGAAGTGCAGACGGCAGACATGACGGTCCTTGCAGCGTCCTTCTAGTTGCACCACAGTGCTCGGCGGCAGGTCCCGTATGTGTGGATGGCTATCACACGCTGACGGGCATAGATCGGATGCCTCGAATGAATTCCGTATTCGCGAACTCGACCTCACTGGAGAGTCGAGCGTGTGGAAAGCGTTGAAAGAAACGCGCAATTGCAATATCGCCTTGAGCCCGTGCCAACACCTGGCCAGCGCAACCGTGCTGTCCACCGCCGAAGGCGAGATGCATCTTCTGCACGTTTGGTCGGTCGCCAAAAAAGGTGTCGGGCTCCGGGAACTCGAGCTCATCGCGGTTACCTGAGCCAAGCATCAGAAGCGCAACCTCGCCGGCTGGCAGCACTACACTGTCAACTTCTATGTCTTCAGTCACATACCGTGTGACGAATTGTTCGGGGGTGTCGATGCGCAGAATCTCTGCGACCACCGACATACGAGTCTCTGAATCCTCAGCGAAGGCACGTGCTAGTTCGGGACGCTCAATCAATAGACGAATTCCGTTATGAATCATGAATGAGTTGTCTAGGTGTCCCACGGCATAGAACAACGTGGTTGTTGCCATCACTTCTGCCGATGACATAGCGCCGGCAGCTTCGGCAGCGATAAACGCATCGAGCATCCCATCGCCGGGATTCCTACGCTTATGGTCGATCAACTCTTGAATGTAACTGACATACCAAGCAAAAGCGTTGTGCGCTCCAGCAACGTCGTCATCCGTCGCAGCGGGTCGTAGCGCACGACCGATATCGAGGGTGGCTTGCCGACAGGTCTGAGCTTCGTGTGTGCCGACGCCGAGGATGTATGCCATCGTGCCGAAAGTTGCGGGGAACGACAGATCGTCGGGCACGTTCATGCCACCTTGTCGTGCTGCTTCGTCAAGTGCCTCATCTACGAGTCCGGTCATCACTACTGACCATTCGGCCACTCGTGCGGGCGAGAACCACGAGGCTGAGATCTTGCGCAGGCGAGCATGGTCGGGACTGTCCTGACCCATCATCGAGTCATGAAAGATACTCGCCACACCAAAATCCAACTGCCGCGCTGAAAGCCGTGGATCGCGTAGTAATCGAAAGACATCGGCGTGCCGGACCACCACCTGAACGCCCGCTGGACTCGCATAAACGGGAGTCAGGTCTCGCACTACTTGGTAGTAGGGATATGGATCAGCCTGAAAATTTGGTTGAGCGAAGGGCAATAGATCGGGGTCAATCACCGCATTCATGACCGGACCTTGAGTCGCTCCGGATCGTAGACCGGAGTCGACACCACGCGCGCCGTGGTGGTGCGATCAACGCCGCGCACGACGAGCTCGGTGCCTACTGCAGCTGCGCGCTTGTTTACCAATGCGAGACCAATGGTCGCGCCGTTGAGGCACGGGGAGGGCAGCGGCATCGGTACCGTTCCCACGATCTCACCATCAAGTTCGAGTGTTGCCCCCTCTACACCGTCAGGGTCCCCTTCGATGACCACCGTCACAGTCGATCGGGTCGCATCGGCTTTGCGTGCGGCGAGGGCGGCTGCATTTGGCAAACTCAACTTGTCGAAGTCGACGGTCCAGCCCAGCCGACATTCGAAAGGCGAGACGGTGCGGTCGTAGTCGATATCGCCCATCACGAATCCGGCCTCGGTACGCACCGTCATCAACGTACCGGCAGAGAAGGGCGTGACACCGACCGTCGAAGAGATAACTGTGTCCCAGAGAGTTAAGGCATCGGCGACATCCACGGTGATCTCGTAGCCCAATTCGGCTGTGAAGCCCACTCGTGCGACGCGCGCTGGTACGCCCGCAACCTCGATGTCGCTGAGAATTCCGTAGTAGGGCAATCCCTCATGAGAGACATCGGCGTCGGTGAGTCCCCGCAAGACGTCGCGACTACGCGGACCTTGTAGCGATAGGACGGCGAAATCCGCACGTCGATCCCGCACCGATGTTCCTGGTAGCACAGCTGCACGTAGTTGTGCCTCAGTCTCGTCATTCCCACCGATCACAATGAAGCAGTCATCACTCAGCCTCGATACAGTCACGTCATCCAGCATCCGGCCGTCATCGCTGACGACCACTGCGTAGAGAATTCGGCCCACAGCCAGAGTCGTCACGCTCCGCGACACCACGGCATCGACGGTCGCAGCGGCAGCGGGCCCCTGCACCTCCCACTGGTGAAGTACCGAGTACTCCAATGCACCGACACCTTCTCGCACTGCGCGGTACTCAGTCTCTGGATCAGCTATGAACAGGGGCACGGCAAAGCCAAAGACGTCGACCCACTCGTGGATGTCGTCAGGAAGTCGGGGGCTGAATGGAGTGGGGCGCAAACCGTCTGGTGCAGGCATGGGGCGGTTCCTCTCGCACTTAGGGCACGCAACTCCGGTGGTGCTGGACGGGGCAGACGTGGTGCCTCACAATCTATCCATATGGATAGTTTGTCAAGAAGTCTGTCGAAGAGGAGCGCGTCAGTGCCGACCGAACCCAGCTATGGCGAAGGCCGCCAATCGCTCGTTGATGCAGCTATCGCCGTCGTTGCCGAGTCGGGCTTACGTAACCTCACCTACCGATCCGTCGCGCGTCGAGCTGGGGTGAGTCACGCCCTCGTGGCCCACCACTTCGGATCGCGAGACTCTCTTTTGGTGGCCGCCGTTGAGCGTGCCCTCGAGCGCAGCTTGGACGAGGCCCCGCTGGAGGACTCGGGCGGACTTGAGCGGTGGGGACAGGCGCTGGCGCGTTCGGTGGCCACTCATCCCGACCTGCATGCCTTCCAATTCGAGATGGCCTTAGAGGCGAGACGAAATCCGGAGTTCCAGCCCCATGTTGAACGCCTGTACGAGGCCTACCGCTCAGCAACACGAAGGGCACTGCGCCGCCACGGAATTGATGATCCGGCAATGGCCCAGATTGCCTTTGCAGCGCTCGATGGTCTGGTGTTTCAGCAGGTTGTCCTCGGGCATGAGTCGTGGACACGAGATGGAGTTCGGGCCTTGCGCAGGCTCCTCGCCCACGTGGTCGGAGTTTAGGAAGTTGAGAAATCTAGGCCCAAATCCCCTGACAAGCGCCCTTGTTCCTACTACAGTCCATCCATATTCGTTCGCTCCCGAACGAATACATCCGTAGGCGCGGAAGGATCACCATGGCCATCTCAGAAAAGCAGATGCTCGGCGGTAGCGGGCGCAAACTCTCTCTGGTTGACGTCGTCGCTCAGTCGGTCGGACTCCTCGGACCAGTCTTCTCCATCGCATTCCTCGTGCCCCTGATCGTGGGTCTCATCAGTGTGACGGGCAAGGGCGCGGGCGTCGCTGCTCCGTTGGCGATCCTCATCGCAGGCATCGGCATTCTTTGTGTCGCGTGGATCATCGGCGCTTACGCACGCAAGATACATGCGGCTGGAGCGCTTTACGACTACGTCACAGATGGCCTTGGGACCAAGATTGGTGGTGCCGCAGGCTGGCTCTACTACCTTGGGATAACTGTTCTCGGCGGCGGGTTGCTCGTCTTGATTGCCGGCACGATTCACGACACCTTGGCCGCGGAATTCGGCTTCGAAGGAATTCCTATCCTCGCCTGGGAAATCATTCTGCTCATTCTCGTCGGTGTAGTGATGTTTTTCGGTGTCGCACTTTCCACCCGCGCACAGTTGATTCTGGCGTTCGTATCTATCTTGACGGTCCTGATCTTCGCGATTTATGTGATCGCTCAGGTCGGCGGCAAGAACGATGTGGGTCAGGCGTTTAGTGTCAGCTCAGCTCCCGATGGTTGGTCCGGGCTCCTCTTCGGAATGGTTTATGCAGTTCTTATCTTCACCGGCTTCGAAACAGCGGCCAATCTCGGTGAGGAGACTGCTAACCCCAAGCGTCATATTCCGCGCGCTGTCATTCTCTCGGTCGTTCTCGTTATCGCCTTTTATCTGATCGTGTCCTACGCACAGGTTGCTGGCTACGGATTCAACCTCGATGCGATGGGACTTAACGCTGCGGCACCACTCTTCGGTCTCGCGGCTCCGGTCGAAGCCGGGGGTTATGGTGGCGTGTGGATCGCTCGGCTGCTCGAGTTGGTCGTTGTTCTGGACATGCTCGCTGTGCTGATCGGCATTGCAGTCGCTGGTTCGCGTGGTGTCTTCGCAATGGCGCGCGATGAGCGACTCCCGCGGGGTCTGTCGAAGGTGTCCCGGCGCGGAACTCCTCTCAACGCCGGCATCGTCGTGCTGGTTATCTTTGCCGTCTTCGTGATCATCAACGAGTGGACAGAGCTGTTCGCCATCCCTGACTTCCCGCACTACTTCGCGGTCTTCAGCTGGGGCTCCTCCTTTGGCGGTCTCGCGCTTGCGTCGATCTACCTACTGGTGTGCATCGGCGCCTTCAGGGGACTTCGTGGGTCAAGCAAGTACGGACTCATTGTGGTCACTGCGATTGTTGGCATTGTGATTACTGCAGCAGCCGTCTTCGGTGCTGTGTATCAGGTCCCCGCTCCGACGATCTATGCCGTTTACGGTGTAGCAATCGTGTTCATTCTGGGCCTGATTCTGGCGTTCATCGTCAAGGGTTCTGTGCGTACAACCACCACGTTTGATGAGTTGAGAGCCTCAGAGCAGGGGCCACAGAAGTTGTGACACTTCACGATGCAGGCGGGTCGGACTCAGCTCCGATCCGCCTGCTCATGGTTCTGACTGAGAACGATGCCATCGTCGACTCGCGCGACCTAGGCGGACTTATCCAGCTTGCCGTGGAAGCCGAAGCGGCAGGTATCAGCGATGTCATGCTCAGCGAGCATGTGGCGCTTGGTCCCGACTCTGGTGCCGCGGGTGAGATGACTAACTCGCGCGATTATGCAGCTCCAGGCAATCAGTCTCCATCCACCGCATGGCCCAATTCGATCGTGCTGCTGTCTGCCATCGCTCAGGCAACTACCAGTCTTCGACTTGTAGCGGGGGCCATCATCGCGCCGCTGCGACATCCACTGCTTCTCGCTAAGGAATTGGGCACACTCGACCTGTTATCGCAAGGTCGGCTTGTGGTGCTTCCCACTGTGAGTTGGTCACGCGATGAATACGCAGCGCTCGGTGTCTCGTTTAGCGAGCGAGGCAAGATCCTCGATGAGCAACTGGAGATTTTGGCGAAGTCGTGGGGGCCCTATCCGTTCAATCACCACGGACCATATTTTGACTTCGGCGATGTCTGGCTTGAGCCTGGAGCTTTTCGGCCCACCGGCCCCACACTCTGGTTTGGTGGGCAGGGCATGAACCCAGCTCAGGTACGGCGCATCGCGCGTTACGGAAGTGGCCTAAATCCCTTCGGACCGCTCACTGACGACGATATTGCTGCGCTGGCTACTGGGCTGCGTGAAGTGGGACGCGATCTCTCGGAGATTGAGATGGTCGGCGGCATCCGCGGAACTTTCTATTCACATGACGACGTGGCCGATCTCGAAGTGGCATTAGCGGATCTACCTCGTCAGATCGAACAAGGATTCACCACGATCTGCTTCAAGCCCGCTATGTTCGTGCGCTCCGCTGATGAAGTGGGCGATTTTTGCCGTCATCTGAAGAGCCGGGTGCGCGAGATTGCGGGCTGATCAGTCTCCGAACGCAAGCATGCCCACATCGACAACGAGACCGCCGCCGTCCGCCACGATGGTGGCGCCAGTAATGAATGAAGCATCAGAAGACGCAAGGAATGCCACGACGCCGGCAATCTCCTCGGGCTCAGCGGCCCTTCTCAGCGGCAAATGACGAGTGACGATCGAATAGGCAGTTTCCAGATCGACGCCGTCGCGCTGCATGATCATCTGCATCTCATCGTCTGCCATCGGAGTGCGGATCCAGCCTGGAGCAATGGCGTTGACTCGGATGCCACGGGGTCCGAGTTCTACTGCTTGTACGCGCGTCAGATGTAGTACCGCGGCCTTCGCTGCTGCGTAGGCTGACGCCCCGGCAGCCGCAGAGAGACCGGCAACTGAGGCGATATTGATGATGCACCCGTGCGCTGACTCAAGTGATGTCGTGTAAGCCTCCACCAGAGCTTTCGGTGCGGCCACGTGCACTTCGGAACTCACTGACCAGTCGTCGGTCGTTACTCCTGCGTTATTGACGAGGAGGTCGATGTCGGGCAGCTCGGCCACGATGCGAGAACGATCGCTGGCTGAGGTGACATCAGCTACCACGTAGGGCAGGCCCGTGGCGGCCAGTGGCTCTGCGCGTCGGCCGATGACCGTTACGTGCGCACCCTCAGCGAAAAGTCGCCGCGCAATCGCGGCTCCAATTCCGGTGCCTCCACCGGTCACCAGTGCGCGTCGCCCATTCAACTTCCCTGTCATGGAGATTCGACTTTCCCGAGACCGACCTTGTCGCGGTAGCTATTCACTAGACGCACCATCCCGATGCCCACAACACCCATAAGTTCTGAGCCACGGTGGTAGCCGATGACGCACTCGTCGGCAAGGTCGCCTTCGAGTAGTCGGACGCCATCGGGGTCTGCGAGGCCCGGCATGCCGTAAGACTTGAGGCGAACGTCGAACTGATCACTCCAGAAAGACGGAATCGGTTCGAATGGCAACGCGACAACTTCGTCATAACCTTCGCCCACCAGTCGCGCACCCAGAACCGCACCGGCACGGCGACCGGTGTCGGAGGGCAGACTCCAATGCTCGACCCGCCACTCCCCAGTGCCGAAGAGCGGATTGGGAAAGCGGGCAAGGTCGCCAACGACCGCAACTCCATCTACTGGCGATCCGTTAACGAGAGGTCGTAGCGCAGAGTCGACGAGCACGCCATCGCGCAGGTCAAGCCCATTGCCGTCGAGCCAGCTCACCGCGCACACCGAGCCCACTGCTTCGACGATCACGTCCGCGGTGACAGTGCTGCCGTCGCTGAGTTGTAGCTCAACTGTCGTGCCGTTCTCGGCCATCGCCGACACGGACACTCCGAGTCGGAAGGTGATGCCGCGCTCCTCATGGCGTCGTAGCAGTTCGGCGGCCACGTCGGGGCCGAGTGGGCGAAGCATGGGTAGCGGATCGAGCGCCACACAGGTCACTTCACAACCGAGCCGCACGGCAGTGGCCGCGACCTCACAGCCGATGAAGCCAGCGCCCAGAATGACCACCCGCGCACCTGGAGTGAGTAAAGGACGCAGTTCGAGGGTGTCGTCGAGAGTGCGAACTACGTGGCGACGCACGGAATCGCCACCGGGGATCGGCAGGATTCGTGCCCGCACTCCCGTTGCCGCGACCAGGGCATCCCACGCGAGCACTTCCCCGCTTGCAAGTGCGACCGTACGTCCAGCGAGATCGGCAGACACCACAGTCTCGCCGAGTCGCCACACGACATCTTCGGTCGAAGCCTTTTGCCGAAAAGCCAGTTGCTCGAGGGTCGGCTCACCTGCAAGCGCTTCCTTGGACAGGGGTGGCCGGTTATACGGCGGGTACTTCTCATCACCCACAACAACGATCTCATCGGAGTATCCGCAGGCGCGTAACGCCTCAGCGGTTCGCAGAGCTGCCATTCCGGCTCCAGCAATTAGCACGCGCGACATGCGCACGACCCTAGCCCTTAATGCTGATTGCCTGCACGGGGCACACATCTGCCGCATCTTCGACAGCAGCACGCAGTGACTCGTCTGGCTCTTCGATCAATACGACGAGTCGGCCGTCGTCATCCAATTGGAACACCTGGGGAGCTGCGAACACGCACTGCCCATGGTCCTGGCAAACGTTCATGTCGACGACAACCTTGAGCGCCATGGTCATTCCTTTTCTTCAGTGATGGTCGAGGGATACAAGTCTTTAGATGGTGTGCGAATACCGCGGAATTCCCAGTCGCCGCCCATCGCAGTCGATATGACTTCTTCACTTTCGGAAGGTTGCGCACCCACATCGGAGCGAATAGGAGTAGGTCCTTCGACGATGTAGTTGGTGAGCCGGCCAAGACCCTCGACCTCGACTTCTACAACGTCACCGGGCTGCACGGGCCGAGAGTTGGCTGGGGTGCCCGATAACAACATGTCTCCGGGCAGCAACGTGATCGTGCGTGCGATGTCTGCGACGAGGTAGTGCATGTCCCATTCCATCTCGTCGGTATTGGCGTCTTGCTTGACCACGCCATTGACCAACGTACGAATCTGCTTACCGTGGAAGTCCCAATCGGTGACAAGGCCTGGCCCGACCGGGCACAGGGTGTCGCTTCCCTTGACTCGGAGCATGGATCCGGCATCTGTGTCGCGGAAGTCATGCAGACCGTAGTCATTGGCGACTGAGTAACCAGCGATGTAGTCGCCAGCCTCGCTTGGTGACACGTTGCGGCAGGTACGTCCAATGATTATGGCGATCTCACCTTCGTAGTTCAGCCACTTGCATCCCGCGGGTCGCACAACGGCACCGCGGTGGCTGTTCAACGCGGTTGTCGGCTTGTGGAAGTAGGTGGGCGCCGCGGGCAATCGCGTCATGAACTCCTTGGTGCGACTGTCGTAGTTGAGGTGAACTGCCACAATCTTGGTTGGCTCGCTCGGCGGCAAGTGGATGGCATCTTCGATTGACACCTCACGTCCATCGCGCGCAACGAGGACATCGCCATGACGCTCGGTGAGAACGGCTGAGCCGTCGAAAAGTACGCGTCGGTATTCAGTCATCAGGCTGTCCATCCTTCAGCAGGTCGGTCGAACCACAGATGCACCTGGCCCGTTCCGATGGAGTTCTCGTAGTCCCCGTATTGCCGTGCGGGCGCGGTGACCGCCGACTCTCCCATCGCGCCGATCATCATCAAGTAGTGCGCGAATTTAGCCTCTGGCCGGAAAGGTAAGTAGTCCGGCATCGTCTCGAGAACGCGTGCGTGATTGCCTGCCTTGAACCAAGCGATGCGGTCCAAGTCGGCTGCGTATGCCTCTGGTGTCCGGATATGAATCGGATCGCTCGCCTCGTGGTCACGCAATTCGCGCAGTGGCCAGAATGTGTGTGAGAGAGCACCAGAGGCAAGAAGTACGACTTTGCGGTCAGTCGCTGCGATTGCGTCACCGAGGGCGCGCCCGGCTCGAAGGTAATCCTCTGTATCGCCTGTCTGCACTGTAGAGACGGAGATCCAGCGCTTATCCGGTAATCCACGACCGAGGAAGTGCCAGAGATTGAGAGTGGCGTAGTACACAGGCAGGTAGTTGTCGTTCACGGCCGTTACCCACGTATTGCGCTTCTCGCCACAAGCGGCCATCGCATTAGCTAACTCGGGATCACCGGGCCAGTCGTACGGGATACGGCACATGCCGCGTGGCAGTTCTTCTGATGTGAACAGACCAGCTTGGCGATCTTGCGACGTGACCACTGTTTCTACGGTCGTAAACCAGTGTGAGTCGAGTACGACCACTGTGTCGTAGTCGGCCGTCTCGAAGAAGTCACGACGCAATTGCTCAAGACCGGGCACGAGGGATATTTCTTTGCCCTGGTTCAGCTCGTAGCGGATCTCCTTGGGCAGCATGATCGTGGGTACGTGAGCCAAGAGTCCTGCTCCAACAACCTCACCCATTGCTACTCCATCCATTCGGCGAGAACACCGCGTTCTTTACATCGCAATAGAAATCAAATGACCAAGTGCCACCCTCGCGTCCGATGCCGGACCTTCCACTGCCGCCAAACGGCGCAGAGAGATCCCGAACGAAGAAGCAATTGACCCACACTGTGCCACCGCGAATAGCCGACGCCACTCTCTCGGCTTGCGCAGTGTCGCCCGTGACGATCGTGGCTGCTAGACCGTAGTCGGTGTCGTTGGCCATCGCGAGGGCGTCCGCTTCACTTGCGAAGGTCTGCAGCGTGAGCACTGGGCCGAACACCTCATCACACACAATCTCCTTGGCGGGATCGACACCTTCGAAGACGGTCGGTTGGTAGTAGAAGCCACCAGATATCGCATTGAGTACGTGGTTGGGTTCACCACCGAGAAGAACAGTGGCGCCCTCGGCCTTCGCACGTTGGACGAATCCATCAACTCGCTCCAGATGGGTACGACTCACTAGCGGACCAATCTGAGTGGCCTCATCGCGTGAATCACCTTGCACCACCTGAGCCGCACGCTCAAGAAAACGCGCACGGAAAGCATCAGCGATGCCCTCTTGTACAAGGATGCGCACAGCCGCAAGACACACTTGGCCCGAGTTGTCGAACTGCTCGACTGCAATGTCGACGGCTAAATCGAGATCGGCGCTATCGAAAATAACGAGCGGTGATTTCCCGCCCAGTTCAAACGACACGGGCGTGACGTTCACTGCGGCGGCTGCACCCACTCGTTGTGCTGTGGGAACAGAACCGGTGAAGGCAATACGCCGCACGCGCGGGTCAGCGGTGAGGGGAGCGCCTGCTTCAACTCCGAGACCTTGCACAACGTTGAAGACTCCGGCAGGCAAGCCGGCTTCGTGTGTGATGTCAGCGAGCAGGGATGCTGTGAGCGGTGCCCACTCTGGCGGCTTGAGCACGACGGTGTTGCCAGCCGCTAATGCGGGCGCGATGCGCCATGTCGCCAGCATGAGCGGGGCGTTCCACGGTGTGATGATTGCCGTGACACCCGCCGGATCCCACGTGACGTGATTGCGATGACCACGGGTCTCGAAGTCTGGATGGTTCAGCGCAAGGAGGTGATCTGCAAAAAATCGGAAGTTCATCGCGACGCGCGGCATAACTCCACGCCGATGCGAACGCAGTAGTGATCCGTTGTCGGCAGTCTCGACCTGAGCCAGCTCCTCGATCCGTGCCTCAACGCCATCAGCGATGCGATGAAGGATCGCCGAGCGCTCGGCGGGAGGGGTCGCGGCCCAGGTGGGGAATGCGGAGTGCGCGGCATCGACCGCCGCCGAGGCTTCTTCTGCACCGCCCCTGGCCACCGTGGCGATGACCGTGCCGTCGAGTGGGGAGATGTCGTCGAACATGTCGGCGCTGCCCACGCGGGCGCCGCCGATCCAGTGCCGGGTGTCGACACTGACCCCGGCAACACTGGCCCTCGACATCCCGTCCTCATCTCTGCCGCTGATATCGTTTGGAGCCAAACGTATTCGCCACTGGGGCAGGGAGTCAAGAATGGGTCGGCGTCCGCTTATCGCTGTTCCCGGTCGGTTTTCGACTTCGGCGAGCGCGCTGCGCTATCACGCCTTGGCCAATGCTCAGGCTCTCTTGGCTGCGGTTTGGCGGGCCGGCGGCGAGCCAGTGACGATTCTCCCGTGGGCTCCTGCCGGGACCGTCACGCAAGAGCAGTTGGCAGAGCGACTGGCGTTTGTCGATGGAGTCCTACTGCCGGGAGGCGGTGATCTCGATCCGGTGCAGTACGGGCAATCCGTGAGCAGTGATCATGTCTATGACGTCAACCCTGAGCAAGATGCGTTCGACCTCGCACTTGCTCGCTGGGCGATCGACTCTGGCACCCCGCTACTCGCTATTTGTCGGGGCATGCAAGTTGTCACGGTTGCCCTAGGCGGCACGCTGGAGCAGCACATGGACACACCGCATCGGCATGTACTGCACTCAGTCGACATCGACCCTGAGACTCGTCTGGCGGCCACTATTGGCAGCTCTGCTCAAGCAAGTTGCTACCACCACCAGCGCATCGATCAACTCCCGGCGAGCGTCAACGTCGTAGCCCGCGCCAGCGATGGCACGGTCGAAGGTATCGACATCCCTGATGCGCGTGGTTGGTTTCTTGGCGTGCAGTGGCATCCCGAGGACACCGCCGCAGATGATGCGTCTCAGCAGGCCCTATTTGATGCCCTTGTGGCAGCTGCAGCAGCAAGCCGGCGCTAGTCGTCGAGACTGGCTACTGCTTTACGCAATCCCTGGGTCAGAGTGGCCACCTCGTCAGTCGAGAGAGCCGACATCAGTCGAGCTTCCTCACGATTGAACTCCGGGAAGACTTGCGACATCAACCGCTTGCCCTTTGCAGTGAGTGCGAGGAGCACTCGGCGAGCGTCGTCAGGATGTGTACGTCGGGTGAGGAAGCCACGGCCTTCTAGCGTGCCAACAACTCCGGTAAGAGTGCCCTTCGAGATGCCCGCCTCTGTTGCTGCGTGGCGTGTCTCGATATCGCCCCAGATCCACACCACCCAGAGCACGACCCAGCCGGTCCAGGTGAGTTCATGCGGCGCCAGCACCGTGCTTTCGAGGTGATTCCTGAAGGCATTGGCTGCGCGATAGACATTTTGGACAGCAGCCATGGAGCCCATGTCGAGCTCCAGATTGGCGAGGCGCTCGGATACCGCGCTCTCGGTTTCGGCGAGAGTGTGATGTCCACCCGCGGGCGATTGAGCGGCCGTCCGCGAGTAGTGGCCACTCGTTGACCGTGTCATATGGGGAGCCTATCCCCGATCCATATTGCCTTCAGGTGGAGTGGTCGCGAGCCTTGCCACCGGCGGTCCGGGCCTCTACAGTGTCGCTGACCGTTTGGACCCGAACGATTTGGGGAAACTATGGCTTCCGCACGAGACCTCACTGACCTGGACGTCTTCGAGGACGGGCAAGCGTGGCCCCTACTCGATGACCTACGTGAGAACGAGCCGCTGCACTGGAATGACGAAGCAGCGCCTAACCACGGCTTCTGGTCGGTCACCCGCCATGCCGACATCGTCAGCGTTACTCGCGACGAGGAGTCTTTCTCATCCGAGGTAGGCGGAGCCAACCTCGAAGAACTTGATGAAGAGCAGGTCGAGGTACGCAAGTCCATGCTCGAGACCGATGGCGCTCGACACTGGGCCTTGCGCCGGCTCTTGCAAAACCAATTCACCCCACGCGGCCTCGCAGGCTATGAAGTCTTTCTACGTGGCCTCACGCGTACGACGGTCGATAAGGCACTTGCGAAGGGCGATTTTGATTTCGTTAAGGAGGTGAGTGCTGACTTCCCGATTCAGGTGCTCGCACAAATGCTGGGTGTGCCCGAGGAGCGCACCGACCAGCTCATCGAGTGGGGCAATCGCATGGTGGGCAATAGTGACCCGGACTATGCCGATGTTCTGGCTGAC
Organism: Actinomycetota bacterium; assembly: GCA_009699315.1. Classification (GTDB taxonomy): domain Bacteria; phylum Actinomycetota; class Actinomycetes; order S36-B12; family S36-B12; genus CAINMH01. Next base: position 18,248 of record WLOK01000013.1, read on the forward strand.
TCCGAGGAGAGCGAGGAGTTTCGGCTACTGCCGTTCCGATCTCCAGCCGCGCTGGAGGTATTCGAGTATGGCTTCCAACTTGCCTCTGAGCGTAAGGGTGGCGACGGCATCGATTTGGTGAGCACTTTGGTCAACCAGATTCCCGAAGATGGCGTCCCGATGTCCGACCGCGACTTCCGCAATTACTTCCTTCTCATTGTTATCGCAGGCAACGAAACAACGCGTCACGCCATCTCGCACACAATGAAGGCGCTCATCGACAATCCCGATCAGTTAGCGCTATTACAAGCAGAGCCGGAGCGCATTCCCGGTGCCGTTGAGGAGTTTTTGCGTTGGGCATCACCGGTCTACCATTTCCGGCGCACCGCCACTCGAGACGTCGAGATGTATGGCCGAACCATTCGCGAAGGTGACAAAGTGGTTGCGTGGTTTGCCTCCGGCAATCGCGATCCACGTGTGTTTGATGATCCTTACCGATTCGATGTCACTCGCACCCGCGTTGACCACGTGACCTTTGGCAAGGGCGGTCCGCACTTTTGCCTGGGCAACCAACTTGCCCGCCTCGAGATCCGTCTGATGTTCGAGGAATTGATACCGCGTATTCCATCGGGCATGAAGTTGACTGGTGACGTGAAAATGGTACGTAGCAACTTCATCAACGGGATTAAGAAGTTCCCAGTGTCCGTCGTCTGACTTCAGATCGGAACAGTCGCCACCTGATCGAGGAAGTTGTTGACTAGTCGGCGCGCACGGACAGCAGCGTCAGACTCAATGTCCTTGGTTTGCTGAATCATCGCCTCAGCGTCGTAGCCGTACTTCTCAAGTTCGGCGTATCCACCGTTTTCGAGCCAACCCATAAGTGTGTTCAGGCCCACCTCTGGGTGGAACTGCAAGGCCAATGACCTGCCGACAACAAAAGCCTGATCAGCCTTCGCTGTGCGGGCGATGGTAGTGGCTCCTGCTGGAGGGACCCAGCGGTCCTGATGCCACTCGAACCAAGGACCGCCACCGAGTAGGTCGGGACGAGTGGTTTCTAGCGAGGTCCAGCCCACTTCGCGTGCGGGTGCTTTATGTACGGAACCACCGAGCGCCGCGGCCACTGCTTGGCCGCCGAAGCAAATACCGAACAGTGGAATGCCCGTGTCGTGGGCTTGGCGCAGGAGTGCCAACTCGTCTGCAATCCAATCGATCACGTGGTGGTCGTATACGGCCCAAATTGCGCCCATCGGGACGATCACGTCGTACTGCAGGGGGTCCGGGAAAGTGACTTTCACGTGCGGATCTGGGAACTTCTCACTCGGCACGACCAAGAAGTGGTCAATGTCGTAGCCGCGGTCGGCGAGTGCTTCGCCGATAGGACCAGTGGGGGACATGTGGTCCTGCTGAATGAACAAGGCGCGCATGGGAGTCCTCCCTCCTCGGCGGTCACTTCAGCCCCTTACCTCACCACGATGGGGAGAAGCCCAAGTTGACCCTCAGGCTTTCACCCCAAGCGCTTCCACGCAGGGCGACAAGGCATTAGTCTGCGGTCACTATACCGTTTGGGTCCGAACGACTGCAATGGTCGCGGGCGACTGGAAGGAACTGACGTGGGCACAACTCCCGATATCAGCGATGTGGTCAAGCAGCTGCGTGAGCGCGGAGTCGACGTAGTACGACTTTCGTACTCCGACCTGATTGGTGTCGACCGCGGCCGTGACGTGTTGATTGATGAACTAGCCAATGCGGTGGGGCACGGAGTCGCCTTCTGTCGCGCAATTTTCCATACGACGCCACGCGGCGACGTGGTGCCTGTCCAGGGCGGACTCGAAAGTGGCCTGCCCGATCTCTCGGCTACTCCGGATCTCTCCACGCTGGTGGATATGCCGTGGGAGCCAGGTGTTGCGTGGTGCCTCGCCGACACCACAGTCAATGGCGGGGAGCCTGCGATGGAATCGCCACGCTGGGTGGCCCAGCAGGTCGTAGCCAAGCTCGCTGAATTGGACCTCGCCGCCGTCATTGGTCCCGAGTTGGAGTTCTACCTGTGCGAGGAGGATGGTGCGGGCAACTGGGTGCGTTATGCCAACGAGCCCGGCAATGCATATGTAGTGGGCCGCAAAGGCGATCCGCGCGGCATCCTGCTCACGATGTTGCGCTATCTGCGTGATGCATCGCTTCAGGTCACTGCGGCGAATCACGAGTTCAGTCCCGGTCAGTTCGAAATCAATCTCAATCACTCCGAGCTCGTCGATGCGGCTGATCGCGCATTCCGGATGAAGTCCGGCATTCAGGAAATCGCGCGACATGAGGGGCTGCTCGCCACCTTCATGGCCAAGCCATTTTCAGATGAAGGCGGCAGCGGTTTCCACCTGCACTTCTCGCTGGTTGACAAAGCGGGCAAGAACATTTTTGGGGACCCCGCAGGCGCAGACGGACTGTCCAAGCGTGGACGCGCTGCTATTGCAGGTGTCCTTGCACACGCACCGGCTCTGGCTGCATTGCTCAATCCCACTATCAATTCCTATAAGCGATTCGGTCCTGACACTCTTGCGCCTTGGCTTATCGACTGGGGCCTCGACAATCGCAGTGCGATGGTGCGCATTCCACCAGAGCGTGGCGAGGCGTCCCGGATGGAGGTGCGCTTGGGAGATGCCACAGCTAACTCATATATCGCTATGGCAGCTGTGGCTGCGGCCGTCTACCTTGGTATCCGCGACGAGCTCGAACCGCCCGCACCGCTTGAGGGCTACGGCTACGACCCGGCGTCTGCACCGATGCTGCCGCAATCGCTGGGCGAGGCACTCGATGCTCTCGAGGCTGACTCGGAACTAGTCAAAATTCTTGGCGAATACTTCGTCACGTCGTTCGTCACGTACAAGCGCAATGAGATTGAGCGCTTTAACGCTTCCGTCACCGACTGGGAGTTCCGCGAGTACGCGTACCACCTCTAACCACCTGTCGTTTGCGCAACCACCTTGGCCGCAGCAGCGGCGCAGGCGCGCCACCGAAAGGATTCACCATGACTACCGCCACCGATGCGATGGCTGCGGCACTGGCCGACCCCGACACGTTCGTGGCCGGGCCGCCGTGGGAGTTGTTTGCGACCCTTCGAGCACAAGAGCCGGTGGCGTGGTCCCCCGAACCGTTGCCACACCATGGGTTCTGGTCGGTCACTCGGCATGCCGACATCGTGGCCGTGAGTCGTGACGTTGAAAGTTTTACTTCTACACGTGGCGTCTCACTCGAAGAACTCGACGATAACCAACTCGAACATCGCACATCGATGATCGACACCGATCCACCGAGGCACACTGCGCTGCGAAAGATCCTTGCTAGCCAGTTTGTTCCGCGTGTCATTAACGGCTATGAGTCATTCTTGCGCGGAGTAGTAGCGCGAACTCTTGACTCGGCTCTCTCGCTCGGCACGTTCGATTTCGTAGAGAAGGTGAGCAGCGAGATTCCGGTACGCGTGCTCGCTCGCATGCTCTCGGTGCCCGATGCCGATCACGGCAAGCTCACGGCGTGGGGAGACCGTCTTGTGGGCACCAGCGACCCGGAATTCGCTGATGCACTCGCCGGTAGCGAGGAGAGCGAACAGTACCGACTACTTCCGTTCCGTTCACCTGCAGCACTTGAAGTGTTCGAGTACGGCCGCGCGCTTCAAGCCGAGCGTCGTACACACCCGAAGGATGATTTGCTCACCCGCCTGGTGGAAGCAGAGGTAGATGGTGAGCCGCTATCGCAGCGCGATCTTGACTCGTACTTTCTGCTGCTATCCCTAGCGGGTCAAGAGACCACACGTCAGGCAATCACGCTGCTAATGCTGACTCTCATCGAAAACCCTGCCGCGCTGACACGATTACAAGAACAGCCCGAATTGCTCGCGGGCCCGGCGCTTGATGAACTCCTGCGCTGGGGGCCACCGGTCTATCACATGCGTCGTACCGCCACGCGTGACGCAATGATTGGTGAGACAGCCGTAAAGGCCGGCGACAAGATCGCGATGTGGTATCCATCCGGCAACCGTGACAGCGATGTAATCCCGCACGCCGATGTACTCGACTTGGACCGCAGCAACGTTGACCTGCTGACGTTCGGCAAGGGCGGACCGCACTTCTGCCTAGGATCTTTCCTCGCCAAGATGGAGTACCGCGTCACGGCCGAGGAGTTACTCTCGCGCATCGACTCAGCGGTGCTAGCAGGTCCGGTCGAGAGACTGCGCAGCAACTTTGTCAACGGGGTGAAGCGGATGCCCGTGACGGTGACTCTGCGTTAGCGGTGCGCCAAAGTGGTGCCGCCATTCCATGATGTGCCCACTTGGCGGTAGAAGCCGCCGATGATCTCCTTGATCGGCAGTGCACTGGCGAGTTCATCCCAGGGTGAATCAAATAACGTGAGTTCGGCGTCGGCTTTCCATGCTGGGCCGGCTTCACCGTCGTAGCCACTCATGGTCACCACTTCATCTAGCGATAATCCGCCATTGCGCTCAATCTGGCGTACCTGCCGGTGGTGCACCATGGGCAGCGCGTTGACGAAGCCGTTGGTTTCGCTGGGCCCCGTGATGGTAATGCGAGCCTCAGCGAGCCGGTGATCGTACGCGGAGACCGTCGCACCAAATCTTCCGCCGACATCAACGCGAGGTGCTGCCTTGCCGTAGGGCATCGGCCGAGTCTGATGAATCGAGCCCAACTTCTTTGGGTAGCCCTGATGCAACCCCCGAGCAATAGCAAAATCAGTGGAGACCCAGATAAACACGCAACGCGAGTACGTGACTCCTTCGTATTGACAGCGCACGACCACAAACGCTTCTTTGTATTGACTACGCGTGGGGTCCAGCAATTCTTCGAAGGAGTCCGAGCACGATTGCCAGTCAGCCCAGATGAACGCGACAGCGCCTGGGTCTTCGGGTGCGAGGTCAAGGTCGCCTGGCAGCAGGGCCCGAACATTCACGGGGTCTGTGCGGTATTCAACGGTAAGCAGGTCGCCGCTGTAGTGCCATGGCGGATTCGGGATCACTCCGCTTCGGCCGGTGGCGGTGTAGGGCGGGGCGAAGCCGCGCAACTCGGTCATACCTGCTCCATTCATTTGGGTCCGTACGAATTCTATGGCCAAGAATTCATCGCGTCCAGCGCCCGGCTATGGGCGTTCTGCGATTTGTGATGACGGTCGCATTGTGGTGGCCTAACCTGAGCAGACCATGAATCACAGTGCGGACAAGTCTGACTCGACCCGGGTTCTTCTAGTCGACGACGATCCCTTCACGTTGACGGTGGTCGCCGCGATGCTGCGTGGACTCGGCTGCGATGTTGTGTCAGAAGAGACTTCGGCGGCTGGTGGTCTACAGGCGGCGCAACGGCTCGAACCAGATGCCGCCGTACTTGATCTTGATTTGGGCGAAGGACCAACGGGCATTGACGTTGCCCAGCGGCTACGCGCGATGTTGCCGGACATCGGCATCGTGGTGTTATCGACCTACGAAGAGCCTCGACTTATGGGTTATAACCAGCCGCCCCTGCCCGAGGGATCGATCTATTTGGTTAAGCGAACCGTGACGGACCCAGGAATTCTCGAGAGAGCTATTGCGGTGTCGCTGGATCCTGAGGCACGGGCGATAGCTCTCCCAGTTAGTGGAGCACATGTCGCGAGCAAAATGACCGATCTACAGATCGACCTGATGCGTATGGTTGCCATCGGTCACTCCAATGCAGAGATCGCCCGACTGCGTTCACTCACGGTGCCATCAGCGGAGAAGGCGATTGCCCGGCTCATTAAGCAACTTGGCTTGCAGGCGACACCAGCGCAAAATCAGCGGGTGCTGATTGCACAGATGTACTACCAACTCACCGGTGCCGTGAGTACCCGACGTGCCTGATCTGGTGAATTCGCGCACGTGGCGCGAGCGTGTGGGTGGCCGATGGGCAGTGTCGCTACTCACCTTCGCGATCACGACGGCCCTTGGCCTATTTGCACTCCTGGCTGGTGAAGCCGCAACTATTCGTTCTCCTGCAGATATCGGGTCGTGGTTGCTGGTCTGGTGCTTCGCAGTTTGCGGACTTGGAGTGTTCGTGTGGCTTGGCAACTTCACCTTCCTACGCAATCGTCGTATCACGCCAGTACCTGTTGTCTTAGTCTTCATTTTTGATGCCCTTTGTGGCGCGATCTTTGGACTTCTAGTGAGCGCCGGGGCGACGTATCTCGGCCTGCCCACAGCTCAGGGCACCTTCGAGCGCACCCTCGCCGACACCGTCACGGCGCTCTGGTGGGGACCCACGTTGTCGTACTTCCTCGACTATCGCCAGCAGATGGCGGAGGCTCGTCGAGAGTTGATCGCGACAGCCGTCGAACTTGAACTTGCTCGATTGCAGTCCGGTGAGATTGTGGAGTTGATTGACGAAGAGTTGCGGGAGGAGATCGGTGCCGAGTTGCTTCCGGCGCGTGCTCGCGTCGCGGAGCTTCTCGCAGGTGAGCCCCATCGACAATCAGCAACGGCACTATCCGAGTCTGAATGGTCTTCAGTGTCGGCACTCCTGAGAGGAACGGCAGATGAATCTGTGCGTCCGCTTAGCCGACGATTGTGGAGTCAGCGAGAGGAGCGCTACCCCAAACTCCCCTGGTGGAAGTTCCTTGCCAATATCCCCCGTTACCAGCCCTTTCGCCCGCTTGCCTATGCGCTCATTGACGTAATTGGCACGCTGGCCGCGTTGATGGGCACCTTTGGGTTTGAACGCGCAGTGGTACTTCTTGTCTCAGGGTTGGCCATCACCCTCTCCGCAGGGCTGATCGGCAATGCACTCATGCGTCGCTTCCCGCAGCACCATGTCGCCATCTTCCTAGTGATGATCATGGTGATGCAGATGAGTGTCCTAGTTCGTGCCCTCTTGCGGAGCATGTGGATTCCGGGGTCGTCATCTGCCACCTGGGTGATTACTCAGGTAGTAGCCGGAGTCGTCGTGGTCTTCATTACCTCTGGGTTCGGAGCTTGGCGTGACAAGGCGACGGAATTGCGCATGAATCTGCGCTCAGATTTGCGGACCGATCGCATCGTGTCCATTGCCCGAAGTCAACAGGTCGCGCTGTTCGCTCGAGAGGCCGCACAGGTACTACATGGATCCGTTCAAACGCGTCTCGTCGCTTGCGCTCTTGCCATCGAGCAGGCGGCTGTGCGAGATGATGCGCGCGCGATCAATCTTGCTCTCGTAGATGCGCACGATGCCTTGAGCGCATCAGTGGCGCTTCGTCGCGAGGAGGGCCTCGGCTCCATCGCCGCAGAAGTAGCTCGCAAGACCTCGCTCTGGGATGGGTTCTGTACCTTCGACATCGCCATCGACCCGAAGGCTGCAGGTGACCCAACGATCATCGGTCGAGTAGTGGAAGAGGCAATCTCGAATGCGATACGTCATGGTCAATCCACTCATATTGCGATCACTATTAGTGGACCCGTTGGTGGCGGAGTAGAGGTAGTAGTAGACGACAACGGCAGAGGCCCCCAGCGTGGTGCAGGCGGCATGGGCTCGGCATATGTAGCTCAAGTCTCGCGTGGTGATTGGTCGCTCACTGCGACGGACACAGGTAGTCGGCTGAAGGTAGCGATTCCCTCGAACTAGGTGGCGCGTTTGTGGTGCTCGCCGACGAAGCCGCACGTGGGAGTGTTTGGTGAGACACTCCTCTATGACGTGGAACCGGGTGCGGGCTCTGATCGTTGCCTGTCACCCAGGGCCTTCCGCCACCGTGACGGTTGTCGTGGTCGCACTCTCTGCAGCTGCGGGGCGAGACGCATGGGGGCTCGTGTTGATGGGTGTCGCAACACTCACGGGACAGCTCTCGATCGGCTGGTCTAACGATGCGCGTGATGCGGAACGTGACCGCAAAGCTGCCCGCACGGGCAAACCCACGGTGCGGGGTGACGTGGCCGCGGCCACGTTGTGGCGGCTTGCTGCGGTGGCGCTCATGGCGACGGTGATTTTCTCCTACCTTGCTGCCGGCCCCATCGGTGGCAGCGCACATGTAGTTGCGGTGCTGTCCGCCTGGACCTACAACGTGTTGCTGAAGTCGACGGTCCTCTCGCCTCTGCCATATGCGGTGTCATTCGGGCTCGTCCCGGTGTTCGTGACGTACGGCCTCACGCCCCCGATCGCGCCCGCGCTGTGGTTGGTTAGCGCGTGTGCGCTGCTCGGCGTGGGCGCACATCTGGCTAACGCGATCCCGGATGTCGAAAGCGACCTAGGTGTAGGCGCGGGCGGGCTAGTTTCGAAGGTGGGAGTGCGCGCGGCGGCGATTTCGGCGCTTGTCTGTGTCGTCGTGGCCTTGGGCCTGCTCTCGGCCCATCTCAATGTCACCCCCGCAGTGGCCGCCGCGATTGTGGTTATTCCGGCGATTGGTGCAGTTATATTCGCGGTCCGTGGCGCTGGTCGAGGCCCAGGGCTGTTTCGCTACATCCTGATCCTCGCCGTGCTGGCGGTGCTGATGCTCTTGGTATCAACGCGGACGCTAACCGGCGCCTAACGCCTACTCGGTTCTGTCACCTGACAGTTGCTGACTTGTGCGTCGCCGCAACGATGCACCTTTCCACATCCAGTTACGCGAGAGTTTGCGAGAATCAAGACTCTTCACTAAGTCGGTGGTCCAGCGCACGTCCTCTAGTGCGATTAGTCCGGCTCCGGAGTACACCTCTGGATACTGATTCGGTCGGTACTTCTGACGACTAATGAAACGGCTGCTGTGCTCGTCAGAGCCATTGCGCATGTAACCAAGCCGCTGGATCTCGTCGTTGCAGGGGATGCCCCAGTTTTCGGCAATCTCAACCACCATCTCGGGATTGCGTACGACTTGATGGTGTACCACCCACGAGGAAGACAGAGTCGACGATTCGCACCAATCATGAAGCTGGCTGTAGTAGTCCAGCCACCGGCGAACCCAGTCTTCGATGGTGGTGCGAGTAAGTACCTGAGGTTCACGACGTTCTCGTTTAGCGCGGTAACGCTCCAGCGAATCCATCCAGACAACGGCATCGCGTACGCACACCAGAATGCGCAACTCTCCCATTTCGTAGGCCCGCATAATCTCCTGGAAGTCTTCCGTCGCGAGATCTGTTTTGGCGATCCCAACGTCTCCCTCGCGAAGGCGAGCCACCGCAGCATCGAGATCTGGCAGGTCGTGCTTGGTACCCAGAATGCTGGCGAGGACACGCGCTTCGGGGCAGAGTGATTCGATGAGGGCTCGGCTGTAGTTGGTGCCGCTTCGTTGCAGGCCGTACTGCTTGATCCAATACCGAGGAGCCACGTGCTCACTCTGGCATCTTGAGGGGAAGACGTGTGGATGTGCGTACATGTCGAAGTCGGGGCCCTAACTCAGATTAGCCATCTGACTTAATCAACAATGCTCAATTGCACGACCGACTAACGGGGTGCGCAAAGAAATTTATGGCCCAAGAAAATCGGCGTTTCCACTTGCAGAGTCCTGCAATGAGGTAAATGGTGTGCTCCGACTCCATCAGGAGCCACCGCGCGGTAAGCACTTCGCTCCCCGCCTAGAGGAGGTTCAATGCCTAGCACAGCCGACAACGTTGTAGAGGTCCTCTCCAATACGCAGTTCCAGACCGTCTACAACGTGTTGTCCTTCGCCTTCGCCGCCATGTTGGCGACGACCGTTTTCCTCCTGGCCGTTCAGGCCCGGGTTCTTCCCCGTTACCGGCTTGCGGTCGTCATCTCGGCGATGGTCTGCCTAATCGCGGCGTACCACTACATCCGTATCTTCAACTCCTTCACCGACGCTTACGTCGCGGTGGATGAGGGCGTAAAGGGCGTCGCCACCGAGTTCAACCTCGTCAAGGGCGATGGCTTCAACGAGGGCTACCGCTACGTTGACTGGCTGCTTACCGTGCCGCTGCTGCTCTTCGAAACTGTTGCGGTGTTGGCATTGCCAAGCAAGACTCGCAGCAGCCTGCTGTGGAAGCTCATTCCTGCTTCGATCCTCATGATCGTTCTTGGCTACCCCGGCGAGATCATGGCCGGTGGCTTCGACTCCATGAAGACCGTCTGGGGCGTTCTCTCCACGATTCCGTTCCTCTACATCCTCTACGTCCTCTTCGTCGAGATGACCAAGGCATCCAGCACCCAGCCGACTCAGGTGGGCAAGGAACTGCGTGGCCTTCGTTGGCTGCTTCTCGCGACGTGGGGCGTCTACCCAATCTCCTACCTGCTTCCGCAGCTGGGCATCAGTGGCGCCGACTCGTTCGTCGGTCGTCAGCTTGGGTACTCGATCGCAGACGTGTTGGCCAAGTGCCTCTACGGCCTGTTGATCTTCAAGATCGCTCGCATCAAGAGTGCCGACGACGACGCAACGTTCGCCGCGGCAGAGTTCAAGGAAGCACCTTCCAGCAAGGCGTAACCACGAACCAGCAATACAGCTCAACTGAGGGGCTAGTCGCCCACTCCCGGTAGGGAGCCGACTAGCCCCTCAGTCGTTTTTGGGGTGCTGCTTCACTTCCTCCGGGGACTTGGGCCTGCCGGACGTAAATCCTTTCAGGATTTAGTCCTTCGGGCTTTTTCGTCCCCTCCGGAAGTGCTGCAACACCACCAGAGCAGTCCGAACAGATTGCTGCGATCGCGCGGGCGTTTGTTACGGCTGGGGAGTCGTGCCCGTCTCGGTGCGCATCGACACAACAAGGGGGCTCAAGCCACGTTGTAGTTGGCGTTAGGGAGCGGATTTCGTGGCTGGTCACTACAGTCGCGGCATGACGTTTTCGATTGTGGCGCGTAGTGAAGACGGCGATCGCTGGGGCGTAGCCGTCGCGAGCAAGTTCCTTGCGGTCGGGGCGGTGGTGCCAGGTGTGCGTCCACCCATCGGTGCGATCGCGACGCAGTCGTTCGCGAACCTGCGCTACCTGCCCGACGGGTTCGCCAACCTCGCCGCGGGCCTTGACGCTCAGGCCACCCTCGATGCGCTGACTGCAGCCGATGACCTACGAGGGCAGCGCCAGGCCGGGGTGGTTGACGGCTTCGGGCTCGGTGCGACGTTCACGGGAGACGAATGCATGCCGTGGGCCGGCGGAGTGACGGGGCCGGGCTACGCCATCCAAGGCAACATCCTCACCGGACCAGAGGTGGTCGCGGAGATGGAAGCGGCCTACCTCGCGGCAACTGGCCCCTTTGAGCGCCGCCTACTCGCGGCCCTACTCGCGGGCGATCGCGCCGGCGGAGACTCCCGCGGCCGCCAAAGCGCCTCCCTGCTGGTGGGCGGAGTCGGAGCCGGCTACGGCGGCGGCAGCGACATAGCCATCGACCTACGCGTGGACGACCACGCCGACCCCTGCCCCGAGCTCATCCGCCTCCTCGGCATCCACGACATGCTCTTCGGCACCCCCGAAGACGTCCGCCCCCTAGAAGGCGAAATCGCCCACCGCCTCACGGCAGCCCTAACCGCCCTCGGCTACCCCACA
>WLOK01000130.1 GCA_009699315.1 Actinomycetota bacterium
ACTGGAGTCGATCTCACCAATGCCATGGAAGTCATTCCTGGTGACTTCGGTCGTCGGGGACACGACTACCGCGAAGACATCCCGCCCTTTGTTTCCGAGATCTTCGACCTACCCGTCACCGCGCCGCAAATGGAGCGCATGGACCATGCTTTGCGTCAGCGCGAACTTGAGTGGGCCGAGAAGCGAGTAGTCACGGAGCAGCTTGCGCGTGCTCGCGAGGCAGTGTCTCGAGAGTTGAAGTCCTGGGGTGTGACGCCCGACAGCCCGCAGGGAAGCGAGATGATCAAGTCGATCCTGAGCGACGTGCTTAACCCCAGCAACTAGCGCGTTTCAATATCCTGACCACGGGCGATGATGACCGTAGAGACCATGCTCGGCGGGAAGAGTCCGTGTGACACGACGCCGGGGTCGTCGCTTAGGCGGGCCGCGGTGACGTACGGATCCTCGATGTCCGCGAACGAGTCACCAATAATCCCGCCATCGGGGCTCACGGGGACATCGCGCAGGCGTACGTCTCCCAGTCTCGCCAATGTTGCCTCGAGGCCGAAGGCGACGAGCTCAACAGGTACCGGCGCTACGAGGCGAGTGACAACTTTGCTGGAGTCGGCGATGACCACAAAACGATCTGCTGCCGCTTCGACAATTTTCTCGCGGGTGTGCGCGGCACCGCCACCCTTAATTAGCCAGTTATCGGGCGCGATCTGATCGGCCCCGTCGATGGCCATGTCCAGGCGCGTGAGAGTGTCGAATTCGACGACCGTGAGGCCAATAGCGATCGCTGCCTCGGCAGTACGCGGTGAAGTCGCAACGCAGGTGAGGCGTAGGCCACGGCGCGCAATAGCAGGAAGCAGGAAGGCCACGGTGGAACCGGTGCCTAGGCCTAGGAGCATGCCGTCTTCGACGAGCAACGCGGCTGCTTCTGCACATGCCTTCTTCTCGGCGTCTTGCTCCTCGGGGGTCATGTGGTTCCCTTCGCTGCAGTGTCGGCCATGACGATGGATGGGCCCCCCGTGACTCGGCCCGCAGGAATACTCGCATCACCTGCGAGCAGTCGGGCCAGCGGCTCGGCCTTCTCAGAACCGGTAACGAGCCACAGGAACTGATGAGCTCGAGCGAGCCCGGGATAGGTGAGTGTCATGCGTCGACGGCCTTGGTAGAGGCTGCTTGTCGGTGCCACGAGTCGATCGGTGACTTCGAGTACGGCATCACCCGGCACTAGTGAGGCCGTGTGGCCATCGGGGCCAAGCCCGAGATGAATCAGGTCGAAGGATTCGGGGAGCAAGGACGCGTAGGTGGCCGCCGCGGCATCAAGGTCTTCGACTTCGACTGGCATGGGAACGACCTCCGCGGGGACAGAACCCAACGCTTCTTGAAGATGGCGCAGATTGCGATCGGCGTCATCAAGTGGCGCACAGCGTTCGTCGACTTGAAAGATGCGCGTCTGGACCCAAGGCATGTCTTCATCGGCAAGATGCGCGAACATCAGCCAGGGGGTCCGTCCGCCACTGACTGCGAATGTGAAGACTCCGTGGTCCCCTACGCAATCGCGGGCACGATCTGCCACATAGCGCGCAGCAGCTTTTGCCACCGCATCGTCGTCAGCGTGGACGTTGACGGTGAAGTCCAAGATCAGGACTTCTTCTCGTCGTGCCCACCGAACTCATTGCGCATAGCCGACATAACCTTGTCGGTGAAGTTGCCCAAACCACGTGATTCGAAGCGCTCAAACAACGATGCGGTGATCACCGAAGCTGGCACTCCCTCTTCGACTGCGGCCAGAACGGTCCAGCGGCCTTCGCCAGAGTCGGACACGCGGCCGGTGAATGCGTCGAGGTTGGGATCCTCAGCCATTGCGGCTGCAGTGAGATCGACCAGCCATGAGCCCACGACCGATCCGCGACGCCATACCTCAGCTACCTCGCCTACGGGGATGTCGTACTGGTAATACTGCGGATCGCGTAGCGGAGTGGTTTCGGCGTCTATGACTTGTTCTTGTTTGCCTGCATTCGCATGCTTGATGATGCTCAGGCCCTCGCCGATCGCCGCCATCATTCCGTATTCGATGCCGTTGTGCACCATCTTGACGAAGTGACCAGCACCGTTCGGACCACAATGCAGGTAGCCGTCTTGCGCAGTACCACCGGGCTTGCGGCCTGGTGTTGGCTCCGCCGAACCCGCACCTGGGGCGATCGACTTCCAAATCGGATCGAGATGCTGCACGGGAGCGTTCTCCCCACCGATCATCAGGCAGTAGCCGCGATCGAGGCCCCACACGCCGCCAGAGGTGCCGCAATCAACGTAATGCAAGCCCTTGGGTGCAAGCTTTGCGGCGCGATCGATGTCATCGCGATAGTAAGAGTTGCCGCCATCGATGATGATGTCGTCTTTCACCATGAGCGCAGCAAGTTCATCGAGGATCTTGCCGGTTATGCCTGCTGGAAGCATGAGCCATGCGGCGCGCGGCACGTCGAGCTTGGCGACGAGGTCTTCGAGTGACGTGGCACCGGTGGCACCCTCAGCGACAAGCGCAGCGACCGCTGTCTGATCGACGTCAAAGACGACGCAACGGTGGCCGTCACGCATGAGGCGGCGGACCAGATTGGCTCCCATTCGGCCAAGTCCGACCATGCCAAGTTGCATCGGGGTGCTGGTTGTCATGTTGCTTAGCCCTTCTTAAGACGACGATATGTGCGGATCAGTGCATTGGTAGACGAGTCATGGTCGAGCAGGGGTTCTGTTTGTGAAGTGAGTTCGGGGATGATCGCGGTCGCGAGAACCTTGCCAAGTTCGACGCCCCACTGATCGAAGGAATCAATGCCCCACAACGAACCTTGAGTGAACACGCTGTGCTCATAGAGCGCGACGAGGGTGCCAAGATTGTAAGGAGTCAACTTCTCCGACAGGATGACGTTCGTAGGTCGGTTGCCTTCCATCACCTTATGCGGCACAACAGCGGGTGGGACACCCTCGGCTGCGATCTCCTCAGCGGTCTTGCCAAACGCCAGTGCCTGTGCCTGCGCGAAGACATTGGACATAAGGATGTCGTGATGTTCCCCGAGGGGATTGAGAGCCTGACCGAAGCCGATGAGGTCCGCTGGTACGAGGCGAGTGCCTTGATGGATCAATTGATAAAAGCTGTGTTGGCCGTTGGTGCCGGGCTCTCCCCAGAAGATCGCACCTGTGTCGTAGTCGACATGCGTTCCATCGAGGCGTACGTGTTTTCCATTGGATTCCATCGTCAACTGCTGGAGATAGGCCGGGAACCGCTTGAGGTACTGCTCGTACGGAAGAACCGCGACCGTTTGGGCGTTGAAGAAGTTGGTGTACCAGAAGCACAGCAGGCCGTGAAGAGCTGGAAGGTTCTGCTCGAGTGGCGTGGTGCGGAAGTGAGTGTCCATTGCGTGAAAGCCCGCAAGTAACTCCGAGAAAGCCGTCGGTCCGATCGCGATCATCGTGGAGAGTCCGATCGCGGAGTCCATTGAGTATCGGCCACCGACCCAATCCCAGAAGCCGAACATATTGGCGGTGTCGATGCCGAACTCGGCAACCTTCTCGGCGTTTGTGGACACCGCGACAAAATGCTTGGCTACTGCGGCTTCGTCACCGAGCGCGGCCAAAGCCCACATGCGTGCCGACCGCGCGTTTGTCATCGTCTCAAGCGTTGTGAAGGTTTTGGACGAGATGATGAAGAGGGTTTCCGCGGGGTCGAGATCGCGTGTTGCCTCGACGAAATCTGTGGAGTCGACGTTAGACACGAAGCGCATGGTGAGGTCGCGCTGCGAGTAGTGGCGGAGCGCCTCGTAGGCCATGACAGGGCCGAGATCGGAGCCGCCAATGCCTATGTTGACCACATTGCGAATTCGTTTTCCGGTGTGACCGGTCCAATCGCCTGACCGGACATGATCGGCGAATACAGCCATCCGGTCGAGAATCTCGTGCACTCCGACGACAACATCGACGCCGTCAACAACGATGCTCTCACTACGGGGCGCACGAAGTGCTACGTGAAGAACGGAACGGTTCTCGGAGACGTTGATCCGATCGCCACGGAACATTGCTTCGATGTGATCGCGGAGTCCGCTTTGTTCGGCGAGCGACACAAGGAGCGTCAGAGTCTCAGAAGTGATGCGATTTTTCGACAAGTCGGCATTGAGTCCAACCACGTCGAAGGTGAAGCGCTCTGCACGCTGTGGGTCTCCAGCGAAGAGTTCGCGCAGGTGGATGTCTTTGATCGTCTCGTAGTGTGCAGCCAGCGCGGCGTATGCCGGCCGCTCACGAAGCGAGACAGGGGTCACGGATTGACCTTGGCAACCTGGCTGTTGATCACACCAAGCAGTTGCTGCCACGCCTCGACAAATGAGTCGGCCCCATCTGTCTGCAGCTTTTGGGCAAGCGCAGCGACATCGACTCCCGCAGCGGCAAACTGCGCGAGTACGGCATCGCAATCGCCTCCGTTGGCGGGAAGCATCTCCCCGACGGCACCGTGATCGTAGAAGGCATTGAGTGTGACGTCAGGCATCGTGTTAACCGTGAGTGGCGCCGCGAGCCCAGACACGTAGAGCGTGTCCGGCGCGGATGGATCCTTGGCACTCGTGCTCGCCCAGAGCAGTCGTTGCATGCGGCCACCCGCAGACACAATCTTCTGGACGCGATCGGACTCAAGAAGTGTCCGGTAGGAACGGTAGACATCTTTGCCAATCGCGAGGCCAAGGCGATTCTTTAGATCATCCGGTACGGACTTCGCCACAGCGTTATCCCAACGCGACATAAACACCGACGCCACCGATTCGACATCAGGGTTGAGGCCAGCAGCGATGCGGCGCTCGATGCCCTTGAGGTATGCGTCTGCAGCGGCCTCGTAGTGATCCGCACTGAACAGCAGCGTCACGTTGATCGGAATGCCCGCGGCGATGCTCGCCTCGATCGCGGGAAGTCCCTCAGGAGTGCCGGGGATCTTGATGAAGAGGTTCTTGCGGCCCGCACGAGTGTGTAGGTCGGTGGCAGCCGCAGCAGTGGCGGCGGCATCGTAGGCGAGTTCGGGCGAAACCTCTAGCGAGACCCAGCCGTCGACGCCGTTGGTGCGATCCCAGATCGGCAGGAAAAGATCGGCTGCACGCCGCAGGTCTTCGATAGCGAGTTCGAAGAAAAGTCCCTCGCC
>WLOK01000131.1 GCA_009699315.1 Actinomycetota bacterium
GCCGAGTCGCGACCAAGCTGCTCCGCCCTCACGCGACATGGCATTGAGTTCGTCGGCAACCTCGCCCCAACCATGCAGCTCCATGACGGTGCGATACGCAGGCGTGCTGCCGTAGAAACCGATTTGCTCACGAACAGCTTGTGCTGCACGCGCAGTGTCTTCGTCGGTTTCCCCTGTGACGATGAAGGACATCATTGCAACCTCGAATGCATCTCGCGGACGATTGGTGATCGCGAGACCCTCCGTGATGGCCGGCAGAGACACCTCGTTAATAAATTTCGGCGTCGTAAAGCCGTGGAGGAAGACTCCATCACACACCTCGCCGGCGACTCGCGTCATTGCCGGGCCTACCGCAGCAATGAAGACACCCGGGTCAGCACAGTCCAGCGGTGGCGGCGCGAAGAACGGAGTCATCAACGTGTGCTGGTAAAACTCCCCGCGATAATTCAATTTTTCTTCAGTGCGCCATGACTCCCAAATTGCGCGCATGGCAAGAACGAAATCACGCATACGAGCAGCAGGAGACGACCACGGCATATTGAAGCGGCGTTCGATATGCGGCTTGACCTGGCTACCTAATCCTAGATTGAAACGACCATTGGAAAGGCGCTGCAGGTCGTAGGCCGTGTAGGCCGTAGTCATCGGATTGCGCGCGAACGCAACCGCGATCGATGTACCCAGGGTCAGTGATTGTGTGTGTTCGGCTGCAATGGCTACCGAGAGAAAAGGATCATGTTTAGCTTCGGACACCCACAGCCCGTCCCAGCCCCCGGATTCGGTGGCCCGAGCAAAATCCCGGGTTGCGCCGAAGGACAGGGTTGTTCCCGGGGCCACTCCCCGATCGAGCTTGAGCATCAGAGCAATTCGAGGATGGTTGCGTTAGCCATGCCGCCACCTTCACACATGCTCTGCAAGCCATAGCGGATGTTATTGCGCTTCATGTGATGCACGAGAGTCGACATGAGACGTCCACCCGAAGCCCCCAACGGATGACCCAACGCCATCGCGCCACCGAGCGCATTGGTGTTCGCCCAATCAGCGCCAGTCTCCTTAAGCCAAGCTCCCACGACAGATGCGAAGGCTTCGTTGATCTCAAAGGCGCCGATGTCAGAAACCTTTAGTCCCGACTTAGCAAGCGCCTTTTGTGTCGCGGGGATGGGACCCGTCAGCATGATGATCGGATCAACACCAGCAAGTGCGAAGGTATGGAATCGCACGATGGGCTTAAGGCCCAGCGACTTGGCCTTCTCGGAGGTCATGATGAGCATGGCAGCTGCACCGTCAGAGATCTGCGAAGCGTTACCAGCAGTGACGACGCCGTCTTCCTTGAAGACAGTCTTGAGGCCACTCAAGCTCTCCAACGAAGTCCCCTCACGGATGCCCTGATCCTGAGACACAAGCCCTGCGGGAGTCTGGATGGAGACGATCTCGTCCTCAAATAGACCTGCTGCGCGCGCAGCAGCCGCGCGAGCATGCGAATCCACCGCGAGTTGATCAAGTTCGGTGCGGCTCAAGCCCCACTTCTCCGCAATCATCTCGGCACTGATGCCCTGATGAACAAGACCGTCGTTGTAACGCGCCTTCATCATGGGACCAAACGGACCATCACCGCCGATCGTGTTGGACATCATGGGCACCCGCGACATCGACTCGACTCCGCCCGCGATCGCGATGTCATATTGACCGGAGATAACACCTGCGGCAGCAAAGTGAGCGGCCTGCTGACTCGAACCGCACTGACGATCCACCGTTGTTCCGGGCACGTCCTCCGGGAATCCAGCGGCGAGGGCAGAGTTGCGCCCTACGTTGAAGGATTGTTCGCCCACCTGCGAGACACAGCCCCACACGACATCGTCGACCATCGCGGGATCAATGCCAGTCCGAGCAACGAGTCCTTGCAAGACCATCGCAGAGAGATCCACTGGGTTGATGCCCCACAAGGCACCCTTCTCTGGCTTGCCGATGCCGACTGGGGTACGGACTGCCTCAACGATGACTGCGTCGCGTGTGCTCACTGGCTGTTCTCCTTAGGTGTGTTGTGCACTGAACTTCAAGCTGCAATTCGTACTAGTACTTTGCCAGCGAATTCACCGGCGAGAAGTTGTTCCAAAGCGAGAGGAGCATTTTCAGCACCTTCCACGACGACTTCACGCAGGTGAAGGCGGCCCTCCGAGTGCAAAAGAGAGAGCGACTCGAGCATCTCGGGGTAATCCACCTCGAATTGCGAAGTCAAGAAGCCCTGAACCGTCAACTGCTTATCCAGCATAAGTCTCTCGTGGCGAGGACCATGGCCCGGCTCTGAACTGCGCACCGAGATGGTTCCGCAGATTGCGACTCGACCGAGCGCATTCATGTTCTGCATCGCGGCATCGAGAGTCGGTCCACCAACATTGTCAAAGAAAACGTCAATGCCTTCTGGCGCGGCGGCCCGAATTGCGCCGACCAGATCCGTTTCGGCATGCCGATCAATGCATATGTCGAAGCCGTACTCCGTGCGGCAAATAGCCGCCTTGTCCGGCCCACCTGCGATGCCAATCACGCGGCAGCCGGCGGCAGCAGCGATTTGCCCCGCAAGCGCGCCCGTGGCTCCTGCCGCCGAGGACACCAGAACGGTTTCACCCGCTTGTGCGCGCGCCACCTTGTGCAGACCCGCGAACGCAGTCAGACCGATATGTCCAAGAGTGCCAAGGCCTAGGCGCGGCTCAATGCCGGCATCGAGAACGCGAGTCACATCGGCGCCATCGGAGATGCACCATTCACGCATCCCGAACGAGCCCACAACGTGGTCCCCGACACGCAACGAGTTGCGACTTTCGACGACCTCCGCGACTGCCACTGCCTTCATCACAGTCCCTAGCGGCCGCACAACTCCGCGGCCTGGCTTCGCTGAGTGCCACGTTCGCATCGCGGGATCAATAGACGCCCACAAAATCCGAAGCAGCGCCTGTCCGTCACCTGGTTCGGACGTCGTCTCAGGAACCCACTCGAAATCTGTGGCGCGGGGTAGACCTTCGGGGTACGACCGCAACACCACGGCGTGCCCGCTTGTCACATGGACAGCCCACCGTCCACCGGAACTACGACTCCGGTGATGTAGCCAGCTTCTTCAGAAGCGAGGAATGCAATAGCTGCTGCCATCTCGCTCGGGTGCGCGAAACGTCCCATCGGTACGCCGGCTGTAAGTTCTGCGAGCTTCTCCGGGGGAATGGATGCCACCATCCGCGTCTCCGCATTCGGTGAAATTGCGTTGACGGTCACACCGAATCGAGCGAGTTCCTTCGCAGTGGTCTTGGTGAAGCCGATGATTCCAGCCTTAGCCATCGAGTAGTTCGACTGACCCGGGTTGCCACGGAGACCCGTGTAGGAGGTCACGTTGATGATGCGTCCATAGTTCTGGGCGCGGAAGTAGGGAACCGCTGCACGTGTATAACGGAAGGTGCCACCGGAGTGAACGGCCATCACTGCGTCCCAGTCATCGTCCGTCAACTTCCAGACCACCCTGTCGCGAAGGATGCCGGCATTATTGACCACAATGTCGAGACGACCTGTCTTCTCGACCGCGAGAGCAACTGATCGCTCTACATCGTCGGTGTTCGAGACATCAGCTTGCACGCCGATTCCGCCAATCTTGGCGGCAGCTTCCATGACCTCGGGTCCGTCAAAGTCGACGAGGATAACGTCGGCATTTGCCTTGCGAAAGAATGCGGCCACTTCAAAACCGATGCCGCGAGCGGCGCCAGTCACGATGACCGTGCGTCCAGTGAAGTCGTACGTGATGTTGCCCATAACTCTCCTTCAGGTTGCGATCTACAGGCCGAGGTCGCGGCCGATGATTTCCTTCATAATTTCGTTTGTACCGCCCCAGATGCGCGTCACGCGCGCATCCATCCACGCCTGAGCCACGCGATATTCACGCATAAATCCATAACCACCATGCAATTGCACGCAGTGATCAAGGACCGAGTTCTGAATGTCAGAGGTCCACATCTTCACCTTTGCTGCGTCTACGGCAGTTAAATCACCTTGCGTATGAGCGACTACACAAGCATCCACATAGGCCTGCGACACATCAATCTGCGTGAAGAGATCGGCCAATAGGAACTTATTGTGTTGGAACTTGCCGATGGATTGGCCGAATGCCTGACGCTCCTTGGCATAGACCAGCGTCTCCTCAAGAATGGCTTTTGCCTGTGCGAGGTTGCCGACAGCAGCACTGATGCGTTCCTGCGGTAGTTGCTCCATCATTTGGATGAAACCGCGGTCAACTTCACCGATGACGTTGGCGTTCGGAACCTTGACATCTTGAAAGAACAATTCGGCTGTGTTCGCCTCGGGTTGGCCCACCTTGTCGAGCTTGCGGCCGCGCTCAAAACCGGGGGTGCCATTCTCCAAAGCGAAGAGTGTGATGCCTTTTGCCTTCTTCTCGGGTGAAGTCCGAGCAGCGACGATAATGACATCAGCGGTGTATCCATTGGTGATGAAGGTCTTGGACCCATTGAGCACCCAGTCATCTCCGCTGCGAACAGCAGAGGTGCGCAGGGCCGCGAGGTCCGAGCCACCAGATGGCTCCGTCATTGCAATAGTGGTGACGAGTTCTCCCGAACACAGACCTGGGAGCCAGCGCTCCTTTTGCTCTTGTGTCCCGTATTTCACGAAGTAGGGAACGCCGATGTCGAAGTGCATCTGTAAGCAGGAGTTGTACGCCATGCTGACCTTGGCGAGCTCTTCACCAAGCACTGCATTGAATCGATAATCGCCCGGATCGCTGCCACCAAACTCTTCTGGCACTTCGAGGCCGAGTAGGTCGGCCTTGCCGGCTGCCTGCCACACCGAATCGGGGATCTGCTTCTCGGCAACGATCTCCTCATGGATCGGCAGGATGCTGCGCTCGATGAAGGTCCGCACAGTGTCGCGGAACGCCTCATGGTCCGCTGAGTACACGGTTCTGCGCACTGCACGCCTCCTTGGCCAACCCCTTGTAACTGCAGGTGGACATATCCTATACTAACTATCGTTAGTTAGTAGAGGGAGGAATCCATGGAATTCGCTCAGACAGACAAGGTCAAGGACCTTCAGGCAAAGGCGTTCGACTTCTTGAACGAACTCGTCATCCCAGCCGAGCCGGTCTACGCCCAGCAAGAGC
>WLOK01000132.1 GCA_009699315.1 Actinomycetota bacterium
GGTCGAGCTTGAGGCCGACATCCGTGGTCACGACAGTCGCGCCAGTCAGAACGGCAATGTCCTCCAGAATCGCCTTACGACGATCACCGAAAGCGGGGGCCTTCACTGCGCATGACGTGAATGTTCCACGAATGCGGTTGACGACCAAAGTAGACAACGCCTCGCCGTCCACGTCCTCAGCGATGATCAGCAACGGCTTGCTCGCCTGCACGACCTTCTCCAACAGCGGCAGAATCTCGCTGACGCTAGAAATCTTGCCCTGTACGAGCAAGATGCGGCCTTCTTCGAGCACAGACTCCATGCGCTCAGCATCGGAGACGAAGTACGGCGAAATGAAGCCCTTGTCGAATTGCATGCCTTCGGTGAATTCAAGTTCGAGGCCGGTAGTGCTCGACTCCTCGACGGAGATAACGCCGTCCTTGCCGACCCGGTCGAAAGCGTCTGCGATTAGAGCGCCAATGTCCGAATCTTGGCAAGAGATGGTCGCAACCTGGGCGATCTCTTCCTTGCTGCCCACCTCGCGAGCCATTTCGTGGAGTCGGGCAGAGATCGCCTTGACTGCAGCGTCCATGCCGCGCTTGAGTTCGATCGGGCCGGCACCAGCGACGACCTGACGAAGTCCTTCACGCACCATTGCCTGAGCGAGCACCGTGGCGGTGGTGGTGCCGTCGCCTGCGATGTCGTTGGTCTTGGTGGCAACCTCTTTGACGAGCTGCGCACCGAGGTTCTCGTAGGGATCCTCAAGTTCGATCTCACGCGCGATGGTCACACCATCGTTGGTGATGGTGGGTGCGCCCCACTTCTTGTCGATGACGACATTGCGTCCCTTTGGACCGAGCGTCACCTTCACGGTGTCGGCTAGGGCGTTAACGCCACGCTCCAGGCCACGGCGGGCGGCTTCGTCAAACTCAAGAATCTTGGCCATGGTGCTCACTTTCACAACTAGGGGTGACCGTATGCCGGGCGTTCACTCAGAACGCCCGGCATAAAGTCGTTGGGGTCTTACTTCTCGACGACTGCGAGGATGTCGCGCGCAGAGAGGATGAGGTACTCCTGACCGTCGTACTTCACCTCGGTGCCGCCGTACTTCGAGTAGATAACGACGTCGCCCGCCTTGATGTCGAGCGGAATGCGCTTGGCACCGCTCTCATCGAAACGGCCCGGGCCAACTGCAAGGACCTTGCCCTCCTGGGGCTTCTCCTTGGCAGTGTCCGGGATAACCAGGCCAGAGGCCGTGGTCTGCTCGGCTTCGAGGGTCTGAACGAGGATGCGATCCTCAAGGGGCTTGATGGAGACCGACACGAGCTGTCCTCCACGATCGATGGGTTCTTTCGGTGCGGCGGACCGCACCAACTAGCAGTCCCGGGCTGGGAGTGCCAGAAATGAGATTAAAGGGTCGTTAGCACTCCGTCAAACCGAGTGCCAGAAATGACCGCCCACGGACTACGGTTCCCTCATGGAGCCCGCCGATATCACGTGGGTGGCTGGCCCCGGCCGAGAAATTCGGCGGGCGGCCCAGACAGACCTGCCGATCCTCGGCCCGCTGGCCACGGTCACCCGCCTGCGGGCCGCCTATCCCGACCTAGCACCGGCACAGATTTCTGCCGCTTGCGCAGTTGCAGAAGCGTATATCTCCCACGCAGGCAAACTCGGTGCCAACGCCGAAATGCTTGTACTGACGGACATCCTCGCGCAACAAGCGACGAATCCGTTGGTGTCGACTTACCGGACGCAACGCTTGATCGCGGCCGGTGTTAAGTCGGTGGTAGATGCGACCAGTGGCGCTGGCCTCGACGCACTCGCCTTGGATGCCGGTGGACTTGACGTCACAGCGATCGAACTGGATGCCGTCACCTTCGCGTGTGCACGTGCAAACTTGCCCGAACTTGTTGAAGTGCTTCACGGTGATGCGCGCACGATCGTGCCCGAGCTGCTCGCGACGAGACCAGGAACTGCGTTGTTTGTCGACCCTGCGCGTCGCGATTCCACTGGCCCGCGACGCAGCGACGGCAGTCGCGCGCACGCAGAGCGAGACCCAGAGCGCTGGTCACCGCCGTGGTCGTGGGTCTGCGAGATGGCTCTGCTCGCGCCCACTGTGGCCAAGGTGGCTCCCGGCATTCCGCTATCTCTTATCCCCAATGGCGCCACAGTCGAGTGGATCAGTATCGGAAGCGAGGTTGTCGAAGCCTGTGTATGGTTCGCGCCGCTCCATGACTCAGCCTCACGTCGCGCCACTGTGATCAGTAGTGCGGGTGCGATTGAATCAATCGATAACTTCTTCGACACGACGCCCGCAGGAATATCCAGCATCGGCGAATTCCTACTCGAACCACACGACGCAGTGAAAAGAGCCAATCTCGTCGACCGACTCGCTGCTCAATGTGGTGCGACTCGAATCACGCCCGCGAGCACGTGGCTGACCGGGCCATCTTGTGAGAGCAGCCTGGTGCGCGTATGGCAGGTGCACAACGTCGTACCTGTGGGCGAACTCCGCGATGCGCTTCGCTCATTCGAGCGAGTGAGTTACAAGACATCCGATATCGATCGCAGCGCCCAAAGCATGGCGAGCAGTGTCGGGCATCGAGCTGAGCGTGACGCCCATGGCGAGGCATGGGTTGTCATGATTCGTGATGGCGCCTTCGCGGCCATCGTGCAGCCTTCCTAGCGTCGGTCTTTATCTCAGCGACGACCACACCGAGCCCCCAGAGGCGATCAGGTCGGACGGATAGACAACCCAAAGTCACTAGCCGGTCTGCCACGCGCCACCAATGCGGCGCCCATAGCCGCCACCATGGCTCCGTTGTCGGTGCACAGACGAGCTGGTGGGACTCTCAAGTGGATGCCAACCGCCCCACAACGTTCTTGCGCGATCGCCCGAAGGCGTGAGTTAGCTGCCACACCACCGCCCAAGATGAGGTGCGAGATGTTCTCCTCGCGGCATGCGGCCACGGCCTTCGCAGTGAGAACATCAACAACAGCCTCTTGGAAGGAAGCAGCCACGTCCGCCACAGGCACCGAATTGCCGCTCGCCTCGCGCGCCTTGATCCAGCGGGCCACCGCAGTCTTCAGGCCCGAGAAGGAGACGTCAAAACGATGGTCTGCCTGATCTCGCGCGGCAGTGAGCCCGCGCGGAAAGTCCACGTATGTTGCATCACCGTCGCGTGCCGCGCGGTCAATCCATGGTCCACCCGGGAACGGCAGCCCTAGTACGCGCGCAACCTTGTCAAATGCCTCGCCGGCCGCATCGTCGATCGTGGCTCCGAGGGTAACCACGTCCGCCGTAATGTCATCCACTCGCAGGATGGACGAGTGTCCGCCGGATACGAGCATGGCGATTGCAGGCTCGGGTAGTTCGCCGTGCACGAGTCGATCTACTGCAACGTGCGACGACAAGTGGCTCACGCCGTACAGCGGCTTGCCGAGGGCCAGCGCAAGCGCTTTGGCAGATGCAACACCTACAAGCAACGCACCTGCGAGACCGGGAAACGCCGTGACTGCTATTGCATCAACATCGCGAAGAGTGACACCAGCCGTCGCACATGCCCGCTCCAGCGTCGGGATTATTGCCTCAAGATGGGCGCGACTGGCGATCTCTGGGACTACTCCCCCGAATCGGACGTGCTCGTCCACACTCGAAGCCACTTCGTCAGCGAGCAAGGTGGTGCCGCGTACGAGCCCCACACCGGTCTCGTCGCAAGACGTCTCGATACCGAGGACAAGGGGTTCACTCATTGCGCATCCCGTTGCATGAGAACAGCGTCGTGCCCAGCGCCGTAGTAGTCACGCCGACGTCCGTTGATCACAAATCCAAAGGATTCATAGAGCGAAATAGCAGCAGCATTGTCTGCCCGGACTTCAAGAAGCATGCGACTACAACCACGCGCGACTGATTCACCTAGCAGAGTCTCAAGAAGCGCACGCCCCGTGCCATGTCTTTGCTGCAACGGCGCGACGGCAATCGTCTGCACCTCGGCTTCGGGTGGGTAGATCGTGATGCCGGCATACCCGACTATCTGTCCCATCTCTTCTGCGACGACATAGTGCCGAGTGTCGGGTGCGCCGGCCAGTTCAGACCAAAAAGTGCTGGCACTCCATGCAGTGGTCGAGAAGAGCTGCGGCTCAAGTGCACTCACCGCATCGATATCCCACCAGCGCATGAGCCGCACGTTCGGTCGAGCTGCGGTAGCGGCGACAGCGCTGGCGGGCGGGACGGCATCGGGACGTCTTAGGTACAGAGCTTCAGCGGCGAGGAGCGTCCGGCCTCGGATGAAGTCAGCAGTGTTAGTGCCATCTCCCCCGGCGGGTTGCTCAACGTTTACGGCTCCTGGTGGTGCTGCCTCCTCTCCCCTAGAAATCGCCTCAACAGCGATCTCTGCGATCCAGTACGCATCCGGGATCGCCGGCGAAGTCGGTGCGCCCACCACGACACCCGAATTTGGGAGATTTTCTTCGCGCGCAACTTCCGGACCCGCAATGCGAGTTCCCGCAGGGTCGTACGACGCCCAATAGAACTCATGTCGGCGCGCGCCAGTCACAACGGTGATTGCTTCTGCTGCGGTCGTCTGATGTTCGCGAGCGATTGCATCCAGTGAGCAGATGCCGACTACCGGTATGCCGAGCGCATAGCCCATGGTCTTTGCCGTTGCGAGGCCGACTCGCAATCCGGTAAATGGACCAGGGCCAACACCACACGCGATATGAGTGAGCTCGGACATCGTGACGCCCGCTTCAACAAGCACGTCGCGCACCAAGACTGCGAGCACCTCGGCATGCTGGCTCGCATCAGTCACCCGACGAGACGCAAGAACCCGGTCACCATCATGAACAGCTACGGTCGATGCCGGTGTCGCGGTATCTAGCGCTAGAAGTCTCATCATGACCAACCGCGCAGAGCGTCAATAACTGCAGCCCAATGATCACCCGAGCCGTCGAGAGTCAATTGTCTAACATCACCATGGTCTTTTGGTGCAATGCGAACATACAACGGCTCCTCAGATAATCCCTCTGCTCGACCTTCGCCCCACTCCACCACCGTGACCGAGGTGTCGAGGTCTGAGTCGAGATCGAGGTCGTCGAATTCGACATGGGAACCAAGGCGGTACGCGTCCACATGCACGAGAGAAACGCGGGCACCTTGA
>WLOK01000133.1 GCA_009699315.1 Actinomycetota bacterium
CCCGCCTCGCTCGGTGCGAGCGTCAGCAGGGTTGCCTCAGGTGGGCAGGCAAAGCGAATAGGAGCGTACGGCGAGGTCCCCAGCCCGGCGGACACATGAAGGGCTGATCCCTCATACATCGACAGCCCCCGCGCCTTGCGCCGATCAAGATCACAGTTAGTGACGAGAGCCCCAAAGCCCGGCACACGCAACTGGCCACCATGAGTGTGCCCGGCCAACACGAGGTCCGCGCCGTCTGCAGTCATGGCATCGAGCACCCGACGATACGGCGCGTGCAGCACACCTAGGCGCAGATCAGCAGCCCACGGCCCGGCGACGGCCGAGTAGTCATCGCGCTCGATGTGCGGATCATCCACTCCTCGCAACGAGACAACTCGAGAGCCCACCGCAACCGATGCAGCCGCATTCGAAAGGTTCGCCCACGAACCGCTCAACTCAGCAACCAGATCACCCCACGGCAACTCCGGTCGATCCGGATGCACGGCCGACGGACCTGCGAAGTACAAAAGCGGGTTCGACAGTCGAGGGGCGAAGTAGTCATTGCTACCCAACACAAACGCACCCGGCACACCGAGCAGCGGATCGAGCGCCTCGGCAACAGTTGGCACTGCCTCAGGGTGCGCGAGGAAGTCGCCGGTCGCAATCACCAGGTCAGGACGCAATTCAGCCAGCCCTCGCACCCACTCCACAGTTGAGCGGCGACCAGGAGTGAGGTGCAGGTCAGAGATATGCAGCAGGCGCAACGGAGCCTCACCAGCAGGCAGTACAGGAACCGTCACCCGCCGCAGAGTGTGCTGCTTTGCCTCCCAGAGGGCATAACCGAGCCCGGCCGCTCCTATGGCGGCAACCGACGCGATCTTCCCCAGCACCCCGCCAGTGTCCCACGTGCGAGAGGATGGCTACATGTTGAAGGACCAGTTGCAGTCAGATCTCACCGTAGCCATCCGCGCACAAGACAAAGTGACCGCGGGAACTCTCCGTATGGCCCTCACCGCTGTGACCAATGCTGAGGTCTCCGGCAAGGAGAAGCGCGAGCTCACCGATGACGACGTCGTGGCTGTCCTCATTGGCGAAGCCAAGCGCCGACGCGAGGCTGCCGAGTCGTACGACTCCGCAGGTGCCGTCGACCGCGCCAACCTTGAGCGTGCCGAACTTGAAGTGCTTGAGCGCTATCTGCCTTCGCCGCTTACCGACGAAGAAGTTGCGGTCCTTGTGCGCGATGCGGTTGCGCAAGCAGGCGAGCAAGGTCTCACGGGTATGAAGGCGATGGGTGCAGTCATGAAGGTGCTCACGCCCGCAACACGCGGCAAGGCAGATGGCGGAGTCGTCGCGCAGTTAGTCAAGGACGCGCTCGGAGCTTGAGTTAGGGAGTCGCTGACGCTGACGTTTCGGTTGCGCTCGCAGAAGACGTGTCCGTCGCGCTCGGGCTGGCCGATCCGCTTTCCGATGGTGATGGGCTCAGTGATGGCGATGGCGTTGGGCCAGGAGAAGGACTCGGCGAACTGCTGTCCGAGGGAGATGGCGAGGTACTTGCCGATCCACTTTCTGTCGGGCTCGGCGAAGGAGACGGCGAAGGACTCGGCAGCACGACGGTGTTTCCCGTCAATGTGCGAGCCGGCAACAGCCCACCCGTCGTCTGCAACTCAAATGCCTGCGGCTCAGACCCGGCAAGGGCACCCTCCATGGACTCGCGCCAGATGGGGCCAGGAATAGTCGAGCCATACACAGTCGAGTAGTAGACGCCCTTGATCGTGACGTCTGCCATTGGGTATTGGAATCCACCACGTGGATCACCTGCCCACACTGCAGCCGCCAGATCTGGTGTGAAACCGCAGAACCACAGCGCAGCATTGTCGTTAGTCGATCCGGTCTTCCCGCCGGCGGGCCGGTCGAGACTCATAGATGCGGCCGTGCGGTTGCCGACAGGACCGTCGATTACTCCGGTGAGCATTGCAGCAACCGAATCGGCGATGTTGCGGTCAAGAACCTGTCTGCAGTTGGCGCGAGGGACAGCGATCTGGTTGCCATTGCGGTCCGTGATGTCAAGGATTGCGACGGGTGTGCAGAACACCCCATGGTTGGCGAATGTCGCGTAGGCACCAGCCATAGAAAGTGGTGCGACTTCCATCGTGCCCAGTGAGAATGAAGGCACACGAAGCAATGAGTCACCATTGCCTTGCATCACGCCCATGCTCTCCGCGATCCGCGCCTGCTCACATAGGCCAATGCGTTCTGCCAGCGTGATGAAGTATGTATTTGCTGAGACAGCCAAAGCGGTCGGCATGTCATAAGTGCCCGACCCGGTTGAGTTATTGAAGGTGAGCGGGCCAAACTTCTCACCCGTTGTGCAGTTGGTGAAGTTCTCAAAAGTTTTTGGTGTCGATGCATTGATCTGCTCAGCGGGTGAGACGCCAGCCTCAAGAGCAGCTGCAGCTGTAAAGACCTTGAAGGTCGATCCAGCCTGCATTCCGATACTGCCGCCGTAGGCAGTGTTGACGTTGTAGTTGTACGTCGTGTTGCCACGACCCGACGTACCCCAATCGCGGTTCTGCGTCATCGCGACAATCGCGCCTGTTTGAGGAGTAACCATTGTGATAGCAGCAGCACGCCCACTTGCATCCTTGTTGGGGATGTACGTCGACACTGCTGCGCTCGCTGACTTTTGGGCCTGTGGCTGGAGTGTGGTGCGAATCGTCAAACCACCACGGCGAAGTAAAGCTTCACGGCTAGCTGCATCCTCACCGAATGCTGGGTCCGTTCGCATGACCTGTAGGACGTAATCACAGAAGAACGGCGCGTACGAGGACGTACATCCATTTTCGACAAGAGAAGAATTGAGAATCTCTTTCATGGGGATCGCCGCGGCAGCTTCGGCCGCAACACTGGTGATGTAGCCGAGTTCAGCCATCCGCCTAAGCACTACATTGCGACGATCCTGAGAGAGCTTCGGATTGCGGGTGGGATCGAATGCTGTGGGTGCTTGCACAATCCCAGCAAGAGTTGCCGCTTCGGGAAGAGTGAGATCAGCTGCGGCTTTGTTGAAGTATCGACGCGAAGCGGCTTCGACTCCGTATGCTCCCGCACCGAAATAGACGATGTTGAGGTATCGCTCAAGGATTTCAGGCTTTGTGTACCGGCGCTCCAATGCGAGTGCAAATCTGATCTCACGAAGTTTGCGAGATGGAGTGCGTCCCTTGGCCGCATCGAGCTCGCTGGCAGTTGTTGCCGTGGCTATCAACACGTTCTTGACGTATTGCTGCGTCAAGGTCGAGCCACCTTGTTGGATGCTGCCGGTTTGGGAATTGGACACCAGCGCGCGCAGGGTGCCGCGTAGGTCCATGCCGTTGTGCTCCAAGAAGCGGGAGTCCTCGATGGCGACGATCGCCTCGCGCATAACGGGGGCAACGGAAGTCAACGGAACTTCAACCCGGTTTTGGTAGTACACCGTGGCAATAATTGAGCCGTCGGCCGCAAGGACGACTGAGCGCTGCGGCAATTGAGGCTCGTCGAGTTGATCAGGGACACTTTCGAAGGCGGTGATTCCCTGGCGGGCGAGGGCTCCCAGACCGCCTACGACCGGGAAGAACATGCCGGCCAAAACCGCCCCGGCGAGGATGGCGACGCCGAGGAGGGCCACGAGGCCCGCGAGACGGGAGGGACGCTTGTTCATTACTGTCAGGGTAAGCCTGAGGGGCGCCTGAGGCTGGCTCGAGAGCCGTGTGGCGGGCCTGATCCCCTGAGAATTGGCTGCTCCTACTTATTGACGGGCCACGTCTGGCGCAAATAGCCTGTTAGCCGCGTCACATGAGGACGTAGCGTCCGGCGTGGATCCAGTGCGCCGGCCATGTGGCTGGTTGGGGAGGAACGCAGATGATCAGTTCGGATTGGACCGGTGAGGCCGCTTGTCGGTCCTCCGACCCCGATGCGCTGTTCGTACAGGGTGCCGCCCAAAACCGCGCGAAGGTCATTTGCGCGGGTTGCGGCGTCCGGACCGAGTGCCTGGCCGACGCTCTCGACAATCGCGTGGAGTTCGGTGTCTGGGGTGGCATGACGGAGCGGGAGCGCCGCGCGCTTCTTCGCCAGCGTCCGCAGGTCACGTCGTGGACTCGCCTGCTCCATTCCGCCCGCGACGAATATGACCAGGCGATCACTGGCATTCGTCAGGTTGGCTGACCGAGCAAATCGCCGATCTCGCGTAGACCATCGAGGTCGTGTACGTCCTGCGCAAGAGCGGGCACACCCCTAAGCAAGACATTCGGGTGCGCTCCACTGAAACGGGCTACGAGCCGACGTTGTCTTGCCGCCTCGTCCAAACGCATCGCGTGCATGGTGAGCAGACTGGCAACCATCGCATCCTCGTCTTCGATTCGCTCCGCTGCTGCGCGCGCTTGATCTGCGGAAAGGCCGTCGGCGTTCGCGTTCTGCATCCGATTGACCACGAGGCCAGCCAACGGCATCTGATCCGCAGCGAGTCGATCGACAAAATAGGACGCTTCACGTAGTGCATCACGTTCTGGTGCAGCGACTACAACGAATGCCGTACCCTCCGCGGCCAGAAGCGCGTAGGTCTCGACTGCTCGTTGGCGGAAACCGCCGAACATCGTGTCGACTGCCGCGACAAACGTGCCTAAGTCGGAGAGCAACTGCGCACCCAGGACCTTATTGAGCACGCCCGCAAAGAGACCCACTCCGGCACCGACAAGTCTGCCGATACCCTTTCCAGCCCCCCGAGCTGGAGCGCTCAAGATCCGAATAAATTTTCCATCAAGGAACGAACTGAGCCGTTCGGGCGCATCGAGGAAGTCAAGAGCGGAACGTGACGGCGGGGTGTCGACAATGATGAGATCCCAGGTTCCATCACGATCTGCCTGCGCGCGTAGTTGCGAAAGTTTTTCCATCGCCATGTATTCCTGCGTTCCTGCAAAAGACGATGAAAGCGCTTGGTAGAAGGGATTTGCCAGGATCTGCTGAGCGCGTGCCGTGTCGGAATGCGATTCGACAACTTCGTCGAATGTGCGCTTCATGTCCAGCATCATCGCGCTGAGACTCCCGCCCCTGGC
>WLOK01000134.1 GCA_009699315.1 Actinomycetota bacterium
CGCGAAGAACTAGCGGCGTTGCGCGCTCGTTTGTCGAAGTAGGTACTACGCGCCTGCGAGGGTAGCGACGAGAACGGCCTTGATCGTATGCATACGGTTCTCGGCTTGATCGAAGACCACGCTTGTAGGTGCCTCAAACACCTCATGGGTGACCTCGACTCCGCCGGTGAGACCAAATTCGGCAGCAACTTTCTTGCCCACGGCGGTTTGGTCGTCGTGGAATGCCGGCAGGCAGTGCATGAAAACCGTGTCTGGGCGGCCCGATCTCTTCATCATTGCGGCGTTCACTCGGTACGGGCGAAGCAGCGCGATGCGCTCAGCCCACACTTCGGCTGG
Organism: Actinomycetota bacterium; assembly: GCA_009699315.1. GTDB lineage: Bacteria > Actinomycetota > Actinomycetes > S36-B12 > S36-B12 > CAINMH01. Next base: position 337 of record WLOK01000134.1, read on the forward strand.
CTCACCCATAGACACCCACACGTCGGTGTGTACGGCATCAACTCCGGCAAGTCCCTCGTCCGGATTTTCGGTGAGCAGAATCCGGGCACCGGATTCCTGGGCACGTGTATGGGCTGCAGCTTGGACAGCGGCATCAGGCCACAGTGCCTTCGGAGCAACGATGCGCACATCGCAGCCGAGGATGGCACCTGTGACGAGCAGTGAATTGCCCATGTTGTTGCGGGCATCGCCGAGGTAGGCGTAGGAGATCTTGGTGAAGTCCTGCCCCGCGCACTCGCGCATAGTGAGAAAGTCGGCCAACATTTGCGTTGGGTGCCAGGCATCGGTGAGCCCGTTGTAGACGGGTATGTCGGCATATTCAGCCAAGGTGTCGACGATGGCTTGGCTGCTGCCGCGATATTCGATGGCATCGAAGAGTCGGCTGAGCACGCGTGCGGTGTCGGCCGCAGATTCCTTATGGCCAAGTTGCGAGGACTGCGGATCGAGATAGGTCGTCGCGGCACCCTGCTCGGCGGCCGCAACCTCGAAAGAGATGCGGGTGCGGGTGGAGGTCTTTTCGAAAAGTAGCGCGATGCGTTTGCCACTAAGACGCTGCAACTCTGTGCCGGCTCGACGTTCTGCCTTGAGTAAGGCAGCAAGATCGAGGAGACCTAGTAGTTCTTCCTTCGTGAAATCTAGTTCACGAAGGAAGTCACGCCCGAGCAGATTCATTGGACGAGTCTAGTCGCTTGCGATCTAGGCGATGCCCAACGCCTGAGCGGAGACTGCCTCAGAGATTTCGTGTTCGGCAGCACGCAGGCCTTCTCCACGAGCTCGCGGATAGTTGCGTGAGTCGAGACGTCGGTAGATCGCCTCGCGATCCTCCTCGGTCAGCCCACCCCACACGCCATAGGGCTCACGGGCACGGACTGCGTAGTCGGCACACTCCGTGCGCACAGGACAGCCAGCGCAAATTCCCTTCGCGGCCCGATCACGCATGATGCGGGCTGCACCTCGCTCATTTTGGGGATGGAAGAAGAGGTTGGGGTCTGCCTCGCGGCAAGAGCCTTCCTCTGACCAATCCCATGTCGCGTCAAGTGGCACCTGGGCCAACGGCTGCTGCGGCATTTCGTGTCCCCTAACGTCTCGAGTTGCATTACGTATCCCTGTGACGCTAGGAGTTCCCTTCCGGATCCCACATCGGCCACATCGGCTCGGAAATCAGCCGAAAGGATGAGTTGAGCCCCTTAGAATGGGAGCGTGCCTGAGTCCCTTGACCCGTTGTCGTCCGGCGATACGCTTTTAGATGAACGCACGTCAACGACGGGGGGTGACGGCGATCACGAGCGATTCGCTCATTACGTCCCCAAAGATCGCATTGTGGAGAGTGCCGTGACCGGGGAGCCGATCGTGGCGCTGTGTGGCAAGGTCTGGGTGCCGTCCCGGGACCCGTCTCGGTTCCCTATCTGTCCGGACTGCGACAAGATCTTCCGAGGACTTCCACCCGGTAAGGACAAATAGCGGACCTTGGTCGCGCTCGATTCGGGCTTGCGGCATGATGCACCCATGAGTCGACGTCGCCTTCTTATTGCCCCTGCTGTCCTCGCTGCTGGCCTACTTGCTGTGGCTGCCTGTGCTCCTAATAATTCGGGCCAGTCAAGTTCGGGCACTTTGTCACCAATTCCGACAACGGCGAATCCTCCTTCAAGTTCGTCGGTCCCCACACCAGATGATCCCTGCGCCAAGGACAAGCTCTCGCTGATCAACGCGGGCAAGCTGACAATCGGCACAGACTCCCCGGCCTACCCGCCCTACTTTGAAGATGACGACCCCAGCAATGGCAAGGGCTTCGAGTCCGCGGTTGCCTATGCAGTGGCGAAGAACCTGGGGTTCACTACTGATGAAGTGCAGTGGATCGTCGTCCCCTTCAATAAGTCCTACGCCCCGGGGGCGAAGGACTTCGACTTTGACATCAACCAGATCTCCATCACGCCCAAGCGCGCAGAGGTAGTTACCTTCTCTGACGGCTACTACACCGTGAACCAGGCAGTTATTGCACTTGCGGATTCGCCGGTAGCCAATGCCACCTCGCTCGCACAGTTGCAAGCGGCCAAACTCGGCGCACAGGTAGGAACCACGTCGCTCTCCTACATCACCGAATTCATCAAGCCGACGCAGGAGCCCTACGTCTACAACGACACCAACGATGCTAAGACCGCGCTGAGGAACGGCCAGATTGAGGCAATCGTCGTCGACCTGCCCACGGCCTTCTACATCACGGCAGTCGAGATCCCCAAGGGCAAGATCGTCGGGCAGTTCCCGGCCGTCGATGGGTACGAGCAGTTCGGAATGCTCTTCCAGAAGGACAACCCCTTGGCCATCTGTGTCGATAAGGTGCTGAGTGGGATGAAGGATTCTGGTGAACTCGAGCAGATCACGAATGACTGGCTTGTCGGCGGTGCCGACGCGCCGTACTTCACTGAATAGCTCCTTAAGTGAGTTCTGACGTCGCGTACGTCGATCCTGCGCGTGCCCGTTCGCGCAGGCGCAGGGCTCGTCGCGACGTGCTCATCGGGCTGGGCAGCCTCGCGGCCTTTGTCCTCGTTGTCGGCATCGTGGTCTCTCAGCTGCCTGGTTGGCACGTTGTACAGGACACTTTCTTCAATATTGATGAGTTCGTTTCGTCGTTTCCCCAGTTGATTTCGGCCTTCTGGCTGAATATCCGCATCTTTATCGTGGCCGAAGTATTCATCCTCATTGTCGGCATTGTGGTGGCGCTCGCTCGGACTCTCCAGGCCCCGATCTGGCTGCCGATTCGAGTGGTGGCCACGATCTATACAGACGTCTTCCGTGGTGTGCCCACCATTTTGGTCATCCTCTTGCTCGGTTTTGGCATTCCAGCTCTGGACTTACAAGGTGTGCCCAACTCCGAGGTTCTGTGGGGTACTGTTGCATTGGTCCTCTCCTATGGTGCCTACGTCGCCGAGGTGTTTCGAGCCGGCCTTGCATCGGTACATCCCAGCCAACGCATGGCATCGCGGTCGCTTGGGCTGTCGTCCTGGCAGACCAACCGCCATATTCTCCTGCCACAAGCGGTGCGGAATGTCGTGCCTCCACTACTCAATGACTTCATCTCGTTGCAGAAGGACACGGCGCTCGTGTCGATCCTTGGCCCGATTGAGATCCTGCGACGTGCACAAATTGACACCTCAATGTCGTTTAACTACACGCCCTATGTCGCCGCTGCGGTCATCTTCATTGCGCTCACCATCCCGATGACGCGTTTCGCAGACTGGCTACAGGCGCGAACGCAAAAGCAGCGCAGAGCGGCGGCGACGGTCTGATGGAAACTCGGTTGAGAGTTGATGATGTGTGGAAGTCCTGGGATGGCGTCCCGGTGCTTCGAGGCATTGACCTCAGTGTCGCATCGCACCAAGTTGTGGCGCTTATCGGAGCTAGCGGGTCGGGGAAGTCGACTTTGTTGCGATGCGTCAACGGTTTGGTGAGTGTTGATGCGGGATCCATTTGGTTGGATGAGAGTCTCGACGTCACGCATGAGAGAACCAACCTCGATGATGTACGCCGACGAGTGGGAATTGTCTTCCAGTCCTTCAACCTCTTCCCCCACATGTCGGTTCTCGACAATGTGACTCTTGGGCCACGCAAGGTTCTCCACCGATCGCGAGACTTGGCGCGAGAGGCAGCATTGACCTTGCTCGACAGATTTGGGCTTGCGGACAAGGCCAACGGATATCCGGATCAGCTCTCTGGTGGCCAGCAGCAGCGTGTTGCGATCGTCCGGGCACTTGCAATGGAACCCGAGCTCATGCTGTTCGATGAGATCACCTCCGCGCTCGATCCGATGCTTGTGGGTGAGGTGCTGGACTCCGTCGCCGAGCTGAAAGCGACCGGGATGACGATCGTGATGGCAACCCATGAGATGTCGTTCGCGCGTGAAGTGGCAGATCGTGTGTGCTTCCTGAGCGCTGGTCAGATCCTCGAACAGGGGACAGCTGAGCAGGTTTTGACCGATCCACAAGAGCGACTCACCCGCGACTTCCTCGCCCGGTTCCTTCGATAATCGGTCAGGTAGCCCTAACCTGTAAGTGTCGGTTGGGTGTACCAGCCACTTTGTTGGAGGTTTCATGTCCAGTCCTGCAATGACTGCTGAGCAAAAGGGTGTTGTCTCTGCCATCTCCCGGCACTGGTGGGTGCTCCTATTCGTGGGGCTCGTCTCCTTGATCGTGGGAATTCTCATGGTTGCGTGGCCAGGGGTTGGCGCAGTCGTCGCTGCTGTCCTTCTCGCCATCTACCTGATCGTCAGTGGCCTGTTCTCTGTAGTCCGAGCTTTCGCGAGCGGTCTGTCGGGCGGTATGCGCGCGCTCCTCATCATTGGCGGCGGCATCGGCATCTTCCTCGGTCTGTGGATGATTCGTCTCGGTCACAATCCCTCAGACCCCTCCCTGGGTCGCGAGGAGCAGATTGCGGTTCTCGGCCTGTTCCTAGGCATCTGGTTCATTTTCGCTGCAGTGAATTCGTTCTTCGGTGCGGCGGAGCTGAAGGAAGGCCGTGGCTGGGCGATCTTCTCCGGCGTTGTGTATCTGGCGGGTGGCGTCGTACTTATCTCCGTTCCGCTTGCGGCTGCTGCAGTGATCTGGGTTATTGGGATCTGGCTGGTCGTGATCAGCATCTTCGAGATCATTAATTCATTCATGATTAAGGGCATGGCCAAGAAGC
>WLOK01000135.1 GCA_009699315.1 Actinomycetota bacterium
ACGTGTCGGACCGTGGACTGCGTGAGCGAGGGATATTGCACAAGTGCGACTTGCCGGGTCAGCTGGGCAAGAAGTCGCACGCTGCGAGCCATGACGTCATCTAGGTCGACAGCTCCGGAGAGAAACTCTCCGATGGCTCGGCGTTCGGGGGTGCTCATCGGCTTCACGCCCGAGAGCCGATCGACGAAGGCTCGGTAGCCCGCCTCGGTGGGCACACGCCCCGCGCTGGTGTGCGGCTGAGCGATGAAGCCCTCTTCTTCGAGGGCGGCCATGTCATTGCGAATCGTGGCAGGCGAGACCCCCAGTTGGTGGCGGTCAGCGAGCGCCTTAGAGCCGACCGGCTCACGCGTGGAGACGTAGTCCTCGACGATGGCCCGAAGAACGGCGAGCCGGCGATCCTCCAGCACGGCTACCTCCCTTGCCCATGGGCTCGCTTGGCACTCTCGCCAATTGATTGCCAGTGTAAAGGCGAATTCGGTACAGTGCTGCCATGAGCAACTACGCGCCTCCACCCCCGCCGCCGCCCGCCGCGGGCTACTCACAAGATCCCGCCCAAAAGTCTCGCATTGCTGCGGGAATCTTGGGCATCCTTCTCGGCGGCCTGGGTATTCACCGCTTCTACCTCGGCTATGTCGGGATCGGAATCGTCCAGATCGTGGTGACCATCGTGACCTTCGGTGTTGGTTCCATCTGGGGCCTCATTGAAGGCATCCTGATCCTCACCGGCAACGGCATCACCAAAGACTCCAAGGGCCGACCACTGCGCGATTAGTCGCAGACTGAGTTTCTAGGTCAGTCGGCGAACCACGAGGTCCGCTAACAGCCGCCCGTGTTGGGTGAGCACAAGGTTGTCGTCGTGTTGCTCGAGCAGTCCTTCCGAGACAAGAGGTGCGCTGAGATCGTCGGGGATGCCGTCGAGTCCTTCCTTGAGCCGAATACCCAACAGCACGCGTTCTAATTCTTGGTCAGCGTCCGTCAGTTCTTCGCGTGCCTGGGCTGGCGACTCCCCCGCGTCGATGCGGGTGGCGTACGCCGATGGGTGCCGAACATTCCACCAGCGGGTGCCGCCGATGTGCGAGTGAGCGCCGGGGCCGAATCCCCACCAATCGGCATTGCGCCAGTAGGCAAGGTTGTGGCGGCATTCACCACCGGGTCGCGCCCAGTTGGAGACTTCGTACCACTCCAGACCTGCGCTGCTGAGCATCTCGTCGGCGATCACGTAGCGATCGGCTGCGACGTCGTCACTGGGTTGAGGCACCGTGCCGCGTTTGACGGCAGCGCCGAGTCGGGTGCCGTCTTCGACGATGAGTGCGTAGGCGGAGACGTGGTCGACGCCGGAATCGATTGCGGCGGTGAGGGCGGCTCGGAAGTTGTCGTCAGTTTCGCCTGGGGTGCCGTAGATCAAGTCGACGCTGACGTGTTCGAAGCCGACCTCTTGCGCGGCGCGTACTGCCGCGAGCGCCTTGTCGACGTTGTGGGTGCGCTCAAGAACTGCCAAGACATGCGGCGCAGTTGCCTGCCAGCCGAAGGAGATGCGCGTGAACCCTGCATCGCGCAGTGCCGCGAGCGATGCTTTGTCGACCGAGTCAGGGTTTGCCTCGGTCGTGATCTCGGCGTCGGGTGCCAAGGCGAAGGTGTCGCGCAACGCGTGCAGAATGCGCGCAAGATCGCTCGAAGGCAGCAGGGTCGGGGTGCCGCCGCCGAAGAAGACTGAGTGAAGGGGTGTGGTGGTTGCGCCGAGCACCCCGCGGGCGAATTCGATCTCGCGAATCACGGTGCCGGCGTAGTCGGCTCTGTTGGCGCCTGGCCCGAGCTCGTCGGCGGTGTACGTATTGAAGTCGCAGTATCCGCATCGACTCGCGCAGAAGGGGATGTGGACGTACGCACTCAGGCTCTGCGCGCCTAGCCGAGACAGGGACCGGTCACTGAGTTGGCCATCTGGGGGCGCAATGGCTCCTTCTGGCGGCTGTCCGGGCATAGCCTTAAGTCTGCCGGACGATCCCCACCAGGAGGAACCATGTCGCAGACTCCCCCACCGACCACGACTCTGGAACCCATGTCACCAGACGAGGAGCGCAATTGGGCGATGATCGCGCATCTATCCGGCCTCGTACTGCTGGTCATCGGACCGCTGATCATCATGCTGGTATTTGGCCCACGCTCTACGTTTGTACGCAAGCAGGCCGCTGAGGCGCTGAACTTCCAGATCGTCATTGCGATCGGCCTCATCATCAGCTTGATCTTGACCGTGGTGGTCATCGGCGCGATCCTGCTGCCAATCATCGTGATCGTCGGCGTGATCTTCATGATCCTCGGCGGCATCGCGGCCAACAAAGGAGTCGAGTACCGCTACCCGTTCAACCTACGCATGGTGAAGTAGGCGGCAAGAGGACGCTCGCCGCGCCGGTCACTCACACGCTCGCCCGCACGTCCGCTCGCCCGCACGCTCGTTGCCCGGTTGTGGCAACCGCAGATGCCTCGTTGCCCGGTTGTGGCAGTGCCGTCATCGACGTTGCCCGGTTGTGGCAACCGCAGATTCATCGTTGCTGACTTGTGGCAACGCTCATTTCGTTGTTGCTGACTTGTGGCAAGTTTTGGTGCCCTGAAAGTTGCCACAAGTCAGCAACTACACGAAGTGGACTGCCACAAGTCAGCAACTACAGGAATTTGGCGCGACGGAGATGCATGGCGTTGGAAGACGAGGGCGCTAAGACGAAGGCGCAAAGACGAAGGCGCAAAGACGAAGGCGCAAAGACGAAGGCGCAAAGACGAAGGCGCAAAGACGAAGGCGCTAAGACGAAACCCCTACTTCTTTTTGGCTTCGGCTCCGGTGTCGCTGGTGGATAGTGCGGCGATGAAGGCCTCCTGGGGGACCTCGACCCGGCCGACCATTTTCATGCGCTTCTTGCCTTCCTTTTGCTTCTCGAGCAGTTTGCGCTTGCGGGTGATGTCACCGCCGTAGCACTTGGCCAACACGTCCTTGCGGATCGCGCGTACGTTTTCGCGCGCGATGATGCGGGCGCCGATCGCTGCCTGGATCGGCACCTCGAACTGCTGCCTCGGGATGAGTTCCTTGAGCTTGGCCGCCATTGCGACGCCATAGTTGTACGACTTGTCGCGGTGCACAATCGCCGAAAACGCATCCACCGGATCTCCGTGCAGCAGGATGTCGACCTTCACCAAGTCAGCCGCCTGCTCGCCGTTGGGTTCGTAATCAAGCGAAGCGTAGCCACGAGTGCGCGACTTCAATTGATCGAAGAAGTCAAAGACAATCTCCGCGAGCGGAAGGGTGTAGCGCAACTCGACGCGATCCTCGGAGATGTAATCCATCCCGTCCATAGTTCCGCGACGTTGCTGGCACAGCTCCATAATCGCGCCCACAAATTCCGTAGGCGCCAAAACAGTGGAGCGCACAATCGGCTCGAACACCTCGGCGACCTTGCCGTCGGGGTACTCACTTGGGTTAGTCACGATGTGCTCAGAGTTGTCGTCCATGCGTACGCGATAGACGACGTTGGGCGCCGTCGAGATGAGGTCAAGATTGAACTCACGCTCAAGGCGCTCGCGGACGATCTCCATGTGCAGCAACCCAAGGAAGCCACACCGAAAGCCAAACCCGAGAGCGACAGAAGTCTCCGGCTCGTAGACTAGCGACGCATCGTTGAGCTTGAGTTTGTCGAGCGCATCGCGCAGTTCGGGATAGTCCGAGCCGTCGAGCGGATAGAGACCGGCGAAGACCATGGGCTTGGGATCTCGATAGCCACCCAGATCTTGCGTCGCCGGGCGCGCCAAAGTTGTGACCGTGTCGCCCACGCGCGACTGGCGTACGTCTTTCACACCGGTGATGAGGTAGCCGACCTCGCCGACGCCGAGACCCTTCGACGGGACCGGATCAGGGCTGATGACGCCCACCTCAAGCAGTTCGTGCACTGTCCGCGTCGACATCATCTGAATGCGATCACGCGAGTTGAGATGCCCATCGACGACACGGACGTAGGTCACCACGCCTCGGTAGGTGTCGTAGACGGAGTCGAAGATCAGCGCGCGCGCTGGTGCGTCCGGGTCGCCCACCGGCGGCGGAATCAAATCAACGGTTGCCTGTAGCAGTTCGGCCACTCCCACACCGGTTTTGCCCGACACCCGCATGACGTCGTCGGGCGAGCAGCCGATGATCTTGGCGAGCTCAGCGGCGTACTTCTCCGGCTGGGCGAAGGGCAAGTCGATCTTGTTGAGCACGGGGATGATCTGTAGGTCGTTCTCGAGTGCGAGGTAGAGGTTGGCCAAGGTCTGGGCCTCGATGCCCTGTGCGGCGTCCACGAGCAGCACAGCGCCCTCACAGGCCGCCAAACTCCGAGAGACCTCATAGGTGAAGTCAACGTGCCCGGGGGTGTCGATGAGGTTGAGGATGTAGGTGCGCCCGTCAGCGGCCGTGTAGGGCAGGCGTACGGCCTGAGACTTAATGGTGATACCGCGCTCGCGCTCGATGTCCATGCGGTCGAGGTACTGGGCCCGCATGTCCCGGCCCTCTACGACCCCGGTCAGCTGAAGCATGCGGTCGGCCAGGGTCGACTTGCCGTGGTCGATGTGGGCGATGATGCAGAAATTCCGGATCAGCGACGGGTCGGTACTACCGGGAGCGGATGCGGACACCCCCGTATCGTCCCATCCCGGCCCCAATTTGGGTGCCGCGGGCCTGAGGGGGTACTCTGAGCGGTCGGTAAACGTATCCCGAAGGGCTTTCAGTGGCAAACATCAAGTCTCAGATCAAGCGGAACCGCACCAACGAAAAGGCGCGCATCCGCAACAAGGCTGTGAAGTCGTCTCTGAAGACTGCCGTGCGCAAGGTCCGTGAGGCCGTTGCCGCTGGCGATACGGTCAAGGCCACCGAACTTGCCCGTGATGCAAACCGCAAGCTCGACAAGGCCGCGTCGAAGGGCGTCATTCACGCCAACCAGGCCGCCAACCGCAAGTCCTCGATCGCCAAGTCGGTCACAGCGCTCTAGCGTTTCGGGTTTCACCCCGAAGGTAGATCGCAGGCGGGTTAACTGTG
>WLOK01000136.1 GCA_009699315.1 Actinomycetota bacterium
CAGCGAGTTCCTTAGCCCACTTCCAAGGAGTTGCTGGGTCATGGCGCGTGCCGATCACGAGGATAGATCGACTGATCGGGCCTACGACCGCATTCGGTGATTCGTCATCGGTGCGGGTCCAGAAGTGGCAGGGCAATGCACTCATGATGAGTTGCAACGTTATTTCTGGAAAAGTGCTCGTGCTCGCTTGGTGACGTGCGATTCGCATAAGTCTCGATGCGTTAGGCACGGCACCTCCGTCCCAACAACTCACCGCATTGAGTGCTGACCAAAGGTTTGAGGAGTACGTACCATCCGGATTTCGGCCAGTGAAGGAATCCACGGCATCCAGCAACGGACGTCCATTGCCCTTGAGTGCAGCGGTGATGTCCGCCTCTAGCGCAGTCCAGCTGTATTCATTTGAGTACAAGCGACCCAGTATTCCGTTGAGTGCCAGTGGTTGCGTCAAGGTGCGACTACCGACGTTCATTGGTTCGCTGTCGAGAGAGTCGAGAATCGTGTTGATTCGCCGGATCACTTGACGCTGCGTCGATCCGATTGTGCAGCCTCGGATAACACAGTGGGCGACAAAACGGCGCAGTGCGTCATTGAACCCCTCTGCTTGACCGCTTACGAGTTGGGTCGCGCTATTCGCGGGATTAATTGCGCCATCAAGGATTATTCGTCCAACGTGATCGGGAAAGAGGTCGGCATAGATGGCACCGAGTCTTGTCCCGTAGGAGAATCCCATGAAGTTCAGAGTGCGTTCACCCAGAGCGGCTCGTAGCACGTCAAGATCTCGCGCACCGTCGTAGGTACCCACATGAGCGAAGAGATTTGGTGAATTACGGACGCAAGATTCAGCAACGCGTGTGCTGAGGTTCTCGTATGCAGACATCTCCGCGTCCGTGTCGGGGGACGCGTCGGCGCCGATGAATGCATCAGTTAGCCGGTTCGACATGCACTTGATGGGCGCACTCTGGCCAACACCTCGCGGATCAAATCCGATGACGTCAAATTTTGGTGCTGCACGCCCAAGAAAATAGGAGCCATATTGTGCATATCCGGCTCCAGCCACCCCAGGCCCTCCGGGATTGACGACGACGGTCCCGATGCGGTCAGGTGACGTGGCGCGCACCCGTTCGACGAGCAGTGAGATGTCCCCTGTTTGCGGTCGGTCGTAATTAAGCGGTACGCGCAGACGTGCGCATTCGGCGTTACCGGAATCGCACGAAGTCCAGATAAGAGTCTGTCCGTAGTAAGAATCGAGGTCCGAGACCGCCATGGCTGCGCCCATCCCTTGTGGCAGCCCTAGACCCAAGGAAGCGGCCGCCAGAGCGACCAGAGGGACCACGAGGCGCTTCACACCTCCAAGGTATGCGATGGAGTGTGACGATGGCCACGAATGGTGGATGGGGGGAGGCTTCCGAGGTCTGTCCAAAGGCGATCCCGTGCGAGAATTGGCGTCTTCGAAGGGACAGTTCATGACCGGCACGGCCACGTATCGATACTCGAACACGTCCATCCTCTCGGTGGCCGTGGCTGATGCCCCGACGGTAGTGACGTCCACTGAGATCGATGAGCAGCTCATGGCCACGTATGACCGACTCGAATTGCGGCCTGGCCTTTTGGAAAATCTTGCCGGCATCGTGGAGCGCCGCTGGTGGCCGACGGATGTTTCCTTCATCGATGCGGCGTCTATGGCTGGAGCGAAGGCGTTGGCCGATGCGGGCGTCGATCCGCATCGCGTTGGACTGTTGATCGACACTTCAGTGTGTCGGGCCCGTCTTGAGCCCTCTGCGTCGATTGAGGTACACCATCAGTTGGGCCTGTCTTCCTCATGTCTTTCTTTTGATCTGTCGAACGCCTGCTTGGGATTCGTCAACGGAATGCAGATCGCAAGCCTCATGATTGACGCCGGCCAAATCGACTACGCGCTCATTGTCGATGGCGAGGGAAGCCGCGAGGTGCAGGAGGCGACGATCGCAAGGTTGCGGCTCCCCGAGACAACCCGCTCTGATGTCATGAACAACTTCGCAACATTGACACTCGGCTCAGGAGGCGCGGCGATGGTTCTTGGGCGCGCTGACGCTCATTCAGAAGGACATCGCTTTGTAGGTGGTGTCTCGCGTGCGGCGTCGGAGCACCACGACCTGTGCGTGGGCGACATTCACGGTATGCGTACTGATGCGCGTGGCCTACTCGAGGCCGGCGTCGCCATCTCTGCGATTACGTGGGAAGACGCACTGAAGTCTTTCGACTGGACAGATCTTGACTGCTACGTCATGCATCAGGTGTCTAACGTCCACACCGCGGCAATCACGAGTGCGCTGAAGCTAGATCCCAAGCGTGTCCCATTGTCTTTCCCGCATCGTGGCAACATTGGTCCGGCCTCAGTGCCGTTCACCCTCGCCATGCATCAAGACCAACTTGTTGCGGGTGATCGCATTGCCTGTCTCGGCATTGGTTCTGGACTTAACGCGGCCGCCATCGAGATCGCCTGGTGATTCCGGCACAGGTCCCGCCGATTGGGTTGCCGGGGCTGCGTCCTGAGTGGTCACGGCTGGTTACTGCCCCCGATCACAGCGGTGAGAATCGCACGTGGCACGTGCTGGATACCGGTGAGGCCGTCAACCAGCGATTGACGATTCTGTGCGTTCACGGCAATCCGACCTGGTCGTATCTCTGGCGTGCAGTACTCGAGCAGGCTCCAGCCGATGTTCGCGTCATCGCGGTTGACCAACTCGACATGGGCTTTTCAGAACGCACTGGAGTCCATCGGCGTCTCGCGGATCGAATCAATGACCTCGACGGGCTGACACATGCTCTTGCGCTGACGGGCCCGATCGTTGTGGTTGCCCATGACTGGGGTGGACCTATCGCCCTCGGTTGGGTACACCGCAATGTGAGCCAGGTTGTCGCCGTTGCCCTGCTCAACACTGCAGTCCACCAGCCCAAGACGTCGTCTGCTCCGGCAATTATTCGGGCAGTGCGTTTACGCGCGGTACTCAACATGTTCACGTGGCGCACCCAGGCGTTCGTGCGCGGGACCACGGGCATCTCTCGTTTCAGATCTGGCAAGGGTATGTCTGCCGATGTCGCCCGCGCCTTCGCGGAACCGTATCGGTCCGCGTCACGCCGGGCGGCTGTGCGTGATTTTGTGGCTGATATTCCACTTGAGGCTGAGCATCCAAGTATGGCTGTTCTCAATGACGTTGCAGCCAGCTTGGCGGATCTTCGGGTTCCGGTGGCGTTGCTGTGGGGCCCCGGCGATCCGGTATTCGGTGATGTCTATCTCGACGATCTGCGCCGTCGCATTCCACAGGCAGATGTGCACCGATACGAAGGTGCTCGTCATCTCGTGTTAGAGGATGCACCTGCTGCGGTTAAGGACTTATTGACGTGGATCGACGACGCTACCCAAGACCATTACGAACAGCCAAATGATGGCCATAGCCCACAAGGCGTTTTACCGATTACTGATCAGATTGTGTGTCGGGCGGCAGATACCTCTCCGGCAATCGTGGAGATGGCCACAGGGCAAGAAGCATCATGGGCGCAACTGCACGGGCGAGTGAACGCGCTTGTCACGCATCTGTACTCGTGTGGCGTCGTGGCGGGGGACCGAGTCGCGATCCTCGTGCCGCCGAGCATCGAACTCGTAGCCACTGTGTACGCATGCTGGGCAATGGGCGCAGTCGTCGTCGTTGCAGATTCTGGTTTGGGTGTGCGGGGAATGCGTCGTGCCCTGCGTGGAGCCTGTCCCGATCACGTGGTGGGGATCCCAGCCGGCCTTGCACTCTCACGAACCTTGCGCATTCCCGGTCAGCGCATTAAGGCCGGTCTAGATATCGCGGTCGTTGGCGACCGGATCCTCCCGGCACCTCCCGCCTTAGATAGCGATGCCCTTGTCGTGTTCACCTCCGGAGCGACCGGACCTTCGAAGGGCGTCGTGTATTCGTATCGGCGGCTGTGCGCCCTCAGGCAGGCGCTCACCGACCATTACGAGATCACAGCAAAGGATGCATTGGTAGGCGCCTTCGCGCCATGGATCGTGCTGGGGCCGGCATTGGGCATTGCGTCGGTTATCCCCGATATGGACCTGCGCGCGGCGGAGTCGCTGACCGCTCGTGCAGTCGCTACGGCGACGGCTCGGGTGAACGGCACGCTGATGTGGGCATCGCCGGCAGCGTTGCGGGGCGTTGCGACTAGTGCTGATCAACTCACGATTTCGGAGCGAGAGCAGCTCTCGTCGCTGCGGCTGATCCTGGGTGCTGGAGCGCCCGTGCCGATTGATGTATTGCGCGCCGTATCGGCATTGGTTCCCACGGCGAGTGCCCGCACTCCGTATGGCATGACCGAGGTTTTGCCTGTCAGCGATGTGTCACTGCAAGAGATAGATGCAGCAGGAATTGGCAACGGCGTGCTCGTCGGATGGGCAGTGGAAGGGGTTGACGTCGCAATCGCCCCGCTCGACTCATCTGGTGGCGCGGGCGAAGAGCTCACGACTTCGTCAGGCGTTACGGGAGAGATTGTGGTTTGTGCCGCACACGCAAAGGAGCGCTATGACAACCTTTGGGTCACTCAACACGCGTCTGCTCAACCTGTGGGCTGGCATCGCACCGGAGATGTCGGTCACCTTGACGAGTCGGGGCGTCTCTGGGTCGAAGGTCGACTCGCGCACGTGATTGTGACCGCGAGAGGACCAGTTACGCCGGTCGGGCCCGAACAGCGAGTTCTGAAGGTGCCGCATGTCGCGGGCGTTGCATGCGTAGGAGTGGGGCCTCGTGGCATCCAGCAGGTGGTGATCGTCGTAGTCGCCCCTGTGCGAACGGGAGTCGCGCCAATCAGTCTGACTGATCGGGTCCGAGCAGTGGCTGGTGTAGAAGTCGCCGCGGTTCTTGTCATAGACAAACTCCCGGTTGATATTCGCCACCACTCGAAGGTCGACAGAACCGCAGTTGCGCGTTGGGCAGAATCGATTCTGGCGGGCGTGAGTCGCTGATGCGTGTCCTCGTGACGGGAGGTCGGGGACTTCTTGGTGAAGCGACCGTGGCAGCGCTCGTA
>WLOK01000137.1 GCA_009699315.1 Actinomycetota bacterium
CATGGCTCTCACTGGACGCACACGCGCTGCGGTTATCGGCAGTGCACAGACTGACCTTCGTGGTGCACATTCCGACCGGCAGCACATTGACCTGATCACGGAGGCGGTGACCTCGGCTCTGCGCGGTACCGGCCTGCGGATGACTGACGTCGATTTCGTCATCGACTCCGGTAGCGATTTCCTAGATGGCAGAAGCATTTCTAACTGTGGCTTCTTGGGCGGCATGGGTGCCAACCACAAAGAGGAGTCCCGTGTTGAGGAGGACGGACTGTGGTCCGCCGTCTACGCCGCGTCCAAAATCCTTTCCGGATCGGGATCAGTCGGCCTTGTCGTCGCGTACTCGAAGTCGTCGGAGAGCGATCCGCGCAACTACTGGTCCACGCTTGCCGAGCCATTCACCCAGCGTCCGGTCGGACTTGATCACAACAGTGCTGCGGGCCTGTACGCGCAGCGTTATCTCAACCAATACGGCATCGACGCGAGCGCACTCCGCGACGTGAGTGAGCGCGCATGGTCCGCCGCCACGCACAACGCGCAGGTTGACGCGGATCTGAGCATGCTCGATGACCCCGCATGGGACGACATGATCGCCGCGCCGTTGCGCCGGCGAGACATGGCCCGCCCGGTGGATGGTGCCGTGGCCATGCTCGTCGCGTCCGAGCATGTCGCGCGCCAGATTGATCGACGTCCCGTGTGGATCACGGGCATGGGCTCGGCCATTGATCAACACTTCCTTGCTGCACGCGAACCCTCTTCACTTCCCGCTGCTCAGGCAGCTGCCCAAGCGGCCTTCCGTATGTCCGGGGCGACCAGCGCTCGTGACTTTGACGTGGTGGAAGTCTCGGCTGGTTCTACGGTGGGCGAACTCATGCTCCTCGAAGCGCTCGGTCTCGCCGAACCGGGACGCGCGATTGAGTTGTATGGGGTGGGCGCGTCACCGGGCCTCAATCCCTCTGGCGGCGCCCTGCCAGCGGACGTGGTCATGGCCTCAGGTCTGATCCGTTTGCACGAAGTCGCTTCGCAGCTCGCTGGTCGATCAGAGCGTCCGGTCGAAGGTGCGGTGCGGGGCCTCGCACATGGTTCAGGCGGCCTGGGCATGCAAAACCACTGCGTCGTCACATTGGAGACCTCATGACATCCATCGCCATTGTCGGCACCGGCCAGACAGTTCATGCCCGTCGACGAGTCGACGTCAGCCAAGCGGGCCTTGCGCGCGAGGCCGCCATCGAAGCGCTCAACGACGCCAACCTCACCATGGACGACATCGACGCTGTTGTCGTCGCCAGTGGCCCGGCCATGTTTGGGTCGGTGAATCAGCCGGAGAAGTGGCTAGTCGATGCGCTCGGTGCTCGCTATAAGCCCGTCGTTCGCGTGACGAGCGGCGGCGGAACTGGTCTTGCTGGTGCACTGCAAGCGATCAACCAGATCAAGGCAGGTTTGGCGCGACGCGTTCTTGTCGTTGCATACGACAAGTTGTCCGAAGGTGCGCTTCAGGCATCCATCTCCACTCTGTATGACCCATTCTGGGGCCGGGAGTTTGCCGTCGGAATCATGGGCTTTTCCGCCGCTTATTGGCGTGCCCGCATGGACCGTCTTGGGCACACAGAAGAGGCAGCGGCGATGGTCGCAGTCAAGAATCGCAAGAACGCCATGCTCAATCCCAAGGCGCACGTGAAGAAGGAAGTCACCGTCGAAGAGGTACTAGCCTCCAAGCCGCTGTGTTGGCCGATCAAGGTGCTCGACGTTCCGCCTATCTCCGATGGTGCGTGTGCAGTGATTCTCGCCGCCGAAGGTGATGCGGAGACGATTACGAACACTCCGGCGTGGATCCGCGGCATGGCGTACTACGCCGAAGCCGACAACGGCCCGAATCGTTCGATGCTGCAGTCCGAGCCACTTAAGACTGCCGCGGCACGTGTCTACCGCAACGCCGGCGTCACGAACCCACGTCGGCAGTTCGACGTGGCCGAGCTCCAAGAGCCCTACACCTGCTTTGAGCTCAGCTACTACGAAGGACTGGGCCTCTGCGCCGAGGGCGAAGCAGCTGAATTGATCGCATCGGGTGCGACCCAGATGACAGGTGACATTCCCGTCAATCCATCTGGTGGTTGTATGGGCGCAAATCCCATCGGTGCCACCGCGCTGATCCGCCTTGCCGAGGCTGCGATGCAGGTCACCGGAAAGGCGGGTGCCCACCAGATCAAGGGTGCAGAACTCGCGTTAGTGCAGGCAGGCGGAGGCTGGGCCAACCTGCGTGGTGTCGCCGTTGTCGGCTCGAGCAAGGACTGAGAGGGATCTGATGACCACCACACCTGAGACCATGGACTTCAAGAACTTCCAGATCGCCATGCCCTACACCTTGACGGCCGGCCACGCAGTCGGCTCGTTCCTTGCCGAACTCGCTCACCAGCGGATAATCGGCGCGCGCTGCGCGAAGTGCGACACGGTGCGTGTGCCGGCGCAGGACTTCTGCGGCGACTGCGGTGGGGAGTCGAATGAGTTCGTGGTTGTCCCGCCGACTGGCACTTTGACCGCGTGGACCGTGACGGACCAAGGAATCATCGGGCTCATTGCGCTTGACGGCACGTCCGTTCCCTTGCTCCACCAAGTCATCACAGCAACTCCATCGGACTTGCAGGTGGGCATGCGCGTGAAGGCGACCTGGGCCGCCGAACCCGTCGGTGCGATGATGGACCTAGCGGGTTTCGTTTCGGCACCCGACGCCCCCGTTGCACAGGTAGAGCCAGCGGTGGACCTCTCGAGTCCGATCGAGCAGTTGGACTACCGGATGGAACTCGATTACGAGCACGCATACGGACACTTCTACGGAACGTTGTTCGACGGAATTAAGAACTCCCGTCGCATTCGCGGCGTGCGATGCCCGTCGTGTCGCAATGTGTTGCTACCGCCGCGTCCCATGTGCGAAGCCTGCTACGTGCCGACCGGCGACTGGATCGATCTTCCGGATACCGGCATCGTGCAGGCATGCTCGGTGGTCCACATTGAATTCGTTGGCCAGCGAATCCCACCGCCGTACGTGTACGCCGAGATTGTGCTGGAGGGCTCCTCCACTCGACTCATCCACACCGTCGGTGGACTTTCCGCGGAAGAGGCCCGGTCGGGCGCAGTTCGCCCCGGAACGCGCGTCAAGGCGGTGTGGAGCGATCGTAGGACCGGTGGACTCAGCGATATCGACTACTTCGAAGTGGTGGCCGACCATGAGTGACGTACTAGAAGTCAGCGTCGAGGGTGGCCTTGCCACCGTGACTCTTAATCGCCCGGATGCACTGAACTCCCTCAATATGGAACTGAAGGTCGCACTCGCTGACTGGCTCAGGGCCGTACGGTTCGACGACAGTGTGCGCGCTGTTGTGCTCACCGGTGCTGGGCGTGCTTTTTGCGCAGGCGGTGACCTTTCGGAAATGGATCCCAATCGCTCGCCGCATGAAGCCCGCATGCGCCAAGACCAACTGCTCCGAACAGTCATCATGCCGCTGGCGCAGTTGCCCAAGCCGGTGGTTGCTGCGGTCAATGGTCATGCCCACGGTGGTGGCCTAAGTTTGGCGCTGGCCTGCGACATCGTCATTGCGGCCGACGATGCGCCGATGTCCCTCGGGTTTGTCCATCGCGGTCTCGTACCTGACTGCGGCATAGCGTATTTCCTGCCTCGCATTGTGGGGACGGCTCGTGCGAAGGAACTGCTCCTGACCGGTCGACGATTCGACGCCCGGGAGGCACGCGAGATGGGACTCATCGCGCACGCCGTTCCGCGCGAGGACTTTATGGAGACCGCGCTCGACATTGCCCGGTCGCTGGCCAAGGGCGCTACGGTCGCGCTTGGTATGACGAAGGGCATTGTCGACCAGTCCTTGCAGTTGACATTCGAGCAGGTGTCGGAGTTGGAGGCCTACTCCCAGTCGGTCTGCCGCTCATCGCAGGATCACCGCGAAGGACTAGCCGCTTTCACGGAGAAGCGCGACGCAGTTTTCACCGGCAGATGATCAAGCACGTCAAGGTGCCATGCGGTCCAGTAACGTCATCGGTGATACGGGTGACGATAGTGAACCCGTCGTCAGAGGAGCAGAGTCATGGTGGGGAAGGCCGGTAGCAAGGGCAAGTCTCGGGCTTCGACTGGGTCGCTGAACGGCGCACGCGCGCGTGATGCCGAGGTGATCGAGGCGGCGGTTCGCATCTTCTGGGAGAAGGGCTACGCGAGTGCCTCGATCCAGGATGTGGCCGATGCGCTCGGCATGCTCAAGGGCAGCCTGTACTACTACATCGATTCCAAGGAGAGCCTGCTCTTCAAGATCTTCGAAGACTCGCACGACGACCTCAAGGGCCTCACCGAGACAGCCGTTGAGGGGGAGGGCCCGGCGATTGACCGTCTGGCACGTTTTCTCCACGATTACGCGATGTGGACCTTGACGCACCTCGAGCGTGCCGGGCTCTATTCGCGTGAATGGCGTTACGTCTCCGATGAGCAACGATCTAAGTTGGCCGAGCAGCAGCGTTACTACGACCGCAGCCTGCGCAAGCTGATCACTGCTGGCCAGAACGAGGGCGCCCTCGATGCGACCATCGATCCGCGCACCGCATCTATGTTCATCTGGGCGGCCTTCACCGGTCTGCCCGACTGGTACCGATCCGGAACCAAGGCTGAGGCCGCGAAGGTAGCCTCCACCTACGTCGAGCTTGCCCTGCATGCATGCGGGGGCCAGACTCCGGCCGTCACCGCCAAGGCGAGCTCTTCGACGAAGACGCGAAAGGTGTGACCGTGAGCGACACTGACGCCCAAGTTCCTGA
>WLOK01000138.1 GCA_009699315.1 Actinomycetota bacterium
GAGGTCGGCGCACCCAATCAGGGCGTCGCGATCTTGTACGAAGTCCTCAACGAGCAAGAAGACGTGCTGTGCGAGCGCACCTATGCGGTGTGGCCCGACCTCGAGGCGCTGATGCGCGAACACGGCGTGCCGCAGTTCAGCATCGAAAACCACCGACCCATCGGCGAGTTCGACCTCATGGGCGTCTCGTTCTCCACCGAGCTTGGCTACACCAACATGCTCACCGCCCTCGATCTCGCGGGCATCCCACTGCACGCAGTCGACCGCACGGACGCACACCCGATCGTCATCGCGGGCGGCCACGCAGCCTTCAACCCCGAGCCACTCTCGACCTTCATTGACGCAGCAGTGCTGGGTGACGGCGAAGAGGCCGTGCTCAACATCACCGCGATCGTGCGCCAGGCCAAAGCCGAAGGTGCGAGCCGCGACGAGATTCTGCTGCGCCTTGCGCGCACCGGCAGCATCTACGTGCCCAAGTTCTACGACGTCGACTACCTCGAAGACGGCCGCATTCGTCGTGTCGCGCCCAACCGCGAAGACGTGCCGTGGCGCGTGGCCAAGCACACCTTGATGGACCTCGATAGCTGGCCATATCCCAAGGCCCCGCCGGTCCCCGTCGCCGAAACCGTGCACGAACGCATGAGCGTGGAGATCTTCCGCGGTTGCACGCGCGGTTGCCGTTTCTGCCAGGCCGGCATGATCACGCGCCCCGTCCGCGAACGCAGCATCGACGGCATCAGAGCGATCGTGAAGGGCGGTCTTGCAGCGACCGGCTACGAAGAAGTCGGCCTACTCTCACTCTCCAGTGCCGATCACTCCGAGATTGCCGAAATCGCCAAGAGTCTTGCCGATGAATATTCGGAGTCGCAGACGTCGCTCTCACTCCCGAGCACACGCGTCGACGCATTCAATGTCGATCTTGCCAACGAGCTCACCCGCAATGGCCGCCGCAGTGGTCTGACCTTCGCACCCGAAGGCGGCAGCGAGCGCATGCGCAAGGTCATCAACAAGATGGTCACCGAAGAAGACCTCATTCGCACGGTCACGACGGCCTACGCCAATGGCTGGCGTCAGGTCAAGCTCTACTTCATGTGTGGCCTGCCCACCGAAGAAGACGAAGACGTACTCCAGATTGCCCGCATGGCAAAAGAGGTCATTAAGGCCGGTCGCATCGCCAGCGGCAAGCGCGACATTCGCTGCACCGTGTCGATTGGTGGTTTCGTACCCAAGCCGCACACGCCGTTCCAGTGGGCCGGTCAGGCCCCACACGAAGTCACCGACGCGCGCCTACACCTGCTCAAGGAAGCGATTCGTTCTGATCGCGACTACGCAAAGGCCATTGGTTTCCGCTATCACGACGGCAAGCCCGGCATCGTCGAAGGACTTCTCTCGCGCGGCGATCGTCGCACTGGTGCAGTCATCGAGCAGGCGTGGCGCGATGGTGCGCGTTTCGATGGTTGGAGCGAGCACTTCCGTTATGACCGCTGGATGCAGGCAGCTGAGACCGCACTCGCGGGCACCGGTGTAGATGTTGATTGGTACACGACGCGCGAGCGCACTCAGGCGGAGGTGCTGCCGTGGGATCACCTCGACTCCGGTCTCGACAAGGAATGGCTCTGGGAAGACTGGCAGGCCGCACTCGACGCCGATTCTGTCGAGGACTGCCGTTGGAGCCCCTGCAGTGACTGCGGAGTGTGCGATCAAATGGGCACGTTCATCCAGATGGGTCCGACTCGTACGGAAGAAGCGTGAGTCGACCGCAACCTGATCGCGAAGTTGCAGTCGCCGTACAAAGACTTCGTCTGTGTTACGCCAAGCGCGGACGCCTGCGATTTGCGAGCCACCGAGATTTCCAGCGCGCACTCGAGCGTGCACTTCGCCGCGCGAATGTGCCGATGGCGTTTAGTGCGGGCTTCAATCCGCACCCGAAAATCTCCTATGCCAATGCAGCGCCCACGGGCACAGCGAGCGAAGCCGAGTATTTCGAGATCGGCGTCGTGGAGAAGGTCGATCCCGAGCAACTCCGAGAAGTGCTCGACCACGCCATGCCCGATGGATTCCACATCGTTGACGTCGTAGAGGCGAACACCCCTGACTTCGTAGCCCGCCTTGAGGCGAGCCTGTGGCGCATCCGGCTCGTGGACGTCGACGGTGAGGCCGTACGCGCCGCCGTGGCGGCGTTCCTCGCTGAGGAGCGGGTTGAGGTCGATCGCGCGACCAAGGACGGGCACCGGACCCTAGAGACCCGCCATGTGGTCGTGAGTCTCGACGCGCCCGACAGCACCCCGGACGATCGGGGCCGTCCCTGTGTCATACTGACAGCGGTAGTTCGGAATGAAACACCATCCGTACGACCCGATGACCTCCTGAACGCACTGCGTCTCGTGGGGGGCCTGGCGCTGGCGGTACCTCCTGAGGTCACCCGATTGGCGCAGGGGCCTCTCGATCCGCAAGCGGGCACCGTGGGCGATCCATTCGCCCCCGACCGCGCCCGCTAGGAACGGCGCTGTTCTGGGCGATCATTGCCACAGACTTTAAGGGCTTCGGCCCCCATACAAGGCTCTGCGTGGCGCTTGCGCCCGGGGCCGTGAGGAGTGCGACCACATGGTCGATGCGAAAGAACCCACCACCGACACAACGCCGCCCAAGCCCGTACGGCGCCGTGCTGCGGTGCGCCCGGCTGGCCCCCCGGCTGAGCTAGTTGCCGCGGCCCCCGCGGCTCCGGCAAAAAAGGCAGCGGCCAAAAAGACAGTCGCCAAGAAGACGGTCGCCAAGGCCGAGACTGTCGAAGCTCCGGAGAAGAAGCCGGTCAAGAAGGCAGTGGCCAAGAAGACCACCAAGAAGGCCAGCGACGAGGCACCCGAAACTCCGGCTCCTACCGGCGATGCAGCGGGATCTGAGGCAGCCGAGAAGCCCGCCTCCCGCAGGCGCCCCACCCGCAAGAAGGCCGACGCGCCCCAGGACGGCGAATCAGCCGAGTCATCCGGCGACCAAGGCGAAGGCTCTGGCTCTGAGGAGACCGGCGAGTCCAGTGGCGAAGGCGGACCATCGCGTCGTCGTCGCCGCCGTGGTGGCCGTGGCCGTCGTCGGGGCGAGCCCGCAAACGCCGATGGCACCGAGGCCGGCACAGACTCAGCCGAGGGTGAAGAAGGCGATGAAGACGGCGAGGACGACTCGGAAGATTCGCCTAGCGGTTCGACGCGTCGCCGTCGCCGCCGCCGTCGTCGGGGTTCAGAAGGCGCGGAGGGTTCCTCCGATGACCCGCCCGGCACCGTCGTCAAGGTCCGCGAGCCGCGTGACTCTGTTAGCGGGCTTAAGGGCTCCACACGTCTCGAAGCCAAGCGTCAGCGTCGTCGCGAAGGTCGTGACCATGGCCGTCGCCGCGCACCGATCCTGACCGAAGCCGAGTTCCTCGCCCGTCGCGAAGACGTCGAGCGCGTGATGGTCGTACGTCAGACCGGCACCCGCACACAGATCGCCGTGCTCGAAGACGGCGTGCTCGTCGAGCACTACGTCGATCGTGATGCAGGCGCATCGATGGTTGGCAATATCTACCTCGGTCGCGTACAAAACGTTCTGCCCAGCATGGAAGCAGCATTCGTCGACGTAGGCCGCGGACGCAATGCAGTGTTGTACGCCGGTGAAGTCAACTGGGACGCAGCAGGTCTTGATGGCCAGCCGCGTCGCATCGAGTTGGCGATGAAGTCTGGCGACACAATTCTTGTGCAGGTGACGAAGGATCCCGTAGGACAAAAGGGTTCTCGCCTCACCAGCCAGATCTCACTCCCCGGTCGTTTTGTGGTGTTCGTACCTAATGGCGAGATCACCGGCATCAGCCGCAAACTCCCCGAGGGCGAACGCAATCGACTCAAGGCGATTCTCAAGCGCGTTGTTCCCGATGGCGCTGGCGTCATTGTGCGCACCGCTGCTGAGGGCGCCAGCGAACAAGACATCGTGCAAGACGTCGAAGCACTGCAAGCCCAGTGGGTGAAGGTTCAGGCGCAGGTGGAGTCGGGCAACGCTCCGGCGCTGCTGCATGGCGAACCTGATCTGGCGATCAAGGTCGCCCGTGACATCTTCAACGAAGACGTCAACAAGCTCATCGTGGCTGGCTCGACCGCGGCCGATCAGATTCGTGATTACGTCGCCTCGGTGGCGCCGGAGTTGCTCGATCGGGTCCAGACGTGGGTGGAATCGACCGATGTGTTCGCGTCCTACCGCATCGACGAGCAGCTCACCAAGGCCCTTGACCGCAAGGTCTGGCTCCCGTCCGGCGGCTCGCTGGTTATTGACCGCACCGAGGCTATGACCGTCGTCGACGTCAACACCGGCAAGTTCACCGGCCAGGGTGGCAACCTCGAGGAGACGGTCACCCGCAACAACATCGAGGCAGCTGAGGAGATCGTCCGCCAGCTTCGCCTCCGCGACATCGGCGGCATCATCGTCGTCGACTTCATCGACATGGTCCTCGAGAGCAACCGCGATCTGGTCCTGCGCCGCCTCGTGGAGTGCCTCGGCCGCGACCGCACCAAGCACCAGGTCGCTGAGGTCACCTCGCTGGGCCTGGTCCAGATGACCCGCAAGCGCATTGGTCAGGGCCTCCTAGAGTCGTTCTCGACCTCCTGTGAGTCCTGTGGAGGGCGCGGACACCACGTCTCGCTCACGCTGGGCGAGGGGGAGCGGAAGAAGCCGACAGGGGTGGATCCCGCCGAGGTAGCAGCACGCAGTATCCTGTCATTTGACCCTGTCGAGGGTTAATC
>WLOK01000139.1 GCA_009699315.1 Actinomycetota bacterium
AGTCCGGCGCCTCGCATGTGACTCCGTGCGCCAAATCCTGCTACTCGACCCACGCGGACACCTCGACGCGATCTCCGCCCTCGAACGAGTCGTCCCACTGTCGATGCGCAAAACAATCACCATCCGAGACCACGGCCAATGCAGATTCCCCGGATGCAGACACGCAATCCGCGAAGTCCACCACATCACATACTGGCAACACGGCGGGAAGACCACCACCGACAACCTCGTCGGCCTCTGCTCCCACCATCACCACTTAGTTCACGACAAGGGGTGGACTCTGTCCGGAGACCCCAACCACAGACTCACCTTCACCGACCCGCTCAAACGCGAATGGCACTCCGACCCACCACCACGCAAATGATCTTCATCATGTACGAGCTGATTTTGAGTGCTCCCGCGGGAGTAGTCGTTTTGGTGTGCCAATTTGTTCGCCACTCACCACGAGAACGACTCCCGCGAGTACGACACTGCAGCCCACGATGATGTCGCTAGAGAGCATTTCTCCGCCCAGCACGAATCCCACGATGACGGCAACAACGGGATTCACATAGGCATAGGTAGACATCAGGGAAAGTCTCGAGTTTTGTAGCAGCCACACAAAGGCGTACCAACCCAGAATCGAACCGACTACCGCGAGAAATAGGAGCGCTACCCACGAGGATCTTGTTGTTGCCGCAACGTCCCAGCGCTCACCACGAAACAATCCGATGGCCAAGAGCACGGCCGCACCGAAAAACGACTGGTAGGCAACGGCAGCAAGATCACTTTTTGGTTTTTCCAGCCTTGGCGAAAACCAAGAGGTTACTGCCCACGTAATGCTGCTAATAACTATGATGAGTGACCACAACAACACTTGGGCGTCCGTACCACCAGGTGAGTCCGTACCACCTGGTAGAAGAATCCAGACCAAGCCGATCAGCCCCACAACGACGCCAAGAAGCGTCTTCCACGATGGGCGATCGCCTGTAAACAGGCGAAGCAAAACAATCCATACCGGCAACACTGAGACCAGTAGTGCGGTCTCACCTGAAGGTACGTAGTGAATTGCAACGGCCATGATGCCCATGGACCAGCCAATGAATGACAGTCCATAGATTGCCGTTGAGGCTAACTGCCTGCGAGTTACTCGAAGCGCAGTGGGATTGGTGATTGCGAGAAAAACGATCAGCAAAACCCCAGCAATAATGAATCGAGCAGTGACTCCGAGGTAGATCGGTATTGACTCGGTCATGACAAACGTGCCGTAGTAGGTCGATCCCCAGATCAACCAGAGGGCGACAAGCGCAACCCAGACTTTGCTCAGAGCGCGTCCAGCACGCATTCAGCCGTGCTGGCCATCACGGCGAAGCCGTCCTCTTCGGGAAGAAATGCCTCGACAACGCCATCGCGAAGAACCATCGCATAACGCTTCGAACGCACACCCAAACCGAAGCCTGAGGCGTCGACTTCCATGCCCATTGCCTTGGTGAAGTCTGCTGCCGGGTCGGCGACCATGATGATGTCGTCGCCCGTACCCTGGGCCTCGC
This sequence comes from Actinomycetota bacterium, assembly GCA_009699315.1. Taxonomy (GTDB): domain Bacteria; phylum Actinomycetota; class Actinomycetes; order S36-B12; family S36-B12; genus CAINMH01. Next base: position 1,530 of record WLOK01000139.1, read on the forward strand.
CCCAAGACTTCATGACGAAGACGTCGTTGACGCTCAAACATACGATGCGGTCAACGCCCTTGGCCGAGAGTTCCTTGGCCTTGTTGACGAAGCTCGGCAGGTGCTGCAATGAACAGCCGGGGGTGAATGCACCGGGAACGGCAAAGAACACCACTCGACCAGAGCCCAGCAGACTGCTGATGGGGACTACTGCAGGCTTGCCGTCTTCAATGATGCGTACGTCTACATCGGGGATTGTGGAGCCGACCGCGACCATAGTTCCTCCTGAGGTGAAGTTGACTCAACTTACCGCCCGCCTTCGGGCTCGGCACCCCAGGTAGCCAAATTAGACGTCGTCGGAGAGAACGACCTCTGCGCCGCCAGTAATACCAACGGTGATGTTGTAGAGCATCGCCAACAGCCCACCCATGATGCTCATGAGCACAATCTCGAGTGCTGACACGAGAAGAGCCACGCCCATGACCCTCGGGAAGGACAACAGGGCTACCAGATCGAACGTCGTTGATCCCGACCCGATGATTTCGTCGAGGTTCCGAGCCAAGGAGTCGAAGACTCCGGTGTAGGTCAGTACCCACCACATGGCGGCCACCGCGATCAGGATCATCACGGCTAGGGCCAAACTCAGCATGAACGACACCTTGGCCACCGACCACGGATCCAAGCGAGTGACGAACAGGCGAGCATGCCGAGGTGCAACTGTCGCCGCACGCTGACGCGATCTTGGCTCGGTAGAAATAGACGTGCTGGACATCCGCTCATCCAACTCGGGCTCTTCCACGGTGCTCACAAGAATCAGCCTACGTCACCGGCGGCTCGGTACTGGCTTCTTCTTCGGCTGTTTCCACTACTTCGTCTATGCCTAGTTCTTCTACGTCCTCGGCGTCTTCGGACTCCATGGACCTGGCCACCGCAACCAGCGTGCGATCATCACCGAGATTCATCAGCCGCACGCCCATGGTGTCGCGACCAGAAACTCGCAGCTCTTCAACCCGAGTGCGGATCACAATGCCATCAGAGGCCACCGCATAGATCTCATCAGATGGATTGCAGATGAGAGCACCCACCAGACCGCCGCGCTCCTCCACAAGTTTCATGGCACGCACACCAAGAATCCCTCGACCCTTGACGTTCCATTCATCGACGGGCGTGCGCTTGGCGTAGCCACCATCAGTCACCGTAACCACATCGGCTCCCTCGGTGACAACATCCATCGAAAGCAATTCGTCGTCAGAGCGGAAACGCATGCCGATGACACCACTTGTGGCGCGACCCATCGGGCGCAACTGACCATCGTCAGCCGTGAATCGTGACGACATGCCCTTGCGAGATACGAGCAGCAAGTCGGAATCATCATTGACCAATTGTGCAGAGATCAATTCATCACCGTCAGTGAGATTGATGGCAATGATGCCGCCGGTGCGTGGTGAATCGAAGTCGGTGAGCTTGGTCTTCTTCACCATGCCACGACGGGTTGCAAGCACGAGGTACGGCGCTACCGCATAATCGCGCAGCGTCAACACTTGTGCGACCGTCTCATCAGGTCCGAATGCGAGCAGGTTAGCTACGTGTTGACCCTTGGCATCGCGTCCGGCATCGGGCAGTTGGTATGCCTTTGCACGGTAGACGCGTCCCTTGGTGGTAAAGAACAAGATCCAGTGGTGCGTTGTTGTGACAAACAGGTGCTCGACGACATCATCTTGACGAAGCGAGGCGCCACGTACGCCACGGCCACCACGGCGCTGGGCACGGTAGAGGTCGGTGAGTGTGCGCTTGGCATAACCACCAGCCGTGATGGTGACAACCACATCTTCTTCGGCGATGAGATCCTCATTGGTGACGTCGCCGTCCCAAGGTACGAACTGGGTACGCCGGTCATCACCATAGTGATTGACAACTTCTTCGAGCTCATCGCGAATGATTGAGCGCTGACGCTCCTCCGAGCCGAGGATGTCGTTGTAGTCAGCGATCTTGACCATGAGCTCTTCGTTTTCGTCAATGATCTTTTGACGCTCGAGTGCAGCGAGGCGCCGCAACTGCATATCGAGGATTGCTGTTGCCTGCACCTCATCGATGTCGAGTAACTGCTGAAGACCCGTCCGGGCGTCATCGACCGTTGCGGATCCGCGGATGAGGGCGATAACCGCATCAAGAGCATCCAACGCCTTGAGATAGCCGCGCAAAATGTGCGCTCGTTCCTCTGCCTTGCGCAACCGGTAGCGCGTGCGTCGTTGAATCACTTCGATCTGGTGCGTGATCCAGTGACGTACGAACTGCTCGATCGTCAGTGTGCGCGGCACAGAGTCAACAAGCGCGAGCATGTTGGCGCCAAATGTGTCCTGCAACTGGGTGTGCTTGTAAAGGTTGTTGAGCACTACCTGCGCCACAGCATCACGCTTGAGTTCGATCACTAGACGCATGCCCGTGCGCGACGAGGAATCGTCTCGGACGTCGGCAATGCCGGTGATCTTGCCGTCAGAAACCTGCTCCGCGATGCGCAACAGCAAGTTGTCTGGATTGACCTGGTAGGGCAGTTCCGTGACGATCAAGAGCTGGCGCCCACGGCTGTCTTCTTCGACAGTCACGACAGCACGCATGGTGATCGAACCGCGACCTGTGCGCAGCGCGTCTTCGACTCCGCGCTGTCCCACGATGAGTCCGCCAGTGGGGAAGTCGGGGCCCTTGACACGCTCGATCAGGGCTTCGAGAACTTCTTCGCGAGTCGCATCAGGGTTGTCGAGTGACCAACGCACACCAGAGGCAATCTCACGCAAGTTGTGCGGCGGGATGTTAGTGGCCATGCCAACAGCGATGCCGGCGCTGCCGTTGACGAGCAGATTGGGGAACCGACTAGGAAGTACGACCGGCTCCAGGGTGCGCCCGTCGTAGTTCGGCGCGAAGTTGACGGTGTCCTCGTCAATGTCGCGCACCATCTCCATGGCCAGTGGAGCCATGCGGCATTCGGTGTAGCGCTGTGCAGCGGGGGGATCATTGCCGGGGGAACCAAAGTTGCCCTGACCTTGGACCAATGGGTAGCGCAGTGACCACGGCTGCGCCAAACGCACAAGTGCGTCGTAGATCGCGCTGTCTCCGTGTGGGTGGTAGTTGCCCATGACATCACCGACGACACGGGCGGACTTCGAAAAGTTGCGATCGGGGCGGTAGCCGCCGTCGTACATTGCGTACAAGACGCGGCGATGTACGGGCTTGAGACCATCGCG
>WLOK01000014.1 GCA_009699315.1 Actinomycetota bacterium
CAATCGTCGACTTGTGGAGCGCGAAGAACGCGACGGGGGAGTGCTGGACCAGGCGTTTATCGACGAGCAGTGTGAAGGGCTCGAAAACGCCCGAGCCGGTTGGCTCGCGGCCGACGTGGAGAGTCTCCACACCGTCTGCGGACTCGACGCCGCGCAGGTCGAAGCATTCGTCGACGAGACCGTAAATGCAGATCGAGTGATCGTGTGCTGGGCAATGGGCTTGACCCAACATCGCAACTCCGTGTCCACGATCCGGGAGATCGTCAACTACGTGCTGCTGCGTGGCAATGTGGGTCGCCCGGGTGCGGGCGCATGCCCCGTGCGGGGTCACAGCAATGTCCAAGGTGACCGCACGGTAGGCATTTATGAGAAGCCCAGTTCGGCGTTTCTGGATTCGCTCGGGAAAGCGTTCGATTTCAATCCTCCACGTGCGCATGGCTTCGATGTCGTCGAATCCATTCGAGCCCTGCGCGACGGCCAGGCGCGCGTGATGATGGCAGTGGGTGGCAACTTTGCGGCTGCGACACCTGACACCGAAGTTACCTACGCGGCACTTCGAAATGCAGATCTCACCGTGCAGGCCTCCACAAAGCTCAATCGATCGCACATTGTCACCGGCAAGGAGGCACTGATTCTGCCGTGTCTGGGCCGTACTGAGATTGATGAACAAGCGACAGGGCCGCAGTTCGTGACGGTCGAAGACTCGATGTGCGCGGTGCACGCTTCGCGCGGTCATCTCGAGCCTGCATCGCCAGATCTGCGTAGTGAGGCGTGGATTGTGTCGAATCTCGCCCATCGAGTTCTCGGTCCGGATGATTCGGTCGACTGGATTGGTCTCAGTGGTGACTATTCACGGGTTCGTGATGCGATCGAGCAAGTCATCCCAGGATTTACGGACTTCAATGAGCGCATTGTCGATGGATTTGTGTTGCCCAATCCGCCGCGTGACACGCGAACGTTCCCCACTGCATCAGGCAAGGCAGTCTTCACAAGTGCCGCGGTGGAAGCTGTTGAAGTTCCCCCCGGTCACCTGATGCTGCAGACCATGCGCTCGCATGATCAGTACAACACCACGATCTACGGTCTCGATGATCGCTATCGCGGAATCAAAGGCGAGCGTCGGGTGGTGTTCGTTCACCCAGGCGACCTGACGGAGTTCGGCATAGCCGATGGCACCATGGTTGATCTAGTGAGCATCAGTCCAGATGGCGAGCGCCGAGCCGCCGGCTTCCGCACGGTGGGCTACCCGACACCTCGAGGCTGTGCTGCGGCCTATTTCCCCGAAGCCAACGCGCTCGTGCCCTTGGACTCCGTTGCGACCGAGAGCGGCACACCGACCTCGAAGTCGATCGTGGTGCGCCTGGTGGCGTCCCCCATTTAAGGCAGGTTTCCGCTCCGGAAATTTCTCTCGGCGAGTGTCACGGTGACGCTATATGCAGCTGCGAGTCGTGGATATCTGAAGTGGATGAAGGTGCGAACCTACGAACTGTGAGTCAGTGACTATCCTGCGTGCGCAGGATAGTGTGCGAAGAAGTCGACTTCGCGACTGCCGATGATGTAGACGGCCTTGGCGATGCGCAGTTTCCCTGCTTCGACGGCTTTCGCAATGGTTCCGCTTTGGTGAAGGAGTGTCTGTGCTGAGTGTTGGACATTGGATCTAATCGCCTCAGCGCTTGTATGGTCGTGCGGCAGCCGTTCGATTGCGGGGCGAATTAAATCGACGATCGCATCAATATCGCCGCCGGGCATTGCCCCCGTGGTCACTGCCTTCTGGGTTGCCACAACCGCGCCGCACGATCCATGACCGAGGACCAAAATCGCTGGCACCTTGAGTACAGCAACTGCGTACTCCAGTGAACCGATGGCGATCTCATCGGCGACGTTGCCGGCATTGCGAACGTTGAACAAGTTGCCTTGGCGCACGTCGAAAACGCTCTCGGGATTCACCCGCGAATCGGCACACGACAAGATTGCAGCGAAAGGCCATTGGCCGTGGATGATGTCGTGGCCAGGAGGGGTGTAGTCGCGGTGCTCAAAGTGACCTGACTTCCAACGCAGGCTGCCGGCCTTGAGGTGATGCAGAGCCTCGCTGGGAGTGACCTTGGTGCCATTACGGTTTGTGGCCGCGTGCGCTGTGGCGGCGCCGATCAGTGTTGCACCAGCCGCTGCAACTCCCGCTACGCTGGCCATACCGACGAGAAACCGCCTACGCGAAAAACCGATGCATTCGTCCATCGTGGTATTATACCCCCGTGGTGCGATTGTTTCTGCCTGATCGTGATGGACACCTCATCTTCGCACCTGTGTCAAATAGTTTTCTTATCCATGAATCCGCATGAAGCAGCATCGAGGGATGCCCTCGGTAGGATTCGAACCTGGAGCACGCGGTTGAGGAAACCGATGCTCTATCCCTGAGCTACGAGGGTGGGGTGCTGCCGAAACAGCTCCACGCACGTGGGAGATCTGGTTAACTGGAAAAATGTTTCGCCGTGTGGCAGTCGTGTTGACGTGTATTCTCGTCTCTTCTCTTTTTGGGATTGTTACGACTACGTCCGCGACACCCGTGCAGCGGACGTATATTGCGGTGATTGATGCGGGGAGCAGTGGCTCGCGGATCGGGCTGTTTGCTCTGACTGGCGTGGAGGGCGCAGTGGAGACGCTCCTCTTTGTAAAGCCTCCGGTGCCGCCGCTTTCAACCTTCGAGTCCCACTCGTCCGATGCTGGCCCTGATGGCATTGCTCCGTTAATAGCGGTGCTGGACGAAAAGCTTGCCGAATTAGGGATCGATCCCTCGAGTGTCCCGGTTGCGTTGTTTGCCACGGCGGGTATGCGTCGCGTCGAGGCGCGCAACGCGACGGCAGCGAAAGCCATCATGGCCAGTGGCAGAACGGCGATCGCGACATTGGGCCACCCCGTACGCGCTGCGCGCATTCTGCCAGGAGAACTTGAAGCCGCCTACGCATGGATGGATTCCAACGGCGAGTCCATCAACAGTCGAACGGCGACCCATGGAGTCGTGGAAATCGGCGGCGCGTCGGCTCAGGTGTCGTTCGAGACAAATTCCAGCAAGGTCCCCGATGTGCTGAGGTTCACGGTCGATGGGCGGGTCTTTAACGTCGTTTCTATTTCCTATCTTGGCCTCGGCGCCAATGACGCACGGATGGAGATGCGTCGCGAGTCAGCCCGAGGAGTGCCGTGCTACCCGAACAATGCTTCGGGGTTGCGACCGAAACGATATGAGGGCTCCTCGGCTTTGCCAGTTCGATCGGTGAAGGCCAATTTCGACTGGGAGCAGTGCTCGGTTGAGTACGGCAGGGTGATCAGGCGGGTTGGACGTAGTCCCTCCAACTCCCGCGAGAATGACCGGGTAACGCCGCACCAAGTGCGCGATCTAGCGTCCTTTGGAGCGACTCACTTCCAGATTGCGGACACGATCGGCTACGTGCTCCAGGACTTCGGAATCGCCCGGAACAAGAATGAATCCCGTCGACTCAAACGCGCAGTGACCGCTGTATGCGCGGGTAGTGACGCATGGGCACAAGTTCGTGCGATGTACCCAGCAGATCAGTTCGCTCGGGCACCGTTGACCTGCGCGAACGCCACCTTCGTGCGCAGCCTGATCTTCAGCCGCGATGGTTTCGGAATTGCGCCAAGCCATCTCGACACCAACGTCCAGCGCGAGACGAAGTGGGACCGCGGCTTCGCGTGGTTCGAATTGCACGGCGGATCTCGGGCCTAGAGCGGTCGGCCCAATGGTTTGTGCCCTCGGCAGGATTCGAACCTGCGGCACACGGTTTAGGAAACCGATGCTCTATCCCCTGAGCTACGAGGGCGGGGTGCTGCTGAAGCAGCTCAGCGCACGTGGGAGATCTGGATGATCGGTGTGCTGTCGGTGAAGTTGGGGATGTCGGCCTGAGTCGCGGGACCGTGCTCTGCGAGAGCCGCGTTGAGTTCTTCCATGGTCTCGAAATACAGGTCGGCAACCCATGAGAACTCAGGTAGAACGCCAGGCTCAAGTTCGAGAGCCTCACGAACGCGAATGTCCTTCATGCCCATCGGCGTCATAAGCTCACCGACCCACGGCACATGCGAGTTGAGGTAGTAGTCGGCATCGAACTTCTTGCCACCCGCAAGGGGGTACAGAACTGACACAACAACCATCATTCCTCCTTAGATACGGACTCGCTCGAGTCCTTAAGATAGTGCCGTATCCGACGCGCGCTCGGACTGCCGGGGCAATATCCGGGTCCATGCTGGGATACTGGAGTAGAACCAATGCGGCGAGTCGAGGCGGGAGGGCCGGTGGACGAGATTCTGGATCGGCCGATTTTCGTCGGTGGCACCGGTCGTAGCGGCACGACAGTGGCTGGCCGTTTGCTCAACGTGCATCCACAATTGACTTTGACTCGCCCGCGCGAGCTGCGGTTCATCGCCTCTGCCCTAGGTGTTGCAGAGGCGTACTGGACCGTGACCGAGGGTCGGATTCCACGCATCAAGCGCACCCCGCCGCGCAATCCGTTGAAGCGGGCGCTGCGCGTCGCATTTCCCTATCCGCAGAAGCCGAGCCGCGTCACCCCTGACTTAGTGGTGCAGTCGCTTTGGACCCACTGGTTCGAGCGCGAAAAGCCATCAGGCGCGGTCAATGGACTCAGCCTCGCTCTCTCCCGCGATGCCCTTGAGGCCGCTGCAGCGAGCTATCTCGCCGATTTCGACTCAGACCCCTATGTTGCGACTCGTCGCTTCGTCGCTGCGGTCCTTGCGCCACAGATGGCTCAACAGGGTGGCAAGCGCTGGGTAGACACGACCCCGGCCAATGCGCGCGCTGCTGATCGCATGATCGCGCTCTTCCCCGACGCCAAGATCGTGCATATGATGCGCGATGGGCGAGATGTTGCAGCGTCCTTCGCTGGCAAGAAGTTTGGGCCAAACAACGTCATGGTGGGTCTCGAAGCTTGGCGCATGCGCATGCTCGATGCGCACCGAGCAGAACTTGCTGTGCCAGAGGGAACTGTGATCCGTATCGATCTACAACGGCTTGTAGTCACTCATCGCCAGGCCACGTTGTCGCGGTTGCTCAGTTGCATCGACGTGCCCGCTAATCCGACGTTCCGCCAGTGGTTCGCTGAAAACATTTCCGCGAAAGAAGCCAAGCCAGGTCGTTGGCGCAAGGATTTTTCGGTGGACGACTGTGTGCTGATCGATCGCAGATACGGTGAGATCCTCGAGGAGCTCAGGGCCGTGGGCGCGCCCTATCCCGTCCGCGCCGATGACAGCATGCGTGTTCAGCGTCTCAAGAGGCGCAGAGAGGGCTCACGCCGACCAGCAGGTCCCGCAGAGTCTTCGTCACCCGAACCCGCATTGCCTGCTGACGATCACTGAACGACCGCTGCAATCCGGCAAACTCGGCCCGCCCTTCCGCGGTTTCGATCCGGATCGGTTCAACGCCCATGGCACTCAGGTCGTAAGGCGCTACCCGCATGTCGACCTCGCGAATTTCTCGCGCGAGCATGAAGCAGTCGACCACTAATTTAGAAGGCACCCATGGGCTAAACATGAATGCCCACTTGTAAAGATCCATCCCAGCGTGCAGGCACCCGGGTTGTTCAAGATCCGCCTGCGTTGCGCGCGTGGGCTGAAGGATATTGAGGGGCTTTGCTGCATCGGTGTAGAACCGAAACGCGTCGAAGTGGGTGCACCTCAACGGGCTTGATGTGATGACTTCGCTGATTTCATCCATGGTGAGCCGAAGCGGCCAGGTGGAGTGTCGGATTTCGTCTGGGTCGAGTTGATAGACCATCGCCCATTCGTGGCGACCGAAACAGCCGAACTCAGGAGTGCGAGCCTGTGTGCGCTCCAATAGTTCGACGATGTTCGCCAGACTTTCGCGCCTGGGCGCCAGCGACTCGATGGGCGCGGTCACTCCATCGCTTGTGCGGACGTATGCCTTGAGCGCGAGGTATTCATCGGCTTCGCCGGCTAGGGCCACGCCCGCGCCTGGATGCCAGGTTTGCAACTTGCCGGGTGTGTTTGCGTAGTACTCAAAGAGGAAATCTTCGACCGGGTGCTTGGTTCCCTCGGCCCTGCGCTCAAGGCGGGGTCGAATGAGCGGCGCGACTCGTGCGCGCTGCTCTTCAGCATGCGCGCGCCATACTTCTTCGGCGACAACCTCAGTCATGTGCTCTCAGTTTCAGCCCCGCGCAGCCCGAGATGAGTTCATCTACGCCAAAGGCATCTGCGGGCCCGAGCGCGCCGACGCCGGTCTCATGCCGTGCTACGAACATCGACGCGCTCCATGTCAGCAACTCGGCTGTGAGGTCATACGGAGTTGGTCCGACTACGCGCACTGTGTTGATGAGGCGCCCTACCGGGTCGTAGACATTCGCGATGGCAATAGATCGACCGGGCGCGCGATCTTCGGCGTTGGGTCCTTGGCCTGTTTGGGGAGTGCCGCGCGTGCTCAATGCGGTCAGCCCTCTGCGTACACCGGGGACACTCGTGATCACGCCCAATGCTGAGGCACCGACAGACGCCGCCTTCGTCCACTTGCCGGCCCAACCGAGATAGACACCGACGTCGTTGAGCGAAGTGTCTAGCCGCGGCAGTGCAAAATGCTCGCTGCCGCCGAGTGGCAGACCGTCCCACATCTGACCGCCGAGATCGAAACTGCGCACGGCTCCACCAGGTCGCACATCGCGTACCTCGCCACCTCGGAAGGCAAAGGATTTTTCGAACATCATTCCTGCGGCACTCGCGCGCGTGCCCGAACTCAGACTCATTCCACCTTTGACGAAGTAGCCCACGTCGACTCGACTTGCGGGTCGACCGGCCTCGCGCGCTCGCCGCAGCGCGATGGCGCCCGCGAGATTGCCCGGCACGTAGTCGTAGCCGAAGGCTGTCAACAGCCGCGCACCTTTAGCCGCAGCGCGGGGACCAGCCTGTTCGAAGACTCTACGGACGAAGGATGGCTCCCCGGTCGAGTCGATGTATGCCGCTCCGGCATCAATTGCAGCGGCAAGTGCCGGGCCACCAAAGCGGGCGAATGGACCCACGGTGGAGACCAAAACGTCATTGGGGGTGTCCAGGAGCGCCCGTATGGAACTCGGGTCTGCGACATCAGCCAGAGCGGTCGAGAAGGCTCCAACGCCCTCTAACGAGGCCGCAAGTGCGTCAAGAGACGCACGAGACCGCCCGGCCAGCACGGGTTCGAGGCCCTGACGGACCATCGCAGCCGCAGTAATTCGCCCCGTGTAGCCCGTCGCTCCGAAGAGGATCACTCTGCTCATGGGAGCGATTATCCTTGCGATGTGACCCCTGAGCCCAATCAGCCAAAGACTCCGGCTCTAGACGTCGAACTACTGCCGGAGCAGATCGACTCGGCGACGGCTCTGCGCGATGAGGATTACTACGAGGCTCGGCCACCGCATCACGGGTAGTTGTCCTTTACCGTAGGGGAGTGCGCCGGATCCTGCCCCTCCTTATTGCCGCGGTCATTGGCGTCCCAGCTCTGGTCATCGCGCCCGTGTCGGCCGCCTCAGCGCATCCGGCGCGCCTCGCTCCAAGTGTCTACGTGGAAGGCAGCGATCCGCAGGCCAAAATCTTTGATCCGCTCAAGGTGATCGACGTCAAACTCACGATGGAACAGCCAGCTATAGATGCACTTTTTGCCGACCCGCGCGGCAATTATCAACTCGGCACGATGTCTGTGCGTACCTCGTGGGGTAAATGGGGCCCGTATGACATTGGCATCAGGCTCAAGGGTGTGTACGGCTCCTATCGATGGCTGGACCGCAAAGCAGGGTTCAAGGTCAAGATCGATTTCGTCGACTCCAATTTACGTTTCTTCGGTCTCAAGAAGTTGACGCTGAACAACATGGTGCAAGACGGCTCGTATATTCACGAGGCGCTGGCTTATCGTGTGTTTCGCGCAATGGACATTCCCGCACCTCGTGTCGGATATGCCAACGTGTCGTTTAACGGCATCCCGTATGGCCTCTATGTCCACATCGAGACCTATGACAAGCCAATGCTCACCCGCTGGTTCGATAAAACTCAGCACCTGTATGAGGGCTCCTATTGGATGGACGTCTCCCCGGGCAACGAGTGGGCTTTCGAGGCCGATGAGGGGGACCCGTCGGATCGTGCAGATCTCATCGCGCTCATAGCTGCGGCTAACACACCTGCCGATAGGTGGTGGTCTGCATTGGCTAAAGTCTCCGACCGCTCAGAATTTGTGCGGGAGTGGGCTACAGAGACCTACATCGGGCACTGGGATGGTTACTCCCATTGGATCAGAAACAACTATTTCCTGCACAGCGACAACAAGGGCAAATTCACGCTGATGCCGTGGGGCACTGACCAGACTTTCGGCTGGACTGCTGACTGGACCGACATCAGCAATTCGGGGATTATGTACACGCAGTGTATGCAGGTGCGCGCGTGTTGGGCGGAGTACCACCGCGCGCTTCTTCAGCTAAGCACCGTGGTGCCCAATCTCCAGCTTGATGTCATGGCTCAGGATATTTCCGCTGCAATTCATCTCAGCCTCTTGAAGGATCCTCGCCGAGGCGGGGATGCGTGTAATAAAGATTGCCGCAAATGGGCAACTGTGGTTGCCGAACTCGCTCAGGGCGATGCCACCACATTCGTAGCAAATCGAATCATTCAACTCAATGACTACTTACGACCGATGCTGCCGGAGACGCCGTCTGTCACGGTCACCCGTGTAGGCAAGCGGCTGAGGGTGGGTTGGACTTCCGCGGCGGACATTCGCTGGCCCATAAAGGGTGCGGAGATTCAGATACGAGTGGGTCGTGGCGACTGGCGGAATGTTTCAGCCCCGCAAGCCCGTCCCATCATGTTCACCTGGCTCAAAGGCCGACCAAGCACGCTGCGGCTTCGTGTCTCTAACGAGCTAGGCACCTCGAGCTGGTCGACTCCGCAGTCTTTCGACCGTCCCTAGATTCGTTGGGCGCTTCGCGCGGCGTCTAGCGCTTCAACGAGGTCGCGGTTCTTGGCGATGAAGGCCCGTTCAGCGTCATTTAGGGATCGCTTCTCGATGCCCTTTTGGGCGGACGAGTTGGCTGGAGTATGTGGATCGATAACGGTAAGAACATCGGCGCTCACCGGAATACTAAGGCGATCGAAGAGCACCTCGCGCAGGTAATCAACACCGCCTTCCCGCAAGTCTTCAAGGATGAAGAGCGAGACGTCGTCGCCCAAGGCCTCTTTCATGTCTGCATAACGGTTGACGGCAGCGCGGTACTGCTTGGCCACCTGCGCGATCGGCTTGGCCCCGATTGCATCTCGCGAGATGTAGTTGTCGGCGAAGCCGCGCATACAGAAGACGTACTTTGGTCCGGAGCCTCCGAAGAAGTCACGGTAGAACTCCCAGAATTGATCATGGTTGGGCGTCTTGTGGCCGTACCAGCCCACTGAATGATCAGGTAGCGCGACGGGCACGCTCTTCGGCAAGCTCGCCCACATGGTGTAGAGGAGTTCGCGTCGCTGCGTGGTCCAGCCGGACTCGATGGTGACGTACGCGTTGTCGCGATTGGTGAGCACGCGATCACGGCTGGTGAAGAACTCATCGGTCGCCGTCACGAACTCGATTGCGGCCTTCATCGTGACGTGCGGGATCTCGCCATTGAGGTGTACGGCAGGGTGCTTGTTGAAGGCATTTGCGATGAACCGGGTGCCACAGCGCGGCAGGCCCACAACCATCAAGGGTCTGGCATTGTCGAGTACGGGGTTTAGGAGCACTACTTCTTGCCCTGCTGCTCCTTGAGCAAGTCACGGATCTCCTCCAGCAATTGCACGTCAGCCGGACGAGCGTCGACTCCGCTCTGACCCATGCGTTGACGGTACTTGTTCATGGGAAGAACGAAAACGAGATAGAGCACTGTCAAGGTGATGAAGAAGGTGATGAGCCCGGTCACGAGAAGCCCCACGTTGAGGATGCCACCGCCCGGCAGGGTCGGACCGCCATCGAGGGTCTTGCCACCGGTGATGACGTAGACGAACCACACAACTATGGGGTCGATGAGTGCTTTGGTGACCGCCGCCACCAAAGCCGCAAGTGCGGTGCCGACGGCGACCGCAACCGCGAGGTCGATCACGTTGCCGCGGAAGACGAACTGCTTGAATCCCTTGATCATTTATCCTCCTTCGTTGCCCAGAAGCGTAGCCGAAAGACTGCCGTCGGTGGAGGCGGCCGCGAGTGCTGGTGCCGTGTTCTCAGGTACTTCGACGAGTAGCCCGGAGTCGGTTGATCCGGACGTCGCGACAACCACCCGAGCTGCGCTGGCGAGCACACGACCTTGACCCTGCACTACGCCGATGAGGTCAATGTGATCTCCGGTCCGGATGAATCGGATTTGCTGAGCATCGAGGCGGATAGCGAGCAGTACGTGGCCGGCCGGGAGCTCCCGTGCCTCAAGAAGTCTTGTAGTGGTGATGAGCTCGTGCGCACGCATGGGCGTAAGAAGAGTGCGTCCGAGCGCCTGTTGTGTGCCATTGACCTCTGCACCGCTGAGGACATCGTGTGGAAACGAAGTGCTCACGACGTCGCCCTCGGCGAGGATGGTGCCCGCGGGTAGGTCGTGCGCAGCGGCTAAAACAGTTTCGGTATCAGGTGTCGCTCTTAGCGACGTCAGAGCGATCCACGCGGCTACGAATACGAGCGCGGCGATGACGAGGCGACGGCGTTTGCGGACCAAGCGCAGGACTGAGTGCATGCCGGACGATACGTCGAAATCGGCCCGGCATGCCTGCGGCTATCCACAGGGCGAGTTCAGCTCGAGGAGGTGGACGGACTTGCTGGGGCGGCGGGGGCGGCGGGGGCCGCAGGTGTCGCCGGGGCTGAAGGAGTGCTGGTGCTCGGGGGCGATGGCGTCGAGGACGAACTTGAGTCTGTGCTCGAGCGCGAGTCTGTGCGGTAAAAGCCCGAGCCCTTGAACATCACGCCCACGTTGTTAAACAGTTTGCGCAGCCGGCCCTGGCACTTGGGGCACTGCGTCAGGGAGTCCTCGGACATTGACTGCACGATGTCGAAGGCGTTATCGCAAGAGGTGCACGCATACGAGTAGGTAGGCATGTGTCCTCCTTGGTCGACTAGTCGGCTAGCACTCGAAACAGCAGAGTGCTAATTGTGCCGCATCCGGTTCAGGGCGTCCACTTGGGTTAGTGTCGGTATGTGACTATCGAAGCAGTGGGGCTCTCCAAACGCTACGGCTCAGTTTTGGCCGTTGACGCATTGACTTTCACCGTGCCGCGCGGGGTGGTGACGGGATTCCTGGGGCCAAACGGCGCCGGCAAGTCCACTGCGATGCGGCTGATGCTCGACCTTGACCGGGGTGAAGGGCGCACCGCCTTTGACGGTAAGCCGCTCAAGGAGCATCGACACGCTTCGCGCGTTGTGGGTGCGCACCTCGACGCGAAGGTGTTTCACCCGCAGCGCACTGCGCGCAATCACCTGCGGATGGTCGGGTCCGACGCTGGCGTCTCCAATGCCCGCGTAGATGAAGTACTGAGCATGGTGGGTCTCGATTCCGTAGCTCGCAAACGCCCCAAGACTTTCTCCCTCGGCATGTCTCAACGTCTCGCCCTCGCGGGAGCCGTCCTCGCTGATCCGATGTGCTTGATGCTCGATGAGCCTGCCAACGGCCTCGACCCACAGTCGATCCAGTGGTTGCGCGAGTTCCTGCGCAACTACGCATCTCAGGGCCGTTCCGTGCTTGTCTCCAGTCACCTGCTGAGTGAGATGCAGTTAATGGCTGATCGCATCGTGGTCATTGCAAAGGGCAAGTTGATTACCGATGGCACGGTCGAAGACTTTGTGTCGATGAGCACCCGCAACGATGTGCTCGTGCGCTGCGACCGGCCCGAAGCGCTCGTTGAACTACTGCGTGCCGAAGGCGTCACGGCTGTTGCAGAAGGTCCCGATGGATTGGCTGTCATTGGCGAGTCCACTGATCGGGTAGGCGAAGCGGCATTCCGCGCCGGTGTCGTCGTACGTGAACTCGTCTCGCGTAGAGCGAGCCTCGAGGAGGCGTTCCTCGAACTCACCAGTGACGCCCAGGGCTTCGCGGCGGGAGGCCAGCTATGAGTGGCCAGATTCGCTACGAGTGGCTTCGACTCACGACGATTCGGTCGACGTGGATCATGCTGGCGATGCCGATTGTCCTTGCGGCCGCTGTGGGTTGGCTCTTTGGGCACTTCTCTAGTGCGCTTGACCGTAGTGGCCAAGGTCTGACTATCGGTTTCGAATTACTTATCAATGCGAGTCCGGTCATGACTCTGGCAGCCGTCTTCCTGAGTGTTGTGTTTGCGCAGGCGATCGGTCAGGAATACCGACACGGGCTTATCCGGGTGACGCTGACCCAGTTCCCGCATCGCAACAGGGTCTTGGTTGTGAAGATCGCCATGATGAGCATCTTGGTGCTCGTCATGGCTGTCATCGTCGTGGCGGTGTTGTGGGGTGCCGCGATTGTGGGCATCGCGCCGACAGGTGGCTCGATCAGATACATCGCCGCAACCGATAATCCGTTGATCGTTCGGGCGCTGTTGTATGTGCTGGTCTTCACGGCTATCGCCTTCGCGATCACGATGATCACGCGTATCATTCAGTTGGGCATCATCTTGCCGATTGTGTTGGCGCTGCTTGTCGAGCCCATCATCCGAGTGATCGTGCTCATCGCCACCGGTGGATCAAATGGTGGGCGGCCCGACATCGCCTCTGAGCCACTGATCTTGCGTTTACTTCCGTTCTCCAGCGGGCAGAGTGCTTTGGCCACTGATGGTGACCCATGGCAAGGACTCCTGATCTTCGCGATCTGGGGTGCAGTATTGCTCATTCCTGGGTGGATTCTCTTCGTCCGTCGTGATGCGTGACCAACTGCGTCTAGTCGCCGCTGTCGCACTCGGTGGGGCGCTGGGTGCGCTCGCGCGCTGGGCGATGTTCAGGTTTAGCTTGTCGATCGCCGAGGTCTCGTGGTGGTCGACGATCGCGGTCAATGCCATTGGGTGTCTTGCGATGGGGTTAGTAGTCGGTCTCATCATTCGCGGTGGCCACGGTAACGCCGCACTCCACGCTTTTCTCACCACAGGCTTGCTCGGTGGCTTCACGACATTCTCGGCATTCGCTGTCGACGCAATCCGCATCGGTGAGCACAGCATCTGGCAGTCGACTCTCTACGTGATAGCGACTGTTGTCATTAGCATCGGACTCGTGTGGCTGGGACTTCGTGTTTCCGTGAGGCGCGCGCAATGACTTCAGGAAATCTGCTGTTGGACGCCCTACTGGTCGCGGTGGGCGCTGCCGCAGGTGCAGTGGCTCGGCTACTGCTGGGCTGGTGGCAGACGCGTGCAATTCCGGGGGGATTCCCGTGGGCCATCTGGTTCGCCAACGTCATCGGTTCGCTGTTTGCCGGATTTGTATCTGGGATGACCTCGACACACATCTTCTTACTTCTGGGCATCGGATTCTGCGGTGCTCTCACCACGATGTCGACCTTCGCGCTTGATGTGGTGATGCTCAGAGCCGAAGGTGCACGACGGATGGCCGTGGTCAACGTTTTTGCTTCGGTGATTCCCGCGTTAGTTTTTGCTGGGCTTGGGCTCTGGCTCGGGAGTCTCGTCTAGGGGCGCAATGTTCGAGTTGGGGTCACGATTACATCCACGCAAGCGTCCCAGTCGTTAGCGGGAAGTCCCTCTAGCACTTCATCGTCGAAGCACAGGGCCACCCGGAGCGGACCGCCGGATGCGTGCTGCGGTACATCGGCAAGAGCCGCGTCGAAGTAGCCACCGCCGTATCCCACTCTCCGCCCGGTGGCGGGATCAACTGCGAGGGCTGGAACAACGATGATTGCGGAGTCGCGCAGTAATGCGGTTGTGGGTTCCTTGGGTTCGAGAATGTCCCACTTCCCAGCGATCAACGAGTCAGGTTCGTCATATCGACCCCACTCAAGGGTGCGAGGGCCAGAAACCCGGGGGAGCAGGATCATGCGGCCCGCAGTATGCAAACGGTCGATGAGGCGCCAGGTGTCGGGCTCGGTGTCGAGTGAGGCGTAGATCGCGATGCAGTGGGCGGCCTCGCCTTCGAGAAGCGCCTCGAATCTTTCCGCGATCGCAGCCGAATCTGCATGCCGTTGTTCCCTGCTGCGTGCATCTCGGGCCCGACGTGATGCGGAGCGAATCACGGACTGATCTGCCGCCTTCATGGCGACCATCCTGCCGCTTCTGGGCTCTCGGCCCTAGGGTGGCCCTATGGTCACCAAGGCGGTCATCCCGGCGGCGGGTCTCGGCACGAGGTTCCTCCCTGCCACAAAGGCAATGCCCAAGGAGATGCTGCCGGTCGTCGACAAGCCCGCGATCCAGTACGTAGTCGAAGAAGCGGTGGCTGCCGGACTTGACGACGTGCTCTTTGTGACGGGGCGCAGTAAGCGATCACTGGAGGATCACTTCGACCGCAATCTCGAACTTGAGGTGGCGTTGTCGCAAAAGGGTGACCTAGAACGTCTTGCGTTGGTTAATGCCTCGACTGAACTCGCGCGGATTCATTACGTGCGTCAAGGCGACCCGATGGGCCTCGGTCACGCGGTGCTACTGGCCGAGCAGCATGTGGGCAATGAGCCGTTCGCGGTCCTACTGGGCGATGACCTCATCGATGAGCGTGATGCGATCCTGCCCGCCATGCTGAAGGTGCAAGAAAAATTTGGTGGCTCAGTGATTGCCCTGATGGAGGTGCCACCCGATCAGATTTCCCTCTACGGATGTGCGGCGACCGAATTCACTGATGTGTATGACGTTGTGCGGATCACAAATTTGGTGGAAAAGCCCGCGGTCGGTGAAGCGCCCAGCAATCTCGCCATCATTGGCCGCTATGTCCTTGACCCATCAGTGTTTGGGGTGCTGGCTAAGACCGCACCTGGGCGGGGCGGAGAGATCCAACTTACCGATGCACTGCGCGATCTCGCGATGACCGATCCAGCCAAGGGTGGGGGCGTGCATGGCGTCATCTTCCGCGGTCGGCGCTATGACACAGGTGACAAGTTGTCATATCTGCAGGCCGTGGTTCGCCTAGCCGCCGATCGGGATGACTTAGGGCCGGAATTCCGTGCCTGGCTCGCAGACTTCGTGAGGGAGCAGCGTTAATGCGTAGTGTTGAGGACCACATAAAGCATGTCTTGTTGGGCATCGCACCCCTCGAGCCGTTGGTGTTGCCTCTGCAGGAAACCCTCGGTTGCGTCCTCGCAGAGGATGTGTTTGCGCCGTGGCCGTTGCCGTCGTTCGACAACTCCTCAATGGACGGTTACGCGGTGATTTCTGCTGATGTTGCGTCGGCGACGGAGGTGTCTCCGGTTTCACTCGATGTGATCGACGATGTCGCCGCGGGCTCACGAGCCAATGTGCGAGTGTTGCCGGGCACGGCTGTCCGGATCATGACCGGGGCGCCGATGCCCGATGGCGCAGACTCGGTGGTGCCCGTAGAAGGGACCGATGGCGGGACTGACAACGTCTTGATATCTCGCCGGGTTGATGCGGGCGCCTACATCCGCCGCGCAGGTGAGGACATCGTGGCTGGCGACCGTGTGCAGTCTGCGGGAGATGTGATCGGACCTCGGCAGGTTGCCGTACTCGCTGCCGTCGGTCGCGGCGAAGTTAAGGTGCGCCCGCGTCCTCGGGTTGTGGTGGTTTCGACCGGAGATGAGCTCGTCGAACCGGGAACTGCAATCCGACACGGTCAGGTTGTGGACTCCAATGGAGTGATGCTCGCGATGGCAGCCCAGGCCGCCGGTGCCGAGGCCTTTCGCTCCGGTCCGGTTGCCGACGACGAGCAGCGGTTCATGGGTGCGATCGAGGACCAGTTGATTCGCGCAGATCTCGTCATCACCAGTGGTGGAGTGAGTATGGGCGCCTACGACACCGTCAAAGCGGCTCTGTCGAAGGTGGGCACAGTCGAATTCACAAAGGTCGCGATGCAGCCGGGCATGCCCCAAGGTTTCGGTCGGCTCGGCCCCGAAAACACCCCGATCTTTACGCTGCCCGGCAACCCGGTGAGTTCGTACATTTCCTTTGAGTTGTTCGTGCGTCCGGTGATTCGCCGCATGTTGGGTCAAACTGAACTGCACCGACCCACAGTTCGGGCAACGTGCGAGCAGGGATTCGATTCGCCCTCAGGCAAGACGCAATTCATGCGTGCGCAATTGCGAGTGGATTCAGGACGTTATGTGGTGATTCCTATTGGCGGTCATGGGTCGCACGTGCTCGGCGGGCTTTCCCAATCCAACGCGTTGATTGTGGTGCCGGCAGACGTTACGCGAATCTCCGACAATGATCCGGTGACCGTCATCGACCTAGGTGGTGCCGGATGAGCGAGTTCACTCACCTCAATGATCGTGGCGAGGCGCGCATGGTCGATGTCACGGCCAAGGAGGTCACGGTGCGCGAAGCTCGTGCCTCTGGCCGTGTGTTGGTGTCCGCCGAGGTCATTGGGCTTCTGCGAGGCGGAGGTGTGCCCAAGGGCGACGCGATCGCGGTTGCTCGCATCGCAGGAATCCAAGCGGCTAAACGCACCCCGGATCTGGTGCCGTTGTGCCATCCGATTGCGATCCACGCAGTGGATGTCGACTTGTCCGTTGAAGATGATCATGTGGCTATTTCCGCGACTGTGCGAACCGCAGATCGCACCGGAGTGGAGATGGAAGCCCTTACCTGTGTGGCCGTGGCGGGGCTCGCGTTGGTTGACATGGTCAAGGCCGTAGACAAAGGCGCAACTATCAGCGACGTTCGCGTAGAGCACAAGTCGGGCGGTCGATCCGGCACTTGGCAGCGAGCGGGCAACTGACTATGTCCGCGTGGCCGGCGACTCTGCGAGAGGGTCGAGTGGGGCTGCGACCCATCCGCCTGCGCGATGGCACTGCCTGGCGCGAGGTTAGATCACGCAATGTCGAATGGCTACGCCCATGGGAGGCGACTGTCCCCAATGGATCGGCTGACTTCGCTCCAACCTTCTCCGCCATGGTGCGCAGATTGAAGGCCGAGGCCCGTGAGAATCGGACCCTGCCGTGGGTCGTGACCTACGACGGAGCCCTCGTGGGCCAACTGACCGTGGGCGGGATCTCGTGGGGATCGCTGCGTAGCGCCTATATCGGCTACTGGATCGACAGCCGTGTGGCAGGCCGAGGAATTATGCCGACCGCGGTGGGCATGGCGACGGATTTCTGCTTCCGGCAGATGGGGCTGCATCGCATCGAGATCAACGTACGGCCGGAAAATCAGGCCTCTCGGCGGATCCCGGAGAAACTTGGATTCCGGATCGAGGGGAGGCGGCCCCGTTACCTGCACATCGACGGCGATTGGCGCGATCATCTGACGTACGCGTTGCTGGCCGAGGAGGCCGGGGAAGGCGTGTTATCTCGGCTTATTCGGACCGACGAGGACGTGAACATGGCGTTGCGACACGACGACACAACGATGTCGTAATGCACGGCTATCTCTAACTCTGCCGTTAACGTCAGACACGTGACCGGCCTCATCTATGTGGCGATAATCGCCCTTTGGGCAGCAGTGCTCATCCCGATCTGGCTGCGTCGTCACGAATCCGATGAAATCAAGGCGGTTGACCGCTTTGACGGAGCGATGAAGGCCCTTCGGGGATTCCGTCGCGGGTCACGTGGTTCGGTCGACACCGAGGTGTCTGTCAAGGGTGCTTGGCGCAATGAGCGCCCAGTTTCGAGCGCCGCCGCCCGCCGCCGCAAGGTTCTTTTGTCCTTGGCCGGTTTGTTTGTTGTCGCTGTCGTCACGTGGATCCTGGGCTGGCTGCCAATCTGGGCGCCGCTGCTGTTGGTCGCGCTGTTCGCCGCATTCGTCTTTCTGGCCCGCAAGCAGGTTGCTGCCGAAACCCGCGCGACTCGCACATCTCGCAAATCTCGTTCCTCCAGTGCAACCCGCGCCTCTCGCGACGAGCCTTACGAGGATGCGCCGAACCCACCGCGCAGTCGTCGCCGCGAGGAGCGCGTCTACGCGGACATCGACGCCGAATACACCCAAGCCCACGAGGAAGAGCTTGCTCGCCCTCGTCGCCGTGACCCGCTGCGCCCCACCGGCAGCTGGGAGGCGATGCCGCAGAATCTGCCCACCTATGTCGATGCACCTTCCGCTTCCGCGGTGCCGCGTCGCATTGACCGGGTGACGGGCACCTGGGACTCACAGGCGATGCTCGATCAGGTCCGCATCCAGCGCGACCGAGCTGCAGCCGCAGAATTCTTCGATCAGACGCAGGATTACGAAGAGCAACGTCGCGCCTCGGGCGCCTAAGCGCCTCGCTGACTCCCATCGCCCCTTGGTAGGGTGTGAGCCTCCCGTTGGGGGGCTGTAGCGCAGTCCGGTAGCGCACCTCGTTCGCATCGAGGGGGTCAGGGGTTCGAATCCCCTCAGCTCCACAAATGACAATGCCCAGGGTTGTTCCCCTGGGCATTGTCATTTGTTTGGGGTGTTGTGTGGGGATTCGGGAGGAGCTCGCTGTGGGCGAGCGACGGTTCCCCTCAGCTCCACAAATGACAATGCCCAGGGTTGTTCCCCTGGGCTTAACTTCCCTCAACGCACAATCGCGATTGAGTTGGTCGCGCCATGCATACTGGACAGATGCTGACTCGCTTCACCGTTCTATCCGCTGCCGCTCTCTTGCCCCTTGCCACGCTGATCCCCATGACCGCGGCGTCAGCGGCCCCGGAGATTTCCACAGGGGCCGCTCAGCAGTATGTGGGATGTACGTGGCAATTGGGCCACAAGGACCAAACGCTGGCCTGTGGGCAGACATTCTCGAAAACCGGTGTCGCCGCGTTTTCCCAGTGTTGGCGTTTCCGTCCGGCACCAGCGAGCGTGCAGCGTCGCGTGGGCAGTGAGTGGGTCCGCACGTCGTTGAGAGTTCGCACTTTTGCCAAGGCCGATTCGTGCAATGCGAACGTGTCATGGCGTTCGATGGTGGTAGTTCCGGTGACGGGCAGGCACCCGGGAAAGACAACAACGTATAAAATTGTCTTACCCGCGACGGATAACTACCGCCTCACCACGCTGCTGTTTGGTGTGTGCGTGGTGACCGTAGGCACGACAACTCCTTGCGTGTGAGTGCCTAGACCCAGGTCGGCATCCAGATGCGTAGAACCAGCAGTGGCTGTGGAATCGGCTCGCCTGTCCAGACGGGGTACCACCACCACGCCGCGATCACAGTAAGCAGCAGGATCGACCCGGCGCCCACTGCGCCCCAAAGTCGTCGACGCGAAGTTGCTTTGACAGGTCCGAGGATCGAGCCGCACGACATCGCTAGTGCTATCGCCACGAATGGAGCGAAGGCAACCGCATAGAACGAGAAAATCGTGCGGTCGAGGATGAGCCACCACGAAACCCAGCCCGCGAGCATGCCCGCGAGGAGCGCGCCCGAACGCCAGTCGCGCCATGCGATCCAGCGCCAGAGCTGGTGCAGAAGCGCGAAGCAGCCACCCCACCACAAGACCGGGTTGCCAACGGCGAGGACCTCAGCGGCACAGTTGCTCCCAGTGCACGAGCCCGAACCGTTAGGAAACGACTCGTAGTAGAAGGACACTGGTCTTGTTTGGAACATCCAACTCAGCGGATTGGATTGGTAGGAGTGGTCAGCAGTGAGATGCACGCTGAAGTTCCAGGCTTCCACGTGATAGTGCCACAGCGACAGCAGTGCTGAGGGAATCCACGTGTGGGGCTGCGAGTCAGCCCAGTGCCGTCCCCATCCCCCATCAGTGACAAACCAACCAGTCCACGTGGCTACGTAGGTGACTAGCGCCAGTACGACAATGCCGATGAAGGCTGGTGGTGCGCTCTTGAGCACAGATACCCAGAACGGATGACGGACGCCGATCGACTTGCGGGTACCGATGTCCCACAGGACCGCCATGATGGCGAACACTGCAACGAACCAGATGCCAGACCACTTCACGCCGCAGGCCAGGCCCAGCGAAATCCCCGCTAGCCATCGGAAGGGCCGCCAGCCGAGACTCGGACCCATGCCGGCGCAGACTGCATCGAGACCGCGTAAGGACACGATTTTGGCCAGCCGTTTCCGGGTGAAATCGCGGTCCAAGACTAAAAAGCCAAATGCGGCAAGGGCCCAGAAAGCTAGGACGTTGTCGAGCAACGAGGTGCGGCTCATCACGATGCTTAGGCCATCTAGCGCCAGGAAGAGGCCAGCGAATATTGCAATCAAGTCTGAACGAGTCATGCGCCGAACGATGCGGACGAGAATGAAGACTGCGAAGGTGCCGAGTAAGGCGACCGAGAAGCGATAACCAAATGGTGTCGCGCCAAAAAGGAATTCGCCCACTGCGATCGTCCACTTGCCGAACGGCGGGTGGACTACAAACGCCGACTGATCAGTGAAGATGTCGAGTGTGCGCCAGTCACCATTTGAGTTCAAGATGATGTCGTTGGCGTCCTTGACGGTCGACTGCTCGTAGCCGTAGCGGAGGAGAGACAGCGCATCCTTGGCGTAATACGTCTCGTCAAACATGACCGCGTGCGGGCGCCACAGATCAACGAATCGGATTACTCCTGCGATGCCGGCCACGACCAAGGCGCTGACCCAGCCGATCCATGCCTTGGGCATCGGGGGATAGAGGCGCTCAGGGAGGCTGCGAGTGTCTCGAGCTGGCATTGGGCGAAGCTTCGCCAGGAGGGTCGCGGTGCTCATGGGGCCTGCCTCACTCGGTCATCGTAGGCTCCCTGACACCATGGAGGCGTGAGCATGGACACTGGCGCCCTCGTGGTGGCGGCAACGCCCCTGGGCAATCCTGCCGACGCATCCGCGCGACTGCGCGATTTGCTCGCGAATGCGGACGTCATCGCAGCTGAGGACACTCGGCGTCTGCGCCGGCTGGCGAGCGACCTGGGGCTGCAAGTCACCGGTCGAATCGTGTCGTTTCATGAGTCGGCTGAGAAGGCTCGAACTCCGGGACTCATCGAAGCAATACAGGGTGGTGCGACGGTCCTGCTCGTCTCAGACGCTGGCATGCCAGGTGTGAGTGATCCCGGCTATCGGCTCATCCGCGCAGCGATTGATGCCAACCTGCCCATTACCGTCGCTCCCGGACCTTCTGCTGTTCTCACCGCTTTGGTGCTGTCTGGACTTCCGGTTGATCGTTTCTGTTTCGAGGGCTTCCTGTCTCGACGCGGTGGCGAGCGCCGTGCGCGTATCGCCGAACTCGTTCATGAACCGCGCACCCTGGTTTTCTTTGAAGCTCCGCATCGCATCGTGGCCACACTTGCCGACCTCGCTGAGGCATTCGGCGCGCGTCAGGCTGCCATCTGTCGTGAACTCACAAAGACGTACGAGGAGGTGATCCGCGGCGATCTCGTCGAACTCGCACAACGTGTCACCGAACTGCGCGGGGAGATCACTCTCGTCGTTGAGGGACGCACTACGCCGCAGTTGGCCTCCGCTGACCCCGCCACGCTGGCCGATGAGGTCGCCCGACGTGTCGAGGCGGGAGCTGATCGCAAGGAGGCGTTGGCTGAAGTGGCCGCCGAAGCAGGAGTTCCCCGCCGGGACGTCTATGACGCTGTCGTCGCGGCCAAGCGTGCCCCTTAGGATTGCGTTATGACTGACAAGGCGTACTACGTAACGACGCCGATCTACTACGTCAACGATGCGCCTCATATCGGCCACGCCTACACGACCACCGCAGGCGACGTTCTGACTCGCTGGCACCGTCAGCGCGGTGAAGACGTCTGGTACCTCACCGGCGTTGATGAGCACGGCACCAAGGTGCAGCGGGCCGCAGAGGCAGGAGGGGTCACGCCGCAAGAGTGGGTCGACAGACTCGTCACAGATGCGTGGCTGCCCGTCCTCGACACTGTCAATGCCGCTAATGACGACTTCATCCGCACCACCTCCGATCGACATAAGGGCGCCGTCCAGCGCTTCTGGGAGGTTGTACGCGACAACGGCTACGTCTACGCCGCTCCCTATGCCGGGCCATACTGCGTCGGCTGTGAGGAGTTCAAACTCGCTGGGGATCTTGTTGCCGGGGAAGGCGACTACAAAGGTCAGCAGTTATGTCCGGTGCATGGTCGACCGGTGGAGCAAGTAGAAGAAGACAACTGGTTCTTCAAACTATCCGCATTGGCCGAACGGTTGATTGCGCATTACGAGGCCAATCCCACCGCGATCCAACCGCAGAGTGCATACAACGAAGTGATGTCGTTCCTTCGTCAGGGCCTCGTCGACATCTCGATGTCGCGGTCATCGGTCAAGTGGGGGATTCCGTTGCCCTGGGACTCCGATCAAGTTGTCTACGTATGGTTCGATGCGCTCCTCAACTACATCACTGCAGTGGGATATGGCGCGGAGCCCGGGACCGCGGAAGCCGAGCTATTCGAGCGCACGTGGCCGGTTGACGTGCATCTCGTAGGCAAGGACATTTTGCGATTCCATGCGGTCTACTGGCCCGCGATGTTGATGGCTGCCGAACTCCCGCTGCCACGCAAGGTGTTTGCACACGGCTGGTTATTGGTGGGCGGCGAGAAGATGAGCAAGACTCGCTTAACGGGCATTGCTCCTGCGCAGATCATCGATCACTTCGGCGCGGATGCGTTTCGCTACTACTTCCTGCGCGCAATCACCTTTGGCAACGACGGATCCTTCTCGTGGGAGGACATGTCTGCGCGATATACCTCAGAGTTGGCGAATGGCTTGGGCAACCTCGCCTCGCGCGCCACAGCGATGGTGGAGAAATACTGCAGCGGCACAGTGCCAGCGCCGAGTACCTATACGGAGGCGGACCTGCGGATCCAGCAGCAATTGGTCGATGCGGTGGCCGCTGCAGACACCGCGTACCTCGCACTTGACTTTTCTACCGGCATCGGAGCGGTGAATGGTTTCGTGGAGGCCGTTAATCGCTATGTGACAGAGCAGGAGCCGTGGAAGGTCGCCAAGGATGAATCGCAGACCGAAAGGCTGCACACCATCCTCTACGTCCTGTGCGATTCACTGCGCGCGATCGCGGTTCTGCACCACGCGTTGATGCCTCGAGTCACTGCTCTTATGTGGGAGCAGATAGGGGCAGTCGTGCTCGGGGATATCTCTGCGCAGCGCGTTCAGGAAACCGCAGCTTGGGGCCAACTTCCAGTAGGAGCCCGCGTCACTAAGGGCGAAATTCTCTTCCCACGTCTGGAAGATCCGGTCGAAGCGTGAAGGGTCTGCCCGAGATCCCGGTGGGATTGACCACGCCCGTTGTGGATACCCACTGCCATTTGGACATCCACGACTCCGAACGTGCCGGGTTGCACATGAGCGTTGATGAGGCTCTTGCAGCGGCAGCAGGAGTCGGTGTGACCCGAGTCGTTCAGGTGGGCTGTGATGTTGAGTCGGCGCGTTGGTCAGTGGAGCTTGCGAATTCACGCGATGACGTCGTGGCGGCCGTTGCGCTGCATCCCAATGAAGCGGCTCGACTCGTCGAGCGTGGTGGTCGACCCGCGCTGGAGTCGGCATACGACGAGATCGCATCGCTCGCACGACATCCGAAGGTTCGCGCAATTGGCGAAACCGGCCTTGACTACTTCCGTACCAAGGGAGACGGTCAGGAGATCCAGCGCGAGTCCTTCCGCTGGCACATAGATCTAGCGATCGCACTGGACAAGACACTCGTGATTCACGACCGTGATTCGCACGATGATGTCCTGGAAACCTTAGAGAAGCACGGCGCTCCCGCACGAGTCGTTTTCCACTGCTTTTCGGGTGACGCTGCAATGGCACGTCACTGCGCGGAGCGCGGCTGGTTCATGTCGTTCGCTGGTGTCGTGACCTTCGCAAGTAATGACGCCTTGCGGGAGGCGTTGGTGGAGGTCCCTGACGATCTCGTGCTCGTGGAGACCGATGCGCCCTATCTCACCCCCGTGCCACACCGAGGCGCAACGAATGCGTCCTATCTTGTGCCGCTGACTGTGCGGTCGATGGCCGAGACCCGCGGTGCGGACGTCGACGAACTCTGTGCGGCGTTGTGGCGCAATGCCGAGCGCGCGTTCGGCGCACTATGACCGGTGATCTGTGAACGACTCGCTGCTCGGTCCAGCTCAGGTCCGCGAACTTGCGGAACGCTACGGGATTCGACCGACAAAGCAACGCGGACAGAACTTTGTCATTGACCCTAATACCGTGCGACGCATCGCCCGAGTGGCGGAAGTCGGCGCCGATGACGTGGTGCTCGAAGTTGGCCCGGGCCTCGGCAGCCTGACTCTCGCACTGCTTCCGCTGGTGCGTCGCGTGATCGCAGTGGAGATTGACGAGACGCTGGCTAGCGCCCTCCCGAAGACCATCGCGGAGTACCAACCGGAGCATCTTGACCGACTCGATGTGGTGTGTGCCGATGCGTTGCACATCAAAAAACTTCCAGAGGCTCCAACCGCGTTGGTGTCGAATTTGCCCTACAACGTGGCTGTTCCCGTGCTTTTGCACGCGCTGGAGACGTACCCGACCATTCGCCGCTGTCTGGTGATGGTGCAAGCCGAGGTCGCTGATCGGCTTGCCGCACCTCCAGGTTCTCGCACCTACGGCGTGCCGAGTGTGAAGGCGCGCTGGTACGCCGACGTACGCCTCGCTGGCTCGGTGCCGCCTTCGGTGTTCTGGCCGGCGCCGCGGGTGGACTCCGGGCTGGTTCTGCTGGAGCGCCGTGACCCGCCCACTACCGACGCTCCACAGAAGGCCGTATTCGCCGCGATCGATGCCGCCTTCGCGCAACGTCGGAAGGGACTTCGTTCGGCTCTGAGCCAGTGGGCCGGGGGAGCAGTGCGCTCGGAGGAGATTTTGCGTGCCGCTGGCGTTGACCCGATGACGCGTGGAGAGATGCTCTCAGTGGAGGACTTCGCACGTATCGCCGAGCAGCGGTCGTAGGCTCTCGATATGCGTCAGCACATTGCCCGTGCGCCTGCGAAGGTGAATTTGCAACTTTCGGTCGGGCCATTGCAAGACGATGGATACCACGATCTCGTGACGGTGTTCCATGCTGTTGCGCTGTTTGATGATGTGCACGCGACGGCCGCCGAGCCGGGCTCAGGTATTTCACTTTCCATAGTCGGGTCTCAGCGCGAGCTTGTGCCAGTGGACTCGACCAATCTCGCGTGGCGTGCCGCTCAAGCGCTCGCGGATCACGCGGGAGTTGACCCCGACGTTCATCTACGCATCACCAAGGGCATTCCGGTTGCGGGTGGCATGGCGGGTGGCAGCGCGGACGCGGCAGCCGCGCTCGTTGCCTGTGATTCGTTGTGGGCTCTGCGTACGCCACGAGCCACGCTGATGGAAATAGCAGCGACCTTGGGATCAGACGTTCCCTTCAGTCTTCATGGCGGCACAGCTATCGGCACGGGTCGTGGCGATATTTTGACGCCGGTGCTCACACGGAGTTCCTTCTGGTGGGTGTTCGCACTTGCCGAAGGTGGTCTGTCGACTCCCGCGGTCTATGCCGAGTGCGATCGTCTTCGCGCCGGAAGTGTTGTTGCCCCACCCATGCTCTCTGGCCCGCTTATGTCTGCGTTGCGCTCGGGCGATGCGAATGAATTGGCCAAGAATCTCACCAATGACCTGGAGCGCCCGGCAGTTTCGCTGCGCCCCGGACTATCGCGAGTGCTCGGCCTCGGAGAAGAATACGCAGCTCTGCGCGCAATCGTGTCAGGTAGCGGACCGACATGTGCATTCCTAGCCCGTGACGGCGAGCACGCCTTGGACCTGTCAGTAGCGCTGTCGTCGTCGGGCCTATGCCGCACGGTGGTTAGGGCTGCAGGCCCCGTACCCGGAGCCGTACTCGTATGAGTTACTGAACGGCTTTGGCTGCGTCTGCAGCCGTTTTGGCTGCGAGCGCTTTGTTATATCCGCGAATTCGATGACTCTTCGCTGGGTCAACGAGTTTGCCGGCGAGACGCAACGGCTTGGGCCAGCGCACGTCGTATGCCAACCGCGTCTGCTCGAGCCAGCGGATTGCTCTCGCGCTGGCATCGATCTGACCGCGTAGCACGCCGTGGCGGGCACATGTCGGATCAGCGTGATGCAGGTTGTGCCATGACTCACCTAGTGAGGGGATGGCCAACCAGTTCACGTTGGTCGAGTTGTCGCGCGAGTTGAACGGACGCTTGCCGAACACGTGACAGATCGAGTTGATTGACCACGTCACGTGATGTACGAGCGCGATTCGGACCAGTCCGGCCCAGAAGAATGCGGTGATGGCACCCTGCCACGACCAGGTGACAAGTCCACCAATGACCGCTGGCAAGAGCAAGGACGCGAGGACCAGCCACATGAAGCTCTTAGTGATGACGCGCAGATCATTGTCTTCGGCGACGTCAGGAGCCCAACGCTCGATGGAGGACTGCTGATCTGAGAACAACCAGCCGGCGTGAGCCCACCACAGGCCCTTGGTCAGGGCTCGCGGAGTCTTGCCGAATCGCCATGGGGAGTGCGGGTCATTTGCTTCATCACTGAAGGCATGATGGCGGCGGTGATCGGCGACCCACTGGCCGATAGATCCCTCAACAGCAAGTGAGCCGGTGAGCGCGAGCAGGATCTTGATCGTTCGGCTGGTCTTGAAGGATCCATGAGTGAAGTAGCGGTGGAATCCCACAGTGATGCCGCCAGCACTGAGCACGTAGAAGACCAAGAAGATGACCACATCAGTCCAAGACAACCAGCCCTGCCAGGCGACCGGGATCGCGGCAATTACAGCCATCAGCGGGATCGTGATGAACAGGACGATCAATGACTTCAGCAGCGTGCTAGGCGGGGCCTCGTCCACGTCGGACAGGGGCTTGCGTTCGGGCGCTGCCGTGGTCATACCATCTCCTTGCATTGGGGAATGCTCGCAGGAATTAATCTACCCCAGGATGCCCTGCCTCGCCCTTCCTCACCCGGTGTCACAATGATCACCCCGTTTCCCAAGATGGGGTAGTCCCGGTTCGTCTAATGGCAGGACAAGAGCCTTTGGAGCTCTGTATGGGGGTTCGACTCCCTCACCGGGAGCCCACGTGTGGGCGATAGTGTGGCGTGTCACACCATCAGGAGGTCCCGTGCCAGCATCCCCCCGCCCCGCAGTGGTCGTGATTCTCGCGGCCGGCGAAGGCACACGGATGCGCTCGGCATTGCCGAAAGTTCTACATCGTGTTGCTGGCCGTTCACTTGTTGAGCACGTAGTCGAGTCGGCCGCCCATCTCTCACCTGAGCGCGTTGTCGTAGTTGTTGGACATGGACGCGAGCAGGTCACTGCGCACATCGCCGAGATCTCTCCATGGGTGACGACCGTCGTGCAAGAGGAACAGCGCGGCACAGGGCATGCTGTGCGCGTCACTCTGGATGCCATTGGCGCGATTGATGGTGGACCCGTAGTCGTACTCACTGGTGATACCCCGCTGCTGACTGGGGCGACCCTCGAAACTCTCCTTGCTCACCACTCGGCTACGAGTGCGGCCGCGACAGTGCTTACGGCAGTGCTTGAAGATCCGACGGGATATGGCCGCATTGTGCGCAGTGCCGATGGCCAAGTACGCCAGATTGTCGAACACCGCGACGCCGATGAAGCGGTCCTCGCGATTAACGAGATCAACTCTGGCATGTATGCCTTTGATGCCGTGCAACTCGTGACGGCGCTCGCCCAGGTCACATCGACAAACGCGCAAGGAGAGGAATACCTCACCGACGTCGTCGCGATTCTGCGGACTTCGGGTGCCCGTGTCGAAGCAATCGCTGCAAGTGACCCGACGGAGATCATGGGGGTCAACGATCGCGTGCAACTTGCTGAAGCTGGTGCCTTCATGCGTGATCGCATCAATGCACAGTGGATGCGCGCCGGTGTCACCATGCTGGACCCGACCAGTGTGTGGATCGATGTTGACGTCGACCTCGCTAGCGATGTGACCCTGCTTCCCGACACGCATCTGATTGGCCCGACGGTTATCGCTGAAGGCGCGATCGTGGGCCCCGGCACGACGTTGAAGGCTTGCGAGGTCGGTGAGGGTGCCACGGTTCGGCACACTTGGGCAGAACTCGCGGTCATTGGTCCC
>WLOK01000140.1 GCA_009699315.1 Actinomycetota bacterium
ACCTCGCCGGTGCGGCGGACGGGCTGTCCTTCTTCGATGCGCGAGCCATCACCGAGGAGCACAACGCCGATCTCGCGCACGTCGAGGTTGAGGGCGAGGCCGAGGAGGCCACCCTCGAACTCGAGGAGCTCGTTTGTCATGGCCGAGTGCAGACCCTCGACACGGGCGATGCCGTCACCGGTCTCGAGGACACGGCCCACTTCCTCGCGCGCCGTGGTCGGCGCGTAGGACGCGACGTTTCGCTCGATCGCTTCGCGGATCTCCTCCGGTCGGATCGTAAGCTCCGTCATTCCTGCTCCCTCATGTCGATTCGTGCGTTGTACGTGTGAAGACTGGGCCTAGCCCAGTAGTGCTCTCTTTGCCTGATCGAGGCGCGACAGCACAGTGCCGTCAATGACCTCATTGCCCACAGTCACGTGCGCTCCGCCGAGGATCGACGGATCAACCGCGACATTGAGACGGACCTCGCGCCCGGTCAAGCGGCGAAGTGCCGATGCCAGACGCTCATGCTGCTCAGCATCGAGGGGTCGTGCGACTCGCACGATCGCGACGATGCGCTTGCGCTGCCCTGCAGCCGCCTCGGCGAGGTCCGATAGGACCGCATCGATGCGACGGCCATGCAGGTGACCCACAGCAAAACTGATCACCTGCCCGGTGACTTCTGCAGTGCGGCCGCCTAGCAAGTCGTTGACGATTGCCGCCTTGGTGCTCACCGACGAAGCTGGAGCAGTCAGGGCCATCTGCAACTCCGGCGAGGCATCAACGGCGCGACCGAATCGGAAGATCTCCTCTTCGGCTCGGTCGAGGCTGCCATTGTCTTGCGCCGTGATAAACGCCGCTTGTGCGGCCAGCGACTCAAGTGCGAACACGAGGTCAGTGTCTTCGGACCAACGCCGACCCACCGCGTCAGTTGCGACCTGGACGGCAAGCGCACCCACACGCCCGCCGAGCAATTGCTCCGCGAGCGCACGACGTGACGCCTCAGACTGACCAGAGTCAGCCAAGGCGCTGCGCAGCGACTTCTCGCGTCCCAGCAGATCCGCAACCTGATAGAGCTCAGCGGCGAGCCCGGAAATGCCCGGATCTGATCGACGCGCTTCCAGCGCGTTGATCAAGTTCGCCATGCTCTCGCGGCTCGCACCCAGCATTAGTGACCGGCCTCCCGCTGCGCAGCCAAAGACTCCAGGCTGGCAAGGAAATCGTCGACTGTCGTACGAACGCGAGCATCATCGGACAGGGACTGCCCCACGATCTTGCTCGACAAGGTGATGGCCACCTCGCCGATCTCACGTTGCAACTGGGCCGTGGCCTGGGACCGTTCTGCTGCCATCTGAGCCTCAGCCGATGCTGTGACTGCCGCTGCGGCCGCGCGCGCTTCCGAGCGGGCCTCCTCGACGATTGCAGCACGGTCGGCCTGGGCCTGAGTGCGGATGGATGCAGCTTCTTCTCGCGCTGCCGCGAGTGCCTGCTGGTATTCATCACGCGAGCGCTGGGCTTCCGCCTGCGCCTCCTCAGCCCGCTTCATTCCGCCTTCGATGGCGTCGGTACGAGCTGCCAGAGCCTTACGGATCTTGGGCAGCGCGATCCAGCCGAGTGCGCCGAAGACGATGATGAAGGCAAGCAGACCGACGACCAGCTCATCGACCGGCACAGCGAGGACGCTTGGTGCCGCTTCCTCGCCCGATGCGATCAAGGTGAACATGGTGCCTCCGAATTAATGGTGGTCGGGATTACTTGCCGAAGACGAACGGCACGACGAAGCCGATGAGGGCAAGTGCCTCAGCAAGGGCGAAGCCGAGCAGCATGTTCTGGCGAATAACACCGTAGGCCTCTGGCTGGCGGGCGATTGCCTGCACGCCTTGACCGAAGATGATGCCGATGCCGATGCCGGGGCCGATTGCGGCGAGGCCGTAGCCAATCGAACCGATGGAGCCAGTGACCTCCGCGAGGAGCGACATGTGGTTGTCCTTCCTGGTGCTCCGACGGGCGTTCCGCCGGTTTGTGTGGGTGTAGGTACTTCTAGTGTTCTGCGTGAAGTGCACCGCTGATGTAGACCGCGGCAAGAAGGGTGAAGATGTAGGCCTGAAGCGCCTGGATCAGGATCTCAAAGCCTGTGAGAGCAATCGCCACGCCGAGCGAGGCGACCGAACCGATTATGCCAATGACGGTAGCGCTGAGCAGGTAGTACGCCGCCACGCTGAAGGTCGCGATGAGCAGATGCCCGGCGAACATATTGGCGAAAAGACGGACTGCATGCGTAAAGGGTCGAACGATCAGATTTGAGATCAATTCGATGGGCGTGAGCAGGAAATACATCGGCCACGGCACTCCGGGCGGGAACATCATGGCCTTGAAGAACTGCCAACCGCCCTGCTTGTAGATGCCCAGAGGAACCCAGGTCAAATACACGATGAGGGCAAATGCGACGGGAATCGCGAAAATCGACGTTGCCGGGATCTGCGCGAAGGGCAGGATGCCCATGAAGTTCATGATCCAGATCAGGAAGAAGAAGGAGAACAGGAAGGGAACGAACTTGTCGCCCTCCTTGCCAATGATCTCGCGCGCTACCCCATCACGAATGAAGAGATAACCGACCTCGCCCACGTTCTGAGCACCCTTGGGCACAAGGCGCGGGCGGCGGAAGGCATAGAGGAAGAATCCGACAACCAAAATCACACTGAGAATCACGACGAAGCTGACTTTGGTGATGTGGAAGTCGATTGCGCCAATATGGAAAGTCAGAACGCTCTCAAACTGGAAGATCTCGGCACCCGGCGCGGGGAATCCACACGGATCGCCAGCGTTCTCGAAATGACAGCCAAGTCCGCCGGACGAGGCGACGGATGCGAGGACGTTAGTGGCCACAGGTCACCCCTGCACCAACTCCGTGTCCTGAGATCACTTCCTGTTCCTCCGGGCGGGCGTGGACTTCGGCGTGGCCTGAAGTCGGCGATAAATCATGTACGTGGCGAGGACGATACCTAGCACCGCTCCGACGGCCATCAGCAGGGGGGCATTACCAAGCCAGAGAGATAGGAGCCAGCCAAGGAACGTGTAGAGCAGGATCCCGGAGATGAGGTGGCTCATGATGACCCAGCCCATTTCACCCGTCGTGCGCCGTGCCGCCTCAGGGTCGCGAGCAT
Source organism: Actinomycetota bacterium (assembly GCA_009699315.1). Taxonomy (GTDB): domain Bacteria; phylum Actinomycetota; class Actinomycetes; order S36-B12; family S36-B12; genus CAINMH01. The sequence goes on from WLOK01000140.1 coordinate 3,144, forward strand.
CAATTTTTGGACCCGGGTAATTCTTCTCCGGATATGGCACGTCAGAGTACGAAGAACCCATTAACTGAAGTCCTTTCCGGCATCGCCGTCAGGATTTCCAGGTCCCGATCCAGGGACGATCGTGAGGGCCTTGGTGCGCGCAAAAATAACCACCTCAGAGATCGTCCACACAATCGTGCAGACAACGATCGTCAACGCGAACACCTTGGTGTTGAACAGATCGGTATCCGCGAACAAGAGAATCAGGACGAACAAGACCCCGATCTTTGCGAGATAGATCACAAGGGCGACTGACATGGCCATCTGTGGGTTGTTTCGGAGGGTGCGGCCAAGGACTACCTGTCCAACACTGAAGAACGCGATAACCACGACCGTGGCGAACACTCCAGCGATGACAGCCTTGCCTGCCGGTGGAGCAACAAAGGCGGCGATGAGGGTGCAAGCGGCTCCAGCGACGAGCGCAGGAACCCCTGCACCGCCGAGAATCTTTACATCAAGTGACGCCACGACTACCTCCGATGGGAAGGTTACAGGCCATGCGGGTTCAGCCCGCGGTGCCAGTCCCCTGGGAGGAAGTCTCCAGGTCAACTCGACGTCGGGTCGCCATGGGCCAAAAGACAGCCGTAGCGAGGCCGGCCATGCCCACGACGAAGAACGAGATGGCCCACGGAACAGCCACAAAGGCCAGTGCGAGAGCCGTCGCGGCAACGACCGCGGTCCAGGCATACATCAACACGACTGCTCGACGTTGGGAGTGCCCGATCTCCAACAGACGGTGGTGCAGGTGCTGCTTATCTGGGGCGAAGGGCGAACGACCCCTGCGGGTGCGCCGAACGACGGCAAGAACCACATCGATAAGTGGCACCGCAAGCACCGCAACAGGCAACAGGATGGGGAGAAGCGCGGGCAGCAAGGTGCCGCCCTCAAGCGCGGAAGGATCAAACTGGCCCGAGAGCGTGATGGTGCAGGCCGCCAGAAGTAGCCCCAGCAACATGGAGCCGGTGTCCCCCATGAACACCCGAGCTCGAAAGAAATTGTGCGGCAGGAACCCAATCGCCATTCCGATCAGCAACGCAGAGATCAAGGTGGGCATGGTGGCGCGAGTGAAGTCGAGCTCGACGGAGAGTAGATACGAGTAGACGAAGAAGACGATGGCCGCAATCATGACGATGCCAGCGGCGAGCCCATCAAGACCGTCGATGAAGTTGATGGCGTTGATACTGACGACCACGATCAATACGGTCAACAACACGCTCGTGGCTGGATCGAGCACAATCGTGCCCGCGATGGGAAGCCACACGACAGTGATGCCCTGCAGGGCCATGACGGACGCTGCGAGAACCTGACCGGCCAATTTGGTTGGACCATCAAGTCCCCAGCGGTCATCGATGATTCCGAGCACCACGATAATCGCTGCGGCAGAGATTAACGCGATCGGGATATTTGCCCCGTCTACAAAAACTGCGCTCATCATCTTCAACTTGCTGGCAAGCAGTAACCCAGCAAGTAATCCC
>WLOK01000141.1 GCA_009699315.1 Actinomycetota bacterium
GCCTCTTCAGTGGGGCGGTTCATGTCATGGCCATCCGGAGCGCCGGGTCGGGGTGGGGTCTGAGTAGTCCCGTGGGAGTCCTCGCTCTGCTGCGACTGAGTCGTTGGTGCCGGAGTAGTGGTGTTGTCAGCGGCTGCTGCGAAACCGGTAGCAGCGATGACCGCCCCAGTGACGACACCTGCAGAGACCAGCCCAACCTTCTGGAGGCGGCTGAGTCGCGATGAGTTCTTCATGACTTCTCCTCTTTATCAGGACAGTCCTGGTGACCGCCTCTTCCATAGAGACTGTCGGGCGGTCCTGTACGAATCCCCGGACAAGCCTTGGAGAATCATGCGAGAGCCAATTGTGCTCCTCGCGCGTGTCTGAAGCCTCCTTAGAAACCCTTGACCCCGTGGTCTCGTACGGTGGGGGTCTGTAGATCGGGACGTTCGACGGCTGTCGAGGCGGGCTCGAGGAGGAGTGAGCCGGCGTGGAGTGGCTGTTATTAGCGATCAGCCTGCTCATGGTTGTCGCGTGTGCACTCTTCGTTGCCGCCGAGTTCTCCTTTATCACTGTGGATCGCGCTGCGGTCGAGGAGTCAGCGGCCGCCGGAAGCCGGCGCTCGCGTGGAGTGTTGCGCGCACTGCGTTCGCTGTCGACTCAGTTGTCTGGTGCACAACTCGGCATCACGATCACCAATCTGGTCATTGGCTTCCTTGCCGAACCAGCCATCGCCACACTGCTTGAGGGTCCTCTGACGGTGTGGGGGATCCCGGCCGATGTTGTGCCGGGCATCTCGATCGCGATCGGACTCATCATCGCCACGATGCTCACGATGGTGTTCGGGGAGCTCGTGCCAAAGAATCTTGCAATTGCAGATCCATGGCGTACGGCTCGGGCAGTGTCTGGTCCGCTGCGGGGGTTCACTAAGTCAACGGCCGTGCTCATCCGAGTCTTGAACGGCAGTGCCAACGCGACTGTGCGTCTCATGGGTGTCGAACCAACAGAAGAACTCGCAAGTGCTCGGTCGCCAGAAGAACTCACCGCACTCGTGCGGCGCTCTGCACAACAAGGCGCACTTGATGAGCAAACTGCTGAGCTGCTTACGCGCTCACTTGCATTCGGAGATCGGCTCGCCCGAGACGTACTCGTGCCACGTGTTCGCGTACGTAGTGTTTCTATCGCGGCGACGGCTCTTGACGTACTTGATGCAAGTCGCGAGACGGGTCACTCACGTTTTCCCGTCGTAGGAGAACGTGGACTCGATGACGTACGCGGTGTCGTACACATCAAGCATGCGATTGGCGTGCCACGGGATCAGCGGGCAACGACTCCGGTTACCTCGATCATGTCGAGCCCCGTGCTTGTGCCCGACAGCATCGGCCTTGATCCGCTACTCGAGACGCTGCGGCGTGAAGGTCTGCAGATGGCCGTGGTCATTGATGAGTACGGTGGCGGTGACGGCATTGTCACCATCGAAGACCTCATTGAAGAGATCGTCGGTGAGGTAGCCGACGAGCATGACCTGCCCCAAGCTCGCGCCCAGAAACTCAATGACGGGGCCTGGGTCATTTCGGCGATGCTTCGCCCCGATGAAGCCGAGGCGATCACTGATCTTGTGATTCCCGAAAGCGAAGAATACGAAACGCTTGCTGGGCTCATCGCCGAGGCGCTTGGTCGAGTGCCGGCACTGAGTGATGAGGTCAACGTTGATGGTGTGACTCTACGAGTTGTACGTATGGATGGTCGACGTGTAGACCGAGTACGCATCTCGGCAAGTCCGAAAGATCCGGAGGCCACACCGTGAGCGGGTGGACCGGAATAATCATCAGTGTCGTACTGGTTTTGCTCAATGCATTCTTCGTCGCTGCCGAGTTCGCCTTGATTGCGGCACGTCGTACGGCAGTTGAGGCGAGAGCCGATGCCGGTTCACGCGCGGCTGTCCGCACCTTGCGTGCGATGGAGAACGTCTCGGTGATGATGGCCGGTGCGCAACTGGGCATCACCCTGTGTTCACTCGGTCTAGGTGCGATTGCTGAGCCCGCGATCGCTGATCTCATCTCGCCGATTCTCGAGGCGTTGCATTTGCCCACGGGTCTGCAGCATCCGATCGCGCTTGTACTCGCACTGATTCTCGTGGTCTTCATACACGTCGTCTACGGCGAGATGGTGCCAAAGAACATCGCACTTGCCGGCCCAGAGCGAGTCGCGGTGCTACTCGCAACACCGTTGATGCTCATCGTGTGGATCTTCAAGCCCGCAATTGTCGCGTTCAACGCCCTTGCCAATGTCACGCTTCGGCTATTCGGGGTGAAGGTACGAGACGAGGTTTCCAGCGCATTCACGCGTGACGAGGTCGCCGCACTCGTTGCGCACTCCCATCGCGAGGGACTTCTGGAAACAGAGGAGCATCAACTCGTGACGGGTGTGCTCGATCTCGATGACGATCCGGTCACTCGCATCATGCTGCCGCTATTTCAACTTCGTACGGTGCCTTCGACAGCAACTGCAGAGGAAGTCGAACAGATTGTGGCGAGCAGCGGCTTCTCCCGGCTGCCAGTGCGCGGTGCTGATGGCGCTCTCGTGGGGTACGTGCACCTGAAGGACCTGCTCGAGATTGATGATCCGACGGAGCCAATCACCGACGCGATCCGGCCACTCGTCTCGGTCGCGGCCAACGAGGATCTCGCCGATGCACTCGCATCGATGCGTACATCGGGTGCTCACCTCGCTGTCGTCCGTGACGAGCACAACACCGCGCTGGGCGTGCTGGCCCTCGAGGACGTATTAGAGCAACTCGTCGGCGAGATCCGTGACGGGACTCGACCGGCTTAGATCGGTGCCATGTCGACGAAGCGGCTGTAACCGCCCTGGAAAGCAACGGGCAGTGTGTCGGTGGGGCCGTTGCGGTGCTTGGCCACAATGAAGTCGGCTTCGCCTGCGCGGGGAGAATCCTTTTCGTAGAGGTCCTCGCGGTGCAGCAGGATCACGACGTCAGCATCTTGTTCGAGTGATCCGGATTCGCGCAGGTCGGAGAGCATCGGCTTCTTGTCCTGACGCTGCTCGGGCCCACGGTTGAGCTGACTGAGTGCGACTACGGGCACGTCAAGTTCTTTAGCGAGTAACTTGAGCGAACGGGAGAACTCCGCAACCTCCTGCTGACGGCTCTCGACACGCTTGCCGCTTGTCATGAGCTGCAGGTAATCAACAACAACGAGTCGCAAGTCGTGGCGTTGCTTGAGCCGACGGCACTTTGCGCGAATCTCCATCATCGTGAGATTGGGGGAGTCGTCGATGAATAATGGCGCCTCACTCACAGTGCCCATCTTCGTCGCCATCTTGGTCCAGTCGTTGTCACTGAGACTTCCATTGCGCATGTGCTGCAGCGGCACAGTGGCCTCCGCAGCGAGCAGGCGCATAACAATCTCGTTGCGACCCATTTCTAGTGAGAAGAAGCAACTCGTAAGTCCGTGCTTAATGCTCGCAGTGCGGCAGATGTCCATGGCCATCGTGGACTTACCGACTGCAGGTCGTGCAGCAACAATGACGAGCTGACCGCCATGAAGCCCGTTAGTGAGCCGATCGAGTTCGGCGAAACCGGTGGGCACACCGACCATCTCGCCACCGCGATTAGAGATCGCTTCAATCTCGGTGAGTGCGCCATCCATAAGATCGCGCAGCGGGAGGTAGTCCTCGCTGGTGCGTCGATCAGTGACGTCGTAAACCTCAGCCTGCGCGCGATCGACCATCTGGTCGACATCGCCTTCGCCGCCGTAGCCCATTTGCACGATGCGGGTGCCGGCCTCGACGAGACGACGCAGGATCGCGCGTTCGCGCACGATGCGCGAGTAGTACGAAGCATTGGCCGCAGTGGGGACCATCGAGACGAGCGTGTGTAGGTAGGAGGCACCACCGATGCGGGTGATCTCGCCGAGCTTGGTCAACTCAGCTGCGAGGGTGACCGGATCAGCCGGCTCGCCACGGCCGTACAAATCAATGACAGCAGCGAAAATCGTCGCGTGAGCGGGTCGGTAGAAGTCGGCCTGTCGCAGCTCCTCGACGACATCAGCGATGGCGTCCTTGCTGAGCAGCATCGCGCCAAGGACGGACTGCTCTGCAGCGACGTCCTGGGGCGGCAGGCGATCGGGGCCACGGTCAGAGCCGCGGTCGGCGGGATGGAGTTCGGCGACGCTCATGAGCTTCCCTTCACTCCTCGATTTGAACACGTGGGTCTGACAGACTCTGTGACGCTAGAGGGTGGCGGCGAGCCTGTCACGCAGCCCTGTGGATAACCTTGTGGACAAATAGGTGGATGGGCGGCGAGTCGCTGTGAACAGGGTGGGGACAACCTTGGGGACAGCTAAATTCCTTTCTTCCAAAAACTTGCTTTGACCTGCTGTTTTGCTGCCCACCGCCTGTGCAGTGAAAGTTTTTACGATATTTTTTGACCGCGCCTGATGCTGGGGAGAACGGATGTGACTCGCGTGTCCGCTGATACCCGTGCGATCCTGCGTCTCGCCCTCCCGGCTCTAGGGGCATTAGTCGCCCAACCGCTCTTCCTACTGGTCGATGCAGCAGTGGTGGGCACCCTGGGCACAGCCCCGCTCGCCGGCCTCGGA
>WLOK01000142.1 GCA_009699315.1 Actinomycetota bacterium
GAAGGCGGCAGGTGGGTTAGGATTCCGCCCGGTCCTTTGGGACCTCTGGGAGTGTGCCCGAGTGGTTAAAGGGGACGGGCTGTAAACCCGTTGGCTCTGCCTACGTTGGTTCGAATCCAATCGCTCCCATCGCGCGACCGTTCGCGTAAGAAGTCGCAGAAGTCGCAGTCAAAGGGGTCCGCTGGTCGGGCCCCTTCGGCGTTCTCCCGCATGAGCGAAGAAACGTGCGACGTGTCGCCTTTTGGCTGGTCGACCTCGTTGTGGCGGGTGCCAATCTGTACCTCAACCATGGCGACGACGCTACGTAGGCCGTTGAGTCCCTTAGAGCTGGGATGTATAGTTCAGCCGCTTTCAGGATAAGGAGAACCCCATGAGGTCGAACGTATTGCGCGTGCTGCTGTTCGCTGGTGTGTTCGCCCTGGGGTTGTCACTTGCGGGGATTGCTGGAGCGTCGTCGCATCGGGGGGTCTCGAAGCAGGTGCTGGTGCTACAGGTGTTTGCTGGGCCGATGTCGCCGCTCGACAATGCGTCCGTGACGGTGACGGATGCGGATGGCGTGGTCGTCGGCATGGGTAGCACCGATGTTGGTGGTGGCGCGGTGGTGCGGGTGACCCCTGCACCGTGGGCGCGGCCGTATCACGTGCAAACGTCCGGTGGCACCACGCGTGGTCGCGCGTTCGACGGACACTTGGTGGCGGTGATCGACCATATCGGTCGTAAGCGCGGGCCGCAGTGGGTGAGTTTCGCGACGACGGTAGCTGCGAAGTACGTGGCACTTCGGGGTGGCTCAGCACGGTCGGCTAAGCGTCTCGTGCTGGGGCGCCTTGGCTTGAGTCCGCAGCTCGGCGAGATGCAATTGTCTGTTCCGACGTCACGCTTTTCACACGCGAAACTACTGCAGCGAGCGCGGGCATTTGGCGGGTACGACGGTGTCGTAAATGAGGTCGTTGCCCGTTTGGCTTCGGGGAAGCCGTTGCCGAGTTTTGCGACGCAGCGTGTCGAGCGGATCCGAGCGCATCACGCCCGCGTGTCGACGCGTCAGTACTCATCGACGTCGGTGGCGTCTGCGCCGTGCACGGCGCAGACGCTGCCAAGCCCGTCTGCCAATTCTCCCCAGGTCGTGGGTATGTACAGCGTGATGATTGCGGCGGGCACGGTGTCGGCCTTTATGACGAAAGATCCGTCGCTGTTGTTAAATGGCGTAGCAGGAATGGTGTTCAGCAACACCCCGGGTATGACCAATGCCTCGATGCTCGCGTCCCTTCAAGCACAGCTCACTTGCATTTCGCAGCAAATTGCGCAGCTGCAGATCGCGCTCGACAACCTGACACTGCTGACCGTGCTCAATCCCCTGCAAAACTGCGTCGCTTCGATCACTACGAACTGGAACCAGTACCAGTACTACATCGGTATGGCAGCGAGCAATCCGGACGACCCTACGTGGACGCTGACAGCGAGTAACCCGAATCTGGCCATTCTCTTCGCCAACATCGCGACGATGAATAGTTCGACATGCAATTCCATCATCAATCAGGTGCTGTTCAACAGCCAGGGCGGTTCGCAGGCGGCGTGGCCGACGATCGTCTCGAATTACGAGAAGGGCGATTACCTGTCGTCGGATTCGGCTGGCCTTGCCCAGTCGTCCGTCGTTGCCCTGCAGTTTTTCCTGCAGTACTACGGCACGCTTGAGTACCAACAGTCCGCGATGATGACTGATTACTACAACTGGCTGGGCCTTGCGAACAACAAGAGCTACACGGGTTCACAGATGGCCGGGTGGGGTTCGAATTGCGTTGCGGCACCGAGCCTTTCCAATCTCGCGTCGAACCAGCTCGCAACCACGTGGTGTCAGTGGCAGCAGAACATCGTTAATGCATGGCCCGCTGATCTCTATACCGATGAGGCCGGGGGTTGGAAGCAGAACACGGCATCCTCGCCGTACGCCATTGGAGGCATTGCCGTGAGCGCAGTACCGGCCAACTGGGGTTATTCATCCAATGCCTCAAGTCGGTCTGTGACCGGTCTCAATCCGCAGGTGATGAATCAGTATTTTATGAGTTGGTGGAAGACGTGGACGGCTGCGAATGCCCTCTCGTCGTACAACAATCAATCGAGTCAGGCTCTTGCCGCGCCGTATCAGAACTATAAGTATCGGCAAATGCTGAAGACAGCCACAATGCCTGCGTCTCAACTCTCCGGCTATTCGAGCCTTGGACCGTATTTCAGCAGCTGGTTGAACGCCACGTACTCGAGTACAGACAAGACGCTGACTCCGTGTTCGTCGTGCCAGAAGTGGCAGCTGCTGGGTTCAAACGCTTACTCATCGGGCGGTGGAACGGCGACCAGTTACAACCCGAATGTGGAGATCACGATTGTGAACGCTCCGTATAGCCCTTCTCCATGGAGCGGGTCGATCTTTATCGATCCGCAAATTTCCTCTGTTCCGCCTGCTGCCTTCATGGTCTCGCGCCCGTGGGTGCAAGGTGGGGCCTGGCCGGCTGGTCCAACGATCTCCACGGCGGGCGCCGTCGCCGCCACCGCGACACTCGTTGCTAACGGATGTCCGACAAGTGGCTGCACATGGGCGATTACGAACGGTGCACCTGCTGGGCTGGTGATCGGCAGCACAACAGGGCAGCTGCAGTGGACGGGTTCGGCACCGGGCACAACGGCGACGATTCAGGTCGTTGCGGCCAACACCGACGTCTTCTCGGCCCCGGTGACGCTGACGGTCCAGCTGACGTAGCGGGCGCATCCCGGGCCTCACGCGCGGGATGCGGTGGTCGTCGTCTACCGCCTGGTCGTCGCCCGTTGGGTGTCTGGGCCAAGCTGCTCTCGTACCTAACGATGAGTCGTTTGGGGACTCAGTCGATCGGCGGCAATTGTTCGATCTGCCGGCATGCCGCCGCAGAGCTCGTCTGCGATGCCAATCTGCACTATCCCTTTAGTCCGCTCGGGCTGTTGGCGCGGTGGGTAGTGATACTCGTGGCGACGCTGGCACTGCCGGGGGCGACGATCCTCGTGCTGAACCGCCAGCGCGCACCTCTAGACGTTTCACGACGCCGTGTAGACAACTTTGAGGGCCAAAGTGCGCACACGGGGTTTAAGGCAATGCTTCAAAAGTAGCGTGCGGCGGGATTGCAACAGGTTGGTGTCAGGGCAGGATTCGCAGACTTTGTGACGCATTTGTGTGCGATAGTGAGTGTGCGTCTTCAAACGCTGCGCTCGTCCCCTATGGAAGGCTCGACATGTTCTACTCGCACCACAACACGCAACTTCGCTACAACGCCCGCATCAACGACATGCGACGTATGCGTTCAGACAATGGCCTGCTCGGCCGTTTCGCTCGTTCGTTCCGCAAGCGCTAACTCGGCGTCAGATCATGCGCGGCTAGCGTGCCATGTCGCCCAGATCGAGGGCGGCTTGCGGAAGACCAGCCCATGTGGCTGACTCGGTCGCGTGGCGTCTGCCTGAAGTTCGGGCAGTCGTCGGGCGAGGCCGGTGATCGCCTCGCGTGCCTCGAGGCGCGCCAGATGCATGCCGAGGCACACGTGCGGTCCTGTGGCGAACGCCGTATGCAATTTTGCGTTTGCACGGCGCGGGTCAAATCGATCGGGATCGGCAAACAGCGCCTCATCCCGATTGGCCGAGGCCATCGACAGGATCACCAGATCGCCATGGGGGATGGCGACGCCGGCTAGTTCAAGATTGGCCGTCGCGTACCGATCAAGTACTGCTGCGGCTGGCTCCATGCGAAGCGACTCCTCGATCGCGTTGTCCAGCAGGACCGGATCGGAGGCGACCTCGAGGAACAAACCGGTCGAGAGGAGGTGGTGGAGGAGGTTCGCGATCATTCCCTCTGTCGTCTCAATGCCGCCGAACAGGAGCACGGCGGCATTCGACGTCAGCTCGTCGCGCGATAGAGCCGAGGCGTCGCCGAGCGCTGCGGCCAAGAGGGACGACTCACCCTCGGCCGCGTCGAGCGCAATACGCAGCGCGCCGGCGAAGTCGGCGTACGCGTCGAGGCCATCTTGGGGCAGGTCGGCGCCGGCGCTCAGCTGCTGCACGGCGTCGACGATGCGCGCGTACCAGCCGAGGATGTCGCCAGCAGCGGCGATGTCGAGACCGAGAGCGTGAATCATCATGCGCGCTGCGAGCGGTCCGGCCAGCTGCGTGCGCAGCTCGACGTCGCTGGCGAAGGCGTCGATCAGGCGGTCGACCTCAAGAGCGGTCTCGTGGGTGAAGCGCTCACGGATTGCGTCGAGGCGAAAGGGGCGGGCGAAGGGCGTGCGGTGCCGGGCGTGCTCGGCGCCGTCCGTCGACAGCATGCTCGGTCCCGTGATCTGGCCGGTCGTAAAGCGCGGGTCGTCGACCGTCAGGCCGACGTCATCGCGCATCGCGGCGAGGTTGTCTTCGCGCGTCGTGATCATCCATCCGGTGAGCGCCGGGACCCAGACAACCGGCCCTGCGGTGCGCAGTCGCCTGAGCGTTGGGTGAGGGTCGCGTTCGAGA
>WLOK01000143.1 GCA_009699315.1 Actinomycetota bacterium
AGCGGCGGGGGCGGCGGACTGGGCAGATCGGCAATGACGTTGTACCAAGTCGTCGGCATCTGGTCCTCGGAGAGGACGTACTTGTGCTGGCGAACGCTGTCATCCATGTGATCTGCTCCTCGACTCGACTGCCCGTAGGTGTGCAACCGGACGCTATTGCCCATGTCAGAGCACCGCAAGCCGTATCCCGAAATCCACGCTGCGGGCAGTGGCCGAGTCGGGCGGCTCACCGGGGGTGAGAGCATGGCACCCGTGCCACCTGATGTGACTCTCCCCCCTGACGTGCGCATGGTGGCTACCGACCTCGACGGAACACTGCTGTTGCCCGATGGCACGGTGGGACCGCGGACCCGAGCCGCCCTGGATCGGCTTCGGGAGACCGATGTTGACCTCGTGATTGTGACCGGGCGCCCACCACGGTGGCTTGAAGGCGTCGCGGAGATGACCGGTCACCGAGGTATCGGGATTGCCGCCAATGGTGCCTTAGTGCTCAGCCTGGATGACGACCGCATCTCAGACCTTTTCGAAGTCCCCGTTGATGTTGGGCTCGAGATCGTCCACCGCGTTCGCTCTTTGGTACCGGGGGCCACGTTTGCCGTCGAACGCGCCATCCGGCGCCCCGACCACCACAGCACCGACGTGACTGAGTTCGCGCTCGGACTCGGATATGTCCCGCGCTGGGAGGGTGTGACCAAGCCACGCGAATTGCCCATTGAGGAGCTGCTGCGTGAGGGCGGGACCTCCAAACTCCTCATGCGACCGCCCGTCGACTTCGGAATGTCCGCTGATGCGATGTTCGACATCGCCCACAGCGCTTTGGCCGATATCTGCGAGGTCACGCACTCCGCGCCCTCCGGCGTGATCGACGATCCACTCATGGAGATGAGCGCGTTCGGTGTCAGCAAGGCCAGCACGCTGGCCCATGTGGCCCGGTCCCACGGCCTCGGGCCCGATCAGGTGGTCGCGGTGGGCGACGCTCCTAATGACATCCCCATGCTCGAGTGGGCCACGACGTCGTACGCAGTGGCCAATGCTCACCCACGAGCCCTAGCGGTCGCCACCTACGTCCTGCCGGCCAATACCGACGAGGGAGTCGCAGACCTCCTCAATGCGGTGGCCGAGTCACGGGGCTAAGTCCTCTTCACGACATCGTGTGACGCATGTGACATGTGGGTCTGGCCGTTATCTGTCCGTTATCTGGACGGAGATTGGCCGATCATGACCGGACAATCGTACGGTCATGTCGTCGCCCGCCAATAGGCCTCGCAACCGCGGGGCACGGGCGACCTGCCGAATCGGCCCTTCGGGGCCGTACCGGGGACCCAACCGGAGGTTGCAGGGCACTCCTGCGATGTCCATGGGGCGAATCCGCAAGTGGGAGCACAACTCCCCACGCGGTAGGGCGTGACCTTCGCGCCCGAGCCCGTCAGCTCACCTGGGAGGCAGCAATCGAAGGAGTTCCATGTCGCATTTCTTGCGTCGCATTTCGGTCGCTGGCCTGTTGGCCGTCGCCGTCGCGACAGTCTTGACACCCGGGCCCGCGCAGGCAGATCAAACTGCTCCGCAGGTCACCACCACTACGACATCGGTTCAAGCACCACTCGCCACCAATCTGCACGTTGCCACCTTCACCCACGGGCAGCGCAAGGTCGCAGTCGCACAAATTCGCAAGGAACGTGCCGCAGCTCGTGCGTCGTCTATGCGCACTCGCGCTGTCGCTATCGCACTCGCTCAGGTCGGAGACAATTACTCCACTGGTGGTTCAGGGCCCAGTGCCTTTGACTGCTCAGGGCTGACTATGTATGCGTGGCGGAGAGCAGGAGTGCAACTCGAGCACTACAGCTACGACCAGTACAACCAGACCAAGCACGTCCCCACCAAAGAAGCACTCCCCGGTGATCTGGTGTTCTACCTAGACAACGGAGCACATCACGTGGGCATGTACATCGGTCGCGGCAAAATCGTCAACGCATCCGACTACGGCATCGGCGTGATTATTTCGCCGATGAAGGGCACGGCGTGGACCAACGCACACTTCACTGGAGTCGGGCGCGTCGTCTAGCAGCCTCGCAGTTGCTGACTTGTGGCAACTCAAATCTTGTAGTTGCTGACTTGTGGCAACTTTTCGTACCTCAAAAATTGCCACAAGTCAGCAACTGAACAAGGGGCACTGCCACAAGCCAGCAACAAGGCGCCCAAAGGCGCCCAAAGGCGAATTTCACAGGTCCACGGGCTTAGAGGAGTGGAACCCATTCCGTGTTTCCCATCGTTGCCCGGTTGTGGCACCCCGAATTCCCTCGTTGCCCGGTTGTGGCAATTTTTTCCCCGCTAAAAGTTGCCACAACCGGGCAACAACTCGCACTGGAGTGCCACAACCGAGCAACGAAGGTGGATGTAATCACTCACATGCCGATGTAATCGCTCGCGCGGTTACGACTCGGCGAGTTCCTTGCGGAAGGGGCTCGCTGGATACGTTCCGAGGACGCGCATGTACGCCGAGTAGAACGCGAGCTCTTCCAAGGCCAGCGCAAGCGAAGGATCGCTGGGGTGCCCTTCAACATCGGCATAGAACTGAGTCGCTGCGAACGAGCCACCGAGTTGGTAGCTCTCTAGCTTGGTCATGTTTACGCCATTAGTCGCGAAGCCACCGAGTGCCTTGTACAAAGCCGCAGGTACATTGCGTACGCGAAACACAAATGTCGTGATCACCGGACCCGCTGCTGCAGACGTTTCCTGAGCATCGCGCGAAAGTATGATGAATCGCGTGGTGTTGAGGTGCTCGTCTTCTACGTCTTCAGCGAGAATCTGTAGACCGTACAACTCCGCAGCGAGGCGCGGCGCGAGCGACGCAACTGTGGGATCACCTAACTCCGCAACTTCGCGAGCAGACCCGGCAGTATCTTCGGCGACGACTGACTTCCAGCCGTTTTCGCGAATATAACGGCGACATTGACTCAAAGCATGTACGTGGCTACGCACAATAGAGATCTGATCAATAGTGGCAGTCGGTATAGCCATGAGCTGGAAGTGGATAGGCATGAAGTACTCACCCACGATGTGCAAATCGGAGTGCGGCAGCAGGTGATGTATGTCAGCGACACGACCTGCAATTGAGTTCTCAATGGGGATCATCGCGAGATCAGCCGTGCCCTCTTCAAGCGCGGCAAACACATCTTCGAAGGTGGCACAGGGGAGTAGATCTGAGCCGGGATACACCACGCGACTTGCCGAATCAGAGTTTGAGCCTGGCTCACCCTGATAAGCAATGCGTACGGTTGCAGATTGCGATGAAGTTCCCATCAGTTCGAACCCCGCATCGCTGCTTCAACGGCCTGTTCTTCCTCGGGCGAAAGCAACGTCTCCGCGTGCCCTTGAGCAACAGCCTTCATGTAGGTGCGGCTCTCGGTGCGCGCGTGAATGGTCGTGAGCACCACACCATCACCTGCATCGTCAAGGAAGGCGGCACTAAATGACATACGTCCGCCCATGTCACCGAACGCGTCGTAACGAACGACGGAGACATGTCGCACCGCTTCAGCAAGATCAGCCCGTGCACGGTCAAGCACCTGCGACAGGTCGTCGACCTCATGGCGCAGTGCATCTACTTCCGCTGTTTTGCGGGCTACCGCAGCCAAAAAAGACTCCGTCGAATCCTTGCCCTGCAAGATCGTGTACTGCCGCCGCATGCCTGCCTGGCGAACCATCGCTACGACTATGAGTACGAGGGCCACCAGCGCGAGCGCGCCAGCGACTACCGCGACTGTCAGGGCATCAATGATCACCGCGTCAGCGTAGTGGGCTAGCCCCACTCGCCGGGGGGCCGCCTAGCGAAGGCTGATCTGCCTCGTCTGCAACCCGGCACGAGCGCTGCGTTCTTCAGGGGACATAGGTGACGTGTCCGCAAGCGCTTCGGAAAGCCGCTCCAAGAACGCTGCTGCCGGAGCCTCCACTGCCTCCGCTCCTGTGCCGACCGGCAAGTCCCACACTGGAACGAGGAGTCCGTCCGCACGGAACGAGCCAGCGAAGCGGCTGCCACCGGGCACATCGAGAATGTCGCGACCCTGCGCGTGCAAACGTGCGATCGCCGTGAGAGCAGTTTCTTCATCAAACGGCAGGACCCAACGCAGATGCTCCTTATTGCCCGCAGCACACCAGTAACCCGCACCAACATCAATAGACGACAGACGTGCGGTGGGAATCGCCGACTGGCTCACTCGCTCCAGCGAAGCGACTACCTCAGGGGTGCGCTCAGCATCTGGGTCCGCCATCCAGAAATCAAAGTTGGACTCCACGCTGACCGCGATCGGGGTTTCGGTCAGCACGTCCTGAAGACGCGGGCCCGGACCCGGAAGACCGACTGGGGGCACCGGTGCACCGGGTTCGGTGTCGAGCGCGCGCAGAATCGCCTCAGCCGCATCTCGACTCGGATCGCCCGAGCCCGTTGCAGTCTGTAGGGCCAACAAGATTTCGCCCGAATCTCGCACC
>WLOK01000144.1 GCA_009699315.1 Actinomycetota bacterium
CGACCAGTTTCGAAACGGATGGTGCGGGTGCCAAAGCGGCCGTTGTCGAGCACAGCTTCGGTCGTGGTGATCTCAGATCCCTCCATGGGGTTCTCCTTTGTGAGACATGGGGAACCCGCTACTGCGTTGTCGTACGGTCTTCGATCGAGACCCACGGCCTACGCGTGTGCGTATCCGGAGACCACTACCGAGGACCGGCCAGTGCGGGTACCCCGCGGGTAAATGACTATCGACGCAAGCCGAGGCGCTCAATGAGCGTGCGGTAGCGCGCGATGTCCGTACGGGACAGGTACTGAAGGAGTCGACGACGCTGGCCAACAAGGAGCAGCAGTCCGCGACGCGAGTGATGATCATGGCGGTGCAACTTGAGGTGCTCCGTGAGATCAGAGATCCGCTTGGAGAGCATCGCAACCTGAACTTCGGGGCTGCCAGTGTCAGCGGGGCCCGAGCCGTATTCGGCGATGATCTGTGCCTTGACGGCGGATTCGAGGGGCATGTTTCGTCCTTCCGGGCGCGTGGTGCCATGACCGGTTGGTCACAGATCGTCACGAATCATGGGGCGCCCGCCCCATGACCGTCTCGCGCAAGAGTACCAGCCCTAGGAGACGGCTAGCGCCAGTCGTACCTCAGCTACGTCCTGCTCGATCCGGGCAATCAAGTCCGCCACAGAGGGAAAGACCCACTGGCCGCGGATTCGAGCGACAAAGTCGACCGACACTTGCTGCCCATAGAGATCAAGGCCAGGGGAATCGAGCACATAGGCCTCAACACGCATCTCTGACCCCTCGAATTGGGGATTTGTGCCCACCGACACAGCGGCCATGCGCTGGGTACCCGAATACCCGAACCATGCCGCGTAGACCCCGGGTCCAGGTAGCACCAGGTGCGGCGCGACGTCCACATTGGCCGTCGGAAAGCCGAGTTCTCGACCGCGGTGGTTGCCGTGTACGACCGTGCCCTCAAGGCGGAATGGACGGCCGAGGGCCGCAGTGGCGCGTGCGATATCGCCCGCGACAAGCAAGCCGCGAATATAGGTAGAAGACCAAGGTTCGTCGCCGTCAATGGCCAAAGGCACGGCCTCCACCTCGAATCCGCGCGATTTTCCGAATTCCTCCAGCGCAACGGGATCGCCAGCGGCGCGCTGACCGAATCGAAAATTGTCACCTACGACTACGTAACGAGCCTTCAATCCGGTGACAAGTACCTGGTCGACAAATTCCTCTGGAGTGAGGGCCGCGAAGTCCGCAGTAAATTCGACAACATTGACCGCGTCAGCTCCCAAGGACGTCAACGACGCGACGCGATCGTCGATCGTTTGCAGCAGTTTTGGATGCCGGCCCGGACGCGTCACGGACATCGGGTGCGGATTGAAAGTCACGGCGACTACGGGCAGTCCCAACTGCGCGGCATGGGCTCGTGCCCTCGCCAAAATCAACTGATGACCACGGTGCACCCCATCGAAAACCCCGACGGCGACCACAGTCTCACCCGAGATGTCCACGGCGAAACTCTCCCATGCTGGCCCGCGCCGCAACCCACGAGGGGGACACCGGCCACTACGATGGCGGAACTCGACTTAGGAGGTCTCGTGGCGACTCGACTGCTGCTGCACATTGGCACGCAGAAGTCCGGCACGACCTACCTACAGCGCGTCTTGGAACGTCTGGCAATCAGGCTGCGTGACCAGGGCGTGCTCTACCCAATTCGACTCGTGGGCAAGAAAGAGATTTACAACCACGAGCCCGCCAGCTACGGGCTCCTCGGCCGCGACCACTACCCCTGGGTGCCTCAGGTCCGCGTGGACGCAGAGCGTCCAGCGTGGGATGTCCTCGTGAAGAAGGTACGCGAATGGCCGGGGACGGCAATCGTGTCGGGTGAAGCGATTTCGGTGGTGCGCCGGACCGGGGCGGAGCAAATCGTGTCCTCCCTCGATGTTGCCGATACTCAGGTCATCATTACTGCGCGGGATCTTGGCCGCGTCATTCCCTCGTCGTGGCAGCAGCACGTCCGCAACGGCAGAAGTTCCAAGATGTCTGCCTACATCCAGACTCTGGCAAATAAGCGTCGGGGTGATCTTGATGCCGACGAAGCGCTGTGGGAGTCGGACCCAGATCTCACGTTCTGGCGCGCCTATGCGATCGGGAGCTTGGTTAAGCGCTGGCAGTCCGTAGTCGGTCCCGACCGGGTGACCGTCGTGACCGTCCCGGGCCGCGAAGCCGGACCAGACGCCCTGTGGTTGCGCTTTCGTGAAGGACTCGGTCTCAACGAAGTACTGCCCGCCAATCCGCCGAAGGTCGACCTACTGACAGCAAATGTTGGCCTTACTGAGGCAGAGGTTCTGCTCCTCGCCGCGTTCAACAAAGCTGTAGAGGGTAAGCAATACGACCCCAAGGAAGTTCGAGCCGTCCGCATGCGCATGATCAACGAAGCCCTTACCACCCGCGCACACCGCGGCAAGTCCGTCGCGCTTCCATCGGAGCGGTTCGAATTGGTGCATTCTTGGGCTGAGCAGGACGTAGAGGCTCTTCTTCACAGCGATGCCCGAGTCGTAGGCGACATTGCCGAACTCTTGCCATCTGCGCAGGCGGTCGAAACCGGTGGGCCGGACCTCGACGACCTTGAGCGCGCAGCCGGACAGGCTCTGGCACTCCTGAGCGGCCTCGCGTCGGATACCAAGAACTCCTGAGTCAAGTGGCAGGATGGCCACAGCAAAATCGGTCCCAATAGAAGGTGAGGCGAGGCGTGCTCGTTCTCGTGTGCGGCATGCACCGCTCTGGTTCGACCCTCGTCTGGCAGATCACCCGACTCCTACTCGAGGGCCAACCAGGACTTCGCAATCCACGTGATGTCGAACTCAAGGACTTCGCTGCCGCCGCGGCTGATCCCGACGACCTGCTCATGGCAAAGGTGCATTACCGTCCCACGTTCACCGAGGAGGAGTTTCCCCGCGACGGAGCTATCTACCTCTACACCTACCGCGATTTGCGTGATGCCATTGCGTCGCTTTACCGCAAAGGCCGATACACCAAGCGCGATCCACGGCGTGGCCCCCGCAATTCGCGGCTTGCTGCGCGACGGGAACTGGCCGGTAACGACATGTGGACATCGATGCCTGGCGTATGGATCGCAAAATACGAAGACTTCCGCGATGACGTGCCAAGACTCGTGAGGAATTTAGCGACCACTCTGCAGATCGACTTAACAGAAGAACGCCTCACCGCCATTTGCGCAGAGGTCGACATTGACGCACAGAAGCAAAGGGTCCAAGCCGCGCTCGTGGTCGGTATCGATGAAGACTCGCGGATCACTCAAAACCACATCACTGACGGACGCGAGGGCGCCTGGCGTGACACGCTCACCGAAGGTGAACTAGGTGCCATCGAGCTGGAGTCTGGTGCGTGGCTCGTCACGCATGGCTACACGGTGGAGACTAAGCAAGGCAAGTTGAACATCTCGCGGGCACGACGCAAGATTCGTGCTGAGGCTGCAGCTGCGGCGCCCGAGCGAGGCACTCCGACGCCATCACAACAGCCGCTAACGCGCAGACCCGCACCCGCCGTTGTCCCGCATGCCAAGTTGTGGGCAATCGTGCTCGCCGCGCTCACTGCAATCGCCACCGTGCTGGCGATTGGGATCGGCAGCAACTTCTCGGCTCGCCTGGTGCTGAGCATTCTGGCTGTCGGATGTGCAGGTGCCTGCGGCATCATTGTGGGTCGGGTTCAGCAACACCGACAACGCTGAGATTCGCTTCCGCAACCCACACCTGGAGTTGCTGGACGAAAGCGACTGAATCGTGGTCCCAGTTCCAATCATCCAGCGCTGCCGCGTGGCCATTAGCACCCCAGCGCAGCCGCCTCGATTCATCAGAGTTGAGGGCGACCAGTGCAGCGGCAGCCGCTTGAGGATCGTTAAACGGAACCACTACCCCGCAGTCATTAGCCTTCACGAGTTCAGCGGCAAGTGGAAGCGGAGTGGTGATGACCGGAATGCCATGCGCCATGTACTCAATCACCTTGGTCGGCATGGAAACTCGATAATTTTCTTCGTCGTGGAGCAAGGACAACCCGGCAGTCGCACCATCAAGCATCCCCAGCGCGACATCATTCGGCACAAACCCATGCCATACGATCCACCCAGCGGCATGCGCCTGCTCCAGTGCGCCACGCACATCCTGATGCGCATGACCCACCACATCGACCGTGATGCCTGCCGTATGCACCAAGCGCCCCACCTCGATGAGGTCGAGGGCGCCGCGCGCCTCGGTGAGATGCCCGACGTACACGGCACGCCCCGATTGCGGGCTAGGTGTACGCGGAGCTACCGGAGTTGTATTGGGAACCACGGGATGCACACCCACGAAGCGTTGGGCGTAGGCGCTCTCGGCGAGAATCAGTCGACGATTGCGCTCGGCTGTCGTTTCGAGGGTGCGAACCAGCCCAGCCACGGGTCGTCGCGCCCAGCTCGGCAGCCAC
>WLOK01000145.1 GCA_009699315.1 Actinomycetota bacterium
CTTCATCGCGGCCGCGCCAGCGGAGCGTTGGGCAAGTGTCACGTGCGCTTGCGGAGCAACCGGGCGTAGCGATTGGCTCACCACTGATGACGACTACCGAGCGGTACTGCGCCGCGCATGGGTCCTGCGGGCGTGCGGCGGAAGTGAGAACCCATGAGCGCCACGGTGACCGTCCGAGGCGTGGCGGCGGGCCACGGCGACCGCGAGCTCTTCACCAACCTCGATCTCGTTGTCGCCCCCGGTGATGTGATCGGGCTCGTCGGCCCCAACGGCGCGGGCAAGACGACTTTGCTGCGCATGCTTGCTGGTGTGCGCAGCCCCGATGCCGGCACGATCACTGTCTCTCCGCCTGAGGCTCACATCGGCTACCTGCCACAGGAGTCCGAGGCGATCGAGGGCGAGACTGTGCTGGAAAACCTTGCTCGTCGCACGGGAGTTCACGCGGCGCAGGTGGAGTTCGATCTGCAATCAGCTGCACTGGCCGAGGACTACGAAGCCGCCGGTGACGCCTACTCAGTCGCACTCGAGGAGTGGCTCGCACTGGGCGCACCGGACTTCGACGAACGCGTAGCAGCAGTTGTCGACTCCATTGGCCTTGACGTAGCCCTTGACCTACCCATGTCGGCCCTCTCCGGCGGACAAGCCGCGCGCGTAGGCCTCGCGGTGCTGCTGCTGTCGCGATTCGAGGCGTACCTTCTTGACGAGCCCACAAACAACCTCGATAGCGACGGACTAGACCTTCTCGAGGACTTTGTCCTTAGTCTCGATGCACCGGTGGTCGTCATCAGTCATGATCGCGAGTTTCTCTCGCGCACCGTCACGTCCATTGTCGAGATTGATCGCAGCCTTCTGCGCGTGACGACATACGGCGGTGGATACGAGGCCTACCTCGACGAACGATCGGTCGCGCGACGTCAAGCACGTCTGGACTACGAGCAGTACGCCGGCCGCCGTGCCGAACTCGAAGCACGCGCCCGCATGCAGCGTGCGTGGATGGAAAAGGGTGTCAAGAACGCTCGCCGGAAAAGCAAAGACAACGACAAGGTGGGTCGGAAGTTCCGCAGCGAAGCAACCGAAAAGCAAGCGGCTAAAGCGCGACAAAGCGAGCGCTTGATTGAACGCCTCGACGTCATCGAGGAACCACGCAAGGAATGGCAATTGCAATTCACCATCGCAGCTGCACCGCGCTCTGGAGATGTAGTTGTCGTCGCTCGCGCCGCGAGCGTGCAGCGCGGGGATTTTGTCTTAGGCCCGATTGACGTACAACTCACTTTGCGTGATCGCGTGGCCGTTACCGGCCCTAACGGCGCAGGCAAAACGACCTTGCTCGGCGTTCTACTCGGGCGCATCGCACCTACGAGTGGCCAGGTGTCGCTGGGCTCCGGAGTCGTCATTGGCGAAGTCGACCAAGCACGCGCACTATTCGAGGGTGATGACGCGCTGGCTGATGCGTTTTCGCGCGAAGTCCCCGACTGGCCTACTGCAGACGTACGCACGCTGCTGGCGAAGTTCGGCATCGGCGCACATCACGCACTGCGCCCGGCCTCGTCGCTCTCCCCCGGTGAGCGCACGCGCGCAGCTCTGGCGTTGCTGCAAGCGCGCGGAGTCAATCTGTTAGTCCTCGACGAACCCACCAACCACCTCGACCTGCCCGCAATCGAGCAGCTCGAAGAGGCGATGGAGTCCTTCGATGGAACAGTGCTGCTGGTGACACACGACCGACGCATGCTTGACACCGTGAGACTCACGCGCCGCTGGCACGTCGAGGACGGTCAGGTCACCGAAGTGGCCGCTGGCTGAGCTCAGCCAGACACCTTCGCGACCAGATCGTCGACGATCTCCTGCGAGACCATGCCACCGCTTAGTGCGACAACCTGCTCGAGCGGGATGGTGCGCACGGGGGCGAGCATCGCCTCGGGCACGCCACGTTGGGACATTAGGTCACGGATGAGTGCCCCGCCGACCGGATCTTCGAGCCACTCGTTGACGGTGCTCTGAGCGGTAAGTGCCATGACAGACCTCCTGGACGCGGTTAGTAGCGCGAGCCTAGTTTAGCTGTCGAGTGAGAGTGGCGCGGCCCGCCTAGACCGCGGTTGGCTAGCCGGCCCCGAGCGGTAACGCCGTCAGGTTGATTCTTAGGTTCACGTGACTATGTCACGTAGTATCTCGGAATCCCGCATGACCGTTCCGGGATGCTCGATGCCGAAAGAGCGCTTCGGCTTCATTGCTACGGCAACGGAAGGCTCACCACAATGGACAACGACGTCACCGCTTCTTCGACCACTCGCAACCGTCAGGGCCGCCGGCGCCGCAACCTGCTTATCGGTCTGGGTGCTGCCGCCGTTGTGGGCATTGCCGTCGTTGTGGGCGCCACGTTGCAGAACTTCACGGCCGGGACGTCTGGCGCACTTGGCGCGCGCGCGTGCCCGGGCATCAACGTGACAACTCTCCTCCCGAGTATTGCGCCCGTGCCCGAGGTCGACTGGTCGAACTGCAATCTTGTTACCGCAAGACTCTCCGGCGCCTACTTGTCCATGGCGAACTTGAACGGAGCGTCTTTGCAGGGCGCAGACTTGACCGGTGCGACTCTGGCTTATGCGAACCTCAGCGGAGCAAACCTGACCGGTGCGAACCTCAGCGGCGCTAACTTGACCGGCGTGAATTTGACTGGCACGAACCTCAGCGGCGCGATCCTCACCGGAGTACGGTCGGGTGGTATCGAAACGATGGAGAACCAACTCGTCGGCACCATGCCAGCCTCATGGAAACTTTTCATGGGCTACCTCATGGGCCCGGGCGCTAACTTGACCGGCGCGTACTTGGGCTTCGACTTAAGTGGCGTGAACCTGACCGGCGCAAACCTGACCGGCGCAAACTTGATCGGCGCGAGAGGCTTGGCTTTGACCGGCGTGAACCTGTCCGGCGCGAACCTGTCCGGCGCGATTGGCGTCTTCCTCACCAACACCACGTGCCCGAACGGCACAAGTTCCAACCAATTTCCCAACTGCACCCGCCAGGGCGGCGGACTCTAAACAAGCCCGCACTTCCAGGGCGGTAAATGAGCGCACTCCGCACTCATGCCGCAATCACGGCTTGGTCACCATGTCTGGAACTATCGCCGCTAAAGTCACTTTGTTGGACGCGATGACCGTGCCATTAGGAAGTCCCGCCAGGTCTGGCCGAGCTTCCACTGCCGCTGCTGAGTCCACGATCGTGTTCGACTGCTCCCACACGCTCGGAGTCGTAGCCACAACAAGCAGGTCGGAGCGCATTCCATGGGACTCAAAAGACAATCGAATGGCCGGGTACCCGGCAACTTCAAGCTTCTCGGTCACTACATAGCGCTGCGCGACGAGTCCAAGAGCCTCCAGTGCGGTGGCGCGTTGAACTTGAGTCAGCCATGGCTGCCCGAGCACATTGAGGAGGACCCCGGCGATCGAATCCGGATCCTTAATCGCGAGCAAACCAGCGTCACTAATAAGTCGATCGATGAGAGCCTGAGGCTCGGTCGGCAATGACGCTGTGTACGCAGGGGTTGGCTCGGAGTAACTACCACCACGCCTGCACGGATTGGCCGGTTGGCCCGTTGGGGCCGACGGCCATAATTCGGCACCGGTCCAAGTCCGAGCCCCGCCCTGAACTTCTGCCTTGTCAGCATTAGCAACCGCGGGCTGATCGGCCCAGGCATTCCACGCCTCCCGATCAGCGGGTGTGAGGAACTGGTAGGGCTGCCAGGTCTCAAGTTGCTTGTTGTTGCAGGAATCGCCCACCCAATGCTCGATCGTTCTGCTATCCCAAAAGCGTGTCGGAGTGTCGCCTTCATTTTGGTAGGAGAAATTCAAAGCGACCTGAAGTTCGCTCCAATATGCATATCGGTTGCCGAGGGGTGTAACGACTACCTTCGATGCAAGCGCGTCGAGCTCTGCGGCCGCAGCATTGGGTAGCCACGGGCCAGCCGAGGTTTTTAGTCCACCACGATCTGAGCTCAGGTGAGGTGCGACGACCGGAACCGCGACAAGAGCGGCGGCAGCAGCACCGGCGATGAGCGCAATGCGAATCTTACGATTGCGGGCACGGCGACGTTGTTCGAGATTCGCAAAGTTGAGCTCCTGACTGAATGCATCAAGGTCAAGCGTGGGCAACTCACTCTCACGGACCGGGTCTGCCGCACGCAGTATGTCGAGGATCTTGTCAGCGTGGTTCATGCCGGGGTCTCCAAATCTAGGTGGCCAGAGCTGAATGCGATGGAGCCTTCACTGGGCAACTCATCGCCGAGGGAATCCAGTGGCGCAGCAAGTGCAATGGCAAGTCGGGACCGCAGTCGTTTCCAACGAGTACGCGCTGCCTCAGGGGTAATGCCGAGC
>WLOK01000146.1 GCA_009699315.1 Actinomycetota bacterium
AAGGCCCGATGATGAACCGCCGGGCACTGCCAAGGAAAGTCGGTTTCGATCGGCTACTTGCCATAAGAGTCAAGGGTATGCGACCGCTGACCCTCAAGCCAAGCAATCACTGCAGCTGTTCGCAGATCTGTGCCGGATTCTGCATCGGGAAGCAAAATGCGGTAGCACTCCGAGAGTTCCTTGCGCACGGATACGGGTCGCAGGTCAAGTCGTTCGGCGATGATATTTGCGTCAACTCCGGTGGCGGCGATCGACATGATCTGACGTTGACGAGCTGAAAGCTGACTCAGCCGTTCGACCGCAGCGGGCGCGCGGTCTGGTTGCATGGACGGTTCAACCACTGAGAGACCCGTAGCAGTTGCTTTGAGAACTTTCGCCAAATAGGCGTAGTCCAAATCGGCGCGCTTTTCTACGTAGGACCAGCCCATGCTGACAGCTCCCCGAGAACCGTGGAAATCCCATGCGTAATGCTGCGACAAGATGACCACACCCAGGTGCTCGTGCTGTTCACGAAGTTCATGACCCAATTCGACACCGTTGAGGGAGTCTGGTCCGAGCGCCCAATCCAAGAGCGCCACGTCCAAGGGTCCTTCGACGGCGAGCGCCTCTTCGGCGGTGCCGACGCTTGCTACGACTTCGAAGCCCAGAGTCTGTGTGAGAACACCCAAAAGCATCGTGCGCAGAACGGGATCGTCCTCCACATAGAGCAGTCGGGTGTCTCGAGGCATGGTCGTATCGTCCTCCTATTTCGTGGTGCCTGCTTATGTGGGGTACACGTGTACCCCCAGATTGGTACACGTGTAGGGGCCGGGAGCGGGGTGCCGAATTGTGGGTTAACTACACCGGCATGAGAACCCACCTGACCTCTGTTGCCCCCCACGCCACTCGTTCTGCTGCGCGCCGCATGACGGCCCTCGCAGCGGTCACTGGCCTCGCCTTGGCTGGTCTCGCAGGCCTGGTCGCGAGCCCAGTGGGCGCGAGTCAAATTGGTTCCCCCGACGACGCTTTCAATGCGAATGTCGCAGAGCTGCCGATGGAGGAGTTGTATCATCTTGTGCCATTGAAAGATGGCGGCTTCGTATTTTACGACTATCTTGAGAACCGGTCCGATGAGACGTTGCGCAAGATTGATGCTGCGGGCAACGAGGTCACGTCCTTCGCAGCGAATGTTGGATCAATCCCTAGCACCCAAGGCCTCCGAGAAGGTCCTAACGGTGAAATTTTCACCGTTGCGCGGACGCCGCGTAAATATGATTCCAGCGGTCATGAGGTGCTGGAATTTGCGAGCAATTCAGGCTTCATGGGAGACCTTGCCGGGGAGGTCCAGTCGATGGTGGTGACGAGCGATGGTGGGGTTGTGATCGGGGGGTGGCGTAAGGATGGGCAGTCAAGATTCCATGTCGTCTTCAAGAAACTTGATTCGCGAGGAGTAGAGGTCACATCATTCGAGACGAACGCCAAAAGTTCCTTTGAGATGAAAAATTCCGATGAGGTGGCCGACGGTGGTCCTGCGCACATGGTGCAGTTGGGAGATGGCAGTCTTCTGGTCGCGGGCGGTGGCAACTACAACGTCGGTTTTGAAGGTCAACTCAAAAAGTTTAGTTCAGCAGGCGTCGAAGATATGACGTTTTCCGCGAACGTATCGGACGCAGTGCAGGGTTACTACCCGACTGCATTAGATGTGTTGCCCAACGGCACAATAATCGTGGCCGTGCGGGATTATGCAGAGGAGGAGTTCTTTCTCTTTACCTTTGATTCGGCTGGCAACCAGATCACGACATGGGATGAACAAGCAGTAACAATGGAGAACCAGATTCCCCTCCTCCAGCACACTGCACAGAATCACGTCATTTTTGGTGGCTATAAAGAACTTCGTGAATTGGATTCGAGTGGTGATGTCCTCGAGGATTCTTTTGTGTCGGACATCATCCCCGGCTCAATTGAGTCAATCGATCACATGTATGTGACTCCGGGTGGGGACCTGCTCGTCGCGGGCGAGTACCCCACCGTGATTAAGAAGTTTTTTCTGAATGAGCCTGCTCCGACGGTGTCGTCTGTGGCTCCGGCGACGGGTCTGATTGCGGGTGGTACGTCAATCACGATTACGGGCACGAATTTCGCAGCTGGTGCTTCATTGGGTGTAACTGTGGGCGGGGTTGCTGCTACGAGTGTGCGGGTGGTGTCGGCGACCAAGATCACGGCGAAGACCCCGGCGCATGCTGCGGGTGTGGCAAATATTGTGGTGACTAATGGTGATGGTCAGACGGCGACGTTAAGTGGGGCGTTTACGTTCACTGTGCCTGCGGATCCGCCGCCGGTGACGGTGTTGAGCGGTGCGGCGGCAAAGAACGCCAAGGTGGTCACGGTGGCGTCGAAGGTGTCGGGTGACTTCCGTGCCGCTCCGAGCATCAATGTGGTCGTGGCTGTGGGCGTGATTCCCTCAGTGAAGGGCCTGCCGAAGAGCTCGAGCATCAAGGTCGAGGTGAGTGCCACGTTCCAAAATCGCCCTACGACCAACTACCAGACCATCGGCACTTTGCGATCGGATGCTAACGGCAACTTGAAGGTCACCGCCTTTAAGGCCTCCCGTGCCGGTTCACTCAACATCCGCTTCAAGACCAGCGCCGGCAAGAACTACTACCTGAAAGTCCAGGTCACGGCCCGGTAGATATTCATTAGCGTGGTGCCATTCCGATCAGAAGGGCGTCAAGCATTGCGGTGAAGCTTTGCGCTCGATCGGTTGCAAAATGAACTCCGGCGATCTCAAGGCTCACCGCGCCGTGCATGGCGCTCCAGACTTGTTGGGCTACTTCAGTGCTGCTGGTGCCGGCGAGTTCGCTCGAAGTCATTGCCGCGTGCACCCGTTCGACCAATGTGCCGAATGAGCGTTGGGCCAAGTCCTTGGCTTCAGGGGACAGGTCGAGCAGCAACATCTGCTCGAACATCAGGTGGTAGAGCTGCGGATTGTGAATGGCAAACCTGCGATAGCCCTGGCACCCAGTGCGGAGACGTGTGAGTGGGCTGGCGGTGGGTGGCGTTTCGATAGCGGCCTGCAGTGATGCGAATCCGTACATGAAGAGGGCCTCGAGCAGGCCGTCCTTGCTGCCGAATCGCGAGTAGACACCCATCGGGGCCACACCGGCTCGGGAAGCAACGTCTCTGACAGTGAGCCCAGGTAAGCCTGCCTCCTCGAGAATGGCCAGAGCCGCCTCGATCAGCGAATCAGTGACCGCCACGCTCGCGGTTCGAGTTCGTGTCCCTTGCACATGGGCGCTCACGTGGCTAGCATACCGTCCTATAGATAAAGAACAATGTTCTATAAAATAATGGGAGTGTCCTATGTTGAGCAAGAGTCGTAGATGGCTGGCCTTAGGAGTTCTGTGTCTGAGCCTGCTCTTGGCTGTCGTCGACAACACGATCGTCAATGTGGCGCTCCCTACGCTCAATAAGGAACTGGGGGCGAGCACGACCGAGCTCCAGTGGATCGTCGATGCCTACACGCTTGTGTTCTCAGCCCTGCTACTCGCCATGGGTCATTTCGGTGATCGATTCGGCCGTAAGCGTGCTCTTCAAATTGGGCTAGTCGTCTTCGCCATCACCTCTGCATTGGCCGCTCTGGCCACGACATCGGGCCAACTCATCGGTGCCCGTGCATTGATGGGCATTGGCGCTGCGCTTATCTTCCCGGCGACGCTCGCGATCATCGTCAACGTATTCACTGACCCGAAGGAACGTGCTGCAGCGATCGGCATTTGGACGGCGATGGTGGGCGTCGCCGTTGCAATCGGACCGATCGTGGGTGGGTTGCTCCTGGAGCATTTCTGGTGGGGCTCGATTTTCATGGTCAATATCCCCGTGGTTATTGTCGCGATCGTCCTGGGTGCATTCCTCCTGCCGGAGTCGCGTGATCCGAAGGTGGGTCGAATGGACTATCGCGGATTGGTCCTCTCAGCTGTGGGTGTGGGGCTAGTTATTTGGGCCATCATCGAGGGGCCCTCGTGGGGTTGGACGTCACCGGCGATTCTGGCAGCGCTCTTTGGCGGCTTGGTCGTCATGGCTGTGTTCGTATTGGTGGAGAGGCGGCTGTCTCATCCGCTGCTGGATGTGCGGTTGTTCAAGAACGCGCGATTCACCGCGGCGAGTCTCTCAATTGCTACTGCGTTCTTCGCACTCTTTGGATTTATCTTCCTCATTACGCAATACCTACAGCTCATTCAAGGCTTTAGCCCGTTAGAGGCTGGCATCCGCACGCTTCCCTTCGCTGTTGCTACTGGTGTCATGTCGCCGGTAGCGATCATCCTGATGCATCGCTTTGGATCCAAAGCAATCGTTGTTTTGG
>WLOK01000147.1 GCA_009699315.1 Actinomycetota bacterium
AGCGCGGCTGGGGAGTGACACGAATGGCGCACTCTCTCAACACACTTATGGAGGGTCTGGGCCACGACCGTTACGTCGCGCAGGGCGGTGACTGGGGTGGCATCCTCTGCGCCCACCTCGGTGCGGACTACCCAGAACACGTCATGGGCATTCACGTCAATCGCACGTGGGTGGAGATCACCGAACCGATTCGAAGCCAAGTTGCGGAGTGGGTAAAGTGGGATTCGGATTTCCGCAAGCGTGAAGCTGCGTACTCCCTGCTGCAGAAGACCAAACCCGATTCGCTCACAGTGGCGCAAAACGATTCACCTGCCGGACTTGCTGCATGGATCCTGGAGAAGTTCTATACGTGGGGCGACACGCATGGCGATCTCGATAGCGCCTTCCGCCGAGAAGACCTCGCCGCCAACCTGATGTTCTACTGGCTGCCAGCCAGCGCACCAGGCAGCGCACGCATCTACTACGAGTTGCAATATGACGAGCACGCACTGCTACGCCTGCCGGTGCGCGTGCCCACGGCCGTGGCGGAGTTCCCACGCGAGACGTTCCTTGCACCGCGGCTTGCGAGTGAGCAGCGCTACCCGATCGTCTCGTGGACAACCATGCCCGCTGGTGGACATTTTGCGGCGCTAGAGCAACCACAACTGCTTGTTGATGACATTCGGCAGTTCGCGGCCACCCTTACTCGCTAAGGTTAAGCATGCGTAAGTCACTGATAGCCGCCCTCGCCGTCGCATTTCTTGCGATCAGCGCGAGCCCCTCCGCCGCCTCGCCCCTCCCACAGCCACGCGGATGGGTGGCTCAGATCGGCACCCTCGCCTACCTCACGACTCCGAACTACTCCGGGCTCGCCCCGATTTCAATGGCCACTTCACAGGCGACCCTCGGGGTCGGCACGTTCAATCACCTCTCGGGCGAATTGATCCTCGTTGACGGAGTGCTCTTTCGCGTCAGCATCAATGGTCGCCCGTCGGTAGTGCCCGCCACACGCACGACGCCGTTCATCCAGGCGATCAAGTTCCGCCCACAACTGTCACTTCGCATTCCAGCGGGCACGGCATGTGCCGATCTGCTCCCCATCATCGATGATGCGGTGGGTACCACCAGCGGTGTTGTTGCGCTTCGAGTCGAAGGCTCATTCCGGCGGCTCCAAACGCGCAGTGTTGAAGGCCAGAGCGAGCCTTACCCGCCGTTCCCAGACGTAGTCGCGCAACAGACCCTATTTACTCTCGACGGACTCGCCGCAACACTCGTGGGATTCCGAAGTGGCCCCGATCTGGCTGGCCTCTCCCCAGTAGGTGTGCACCTACACGGCGTAACGAGTGATCTCCAAGCGGGCGGCCACGTGGTGTCGTGTGTTGCCGGCAAGGGCGTGAAGATCCAACTGCAGGTGACCAAGGGCATACGAGTCCTCGGCAGTTGAAGTAAATTCCGTAGCCTTGCGAAGATCCCCATGGTGCTTTGACCGGTCATAGACGAACAAATGGGTATCTAGGGCCCCAAGGTCTGTGCGAACCTCGGGGAGGTTGCCTCTCAGAAGCGCCAGGTTTTGGTGCTGGGGCAGTACAAATCGGGAGGATATATGAGGAAGTTCGGAAGAATTGCTGCTGCATGCGCGGCGGTTGCTGTTGCCGCTGGCATCGGACTAACCGCTGTCCCGGTACAGGCAGCCCCTAACCCGGGCGTCTGGGGCGAGAGCAGTCTTGTGGTTTCTTCGTCGGTCGTCGACTCACTCGCCGCCGCGGGAATCGCAATCAGTGCCACGAGGCATTCGACAGGGGTACCTGTCAATGGTGGAGTTCTTATCAGTTTCCCATTCACCATGCGCCCGGATGTCGATGGCCTGACAGCATTCGGTGGAGGGTTTAAGTTCACGTTTCCTGGATCGAGTGCTAAGGCGCCCATTAAGTTCTTGCGCCCATGGTTGGCGACTTGCTCAGAGGGGGCGTGTTTGACAGCGCTTGATTTTGCCGTCAATGGAGCACGCGATCAATTGGGTTCGGATCCGTTTTTCGTTGTTCACATCACCTCGAGCAAGCAGCACAAGAGTCCCCATCATTCGGGATATGCATGGGCATTCAAGGCCGAGGTGCATCTTACGAGCAAGGCTTCGGTGGTAAACAGCCTCAACGAAGCATTGGGCGCGAATGTCTTTACTCCTGGTATGAAAATTGGTGACATGCGCGCACATTACGGATGGACCGCAAAAGTAAGTTAAGGAAAGCATCTCGGGCTCTGCACTGACTCCATTGGGTTGGTGCAGAGCCCGATCTTTTTAACCTCCAGACATCCACGTCATACCGGCCGCGGTGCGATCTCCCGGCAATCGGTCACCTCCTCGTGCAGGTCACGGGCCAAATCACGGCCGAATCGGAGCCAAACGTCTCAAAATTGTGGGACAGTTCAGCCACTACCTTTGGCAAGGCCAGTGTCCGTTGTGGGGCTGGAAAATTCGGGAGGACACATGAACAAGCTTGGGAAAATCGCCACTGCGTGCGCTGCGGTTTGTGCTGCTGCTGGCATTGGTCTGACAGCTGTTCCGGCACAGGCAGCGCCCAACCCGGGCGTCTGGGGGCAATCGGACATCACCATCTCCACGTATAGCCTCGACATTCTCGCTGCCGCAGGCATTGCGCTCAGGCCCACGAGGCATTCCGTTCTTCTGCCGATGAACAGCGGTGCTCTGTTGAGCCTTCCAGTCACCTTGAGGCCAAATACTGACGGACTGATAGCTCATGGTGGAGGGTTTAGGTTTACTTTCCCCGAATCAAGCACCCGGGTGCCCATTCGGTTAATGCGACCCTGGCTGGAGACTTGCACAAGTCCTGGTGGTGCGTGTGATGTTCGGGCTTCCCTCGCAACCAATGGCACGAGAATCAACCTCTTCGTAGTTGATTACACCTCGAGCAGTTTCCACAGGGGCGCTAACGGAGTTGCTTGGGCAGCTAGGGGAACTGTGAGCCTCACAAACAACGCGAGTCTTGTAAAGAAGATCAACCTGGCGCTAGGTGCGACCATTTTTAAGCCTGGTATGGAATTCGGTCAGATTGGTACGCACTACGGTTTCGATTTCAATTAAGTCAACAGAAAGTATCTCGGGCTCTGCACCAACTCCATTGAGTCGGTACAGAGCCCGAGTTGTGCTAAGTGATCCTAACTACTTCTTTGGGCACCAGCCATCTGTCGGCAAATTGAGTGCGCTACGAATTTGGTTCGCATAGTCAGGCCGCGGATCCATGATTTTTTCCCACTTCGTGTAAGCGCGAACGTAGGAGACCACTCCCCGGGCACGAAGCACTGACTGCAAAGCGGCCTGTGCTTTCACGAACCTGTCGAGCAGGCCAATCCCTGGCACAGTGATGTCGCGAGGTCCGGTCATAACTAGCAATGCTAGATAGAAATTCAGATCCTGAGTCGCGGTGTTGTACGTATTTGCAGCGGCGAGGGCTGCCTTCAAGCCGCCTACTCCGTCGATTAGGGCTTCGCTATTTTCTACGAATGGCTGACCAGTTGCGTTGACAGGACACGCCACCGCGAGGTACTCATTGGCAATCACCCCGCGTGGAATTGGCTTAGCAGAAGCGGGGACTGCAGTGGTTGCGAATATCGCACCTGCCACTACCGCGCTGATGCAGGCGAGTTTGAAAAACTTCATTAAGTCTCCAAAGATTTTAGGTGTTCAACTACGAAGTAGTGATTACGGGTCAGGACAATCCGACTCTAGCGATCAAGTTGTCGCGTAAGTGGGTAATGGGAAAACATCAGCCGAATTAGCCGCCAGTCACCCACGTCATACCGGCAGCGAAAACAAAACCAGCCGCCGCGACAGGGCCTGCCCAATGCTTTGCCCCTCGCACCGCAATCGGGATCATCTCGTTCACGACTACGACCAACAAAGCACCAGCTGCGATCGACTGAATAATCGCAATGACTGCAGGGCTTGCGCCAACGAGTGAGGCGTAACCGATTAGGCCAAAGACAGCACCGATCGCAACGATTGCTCCGAAGCGCGCCAGGATACGTGAAATCGTCATTCCGCCAGCAAGCAGCGCGGCCGCGACGCCGATTGCCTCAGGGAGCCCGGCGACAAAGATCGCACCGACGAGTGCGAGGGAGACGCCCGGTGCAGCTAAGTGCACAGTCAAGCCGATTGATACGGACTCAGGGATACCGTCAATGATCATGCCGACGAAGAGGTTGCGCGCTTCACGCTTCGAGGCCCCGACGGGCTGATGGTGCAGTCCCTTCTCGGTGGCGGCGACGACTGGGCTCTCGGGCAGATCAGACTTGCCGCGCTTCTCCAGCAACATCACGATGAA
>WLOK01000148.1 GCA_009699315.1 Actinomycetota bacterium
ATGCCGTCGAGAGTGCTCTCGAAGGCGATCGCCGTACCTACCAGCAGGATCCAGCCAATAGTCGTGAATCCGAACGCGAGGTTGCGCTCGATCTCGACGAAGGCGCCGACATCGTCATGGTTAAGCCAGCGCTGTTTTATCTCGATGTATTGGCTGACACGGCAGCTGCCAGTGACGTGCCTGTTGCGGCCTACATCGTCTCGGGTGAATTCGCGATGATCGAAGCGGGCGCAGCAGCCGGCGTCTTCGATCGACGTAACGCGATCCTCGAAGCCCTCACTTCCGTGAGCCGAGCTGGTGCAGATGTGATCTGCACCTACTGGGCGATTGAGGCAGCACATTGGCTGCGTGAAACTCGATGAGTTTGCCGAACTACCCCAGTGAGACACCGCAGTCCTCGGCTTGGCAGGCCCGCGCCGAACAGGTCATTCCCGGTGGCGTGAGTTCGCCAGTTCGAGCGTTTAAGGGTGTGGGCGGCACACCCCGCTATTTCACACGGGGCTCGGGCGCTTGGGTTCATGATGTTGATGACCGAAGTTATGTGGACTTAGTCGGCTCGTGGGGCCCAATGATTCTGGGGCACGCCCATCCGGCTGTTGTTGCCGCAGTGACCAAGCAAGTTGCGCTTTCGTCATCATTCGGCGCACCTGCGCCCCAAGAGACTCTCCTCGCCGAGGAGATTCGCAGCCGCGTGCCCGTCGCGGAGCGGGTGCGGTTCGTGTCGTCCGGAACTGAAGCCGTGATGACTGCGGTGCGTCTTGCCCGCGCTGCCACCGGGCGTGATCTCATCGTCAAGTTCGCTGGTTGCTATCACGGCCACTCTGATGCACTACTCGTCCAAGCTGGATCAGGAGTCGCGACCCTCGGTCTGCCTAACTCACCTGGAGTGACCGCGGGGTCAGCGCAGGACACAATCGTGCTGCCCTACAACGATCTCCAGGCGGTAGAACAACTCTTTGCCGAACGCGGTCACCTCATCGCTGCCATCCTCACCGAGGGCGCGGCTGCAAACATGGGAGTGGTGCCGCCAGCCGCTGGCTTCAACCAGTCGTTGACACGTATCGCACATTCGCACGGTGCGCTCATCGTTCTCGATGAGGTCATGACGGGATTTCGCGTGTCTTCTGGTGGGTGGTGGGGCCTGACCCGCGAATCCGGTGCAGACGCACCCGACATCTTGACGTTCGGCAAAGTTATTGGCGGAGGTTATCCACTAGCCGCCATCGGTGGGCGCGCCTCGATCATGAATCTTCTTGCGCCGCTAGGACCGGTCTACCAAGCGGGCACGTTGAGCGGAAACCCCGTTGCTGCTACCGCTGGTCTGGTGACCCTCCAGAATTGTGATGAGACGTTGTACACACACCTCGACGCAACTGCACAGGCTATTGGGTCAGGCGTCTCAGCGGAACTTACGCGCGCTGGCATTCCGCACTCATTGCAGTACGCGGGCAATCTGTTCAGCATTTTCTTCTCTGCGAACGCAGTGACGAATTACGCAGAGGCGTCAACGCAAGATACCGACACTTTCGCGCGCTTCTTCCATGGCATGCTCCGTCACGGGGTTTCCCTGCCACCGTCAGCATATGAAGCCTGGTTCGTCTCTGGTGCCCATGGAGAAGCCGAGATCGAGCACGTCCTAGCTGCCGCGAAGGCCGCAGTATCCGAACTCAACAGGTGAACCCTTCTGCACAGTGTTGTTCCAGGCAAGCCCGCTAAATACCGGACTGCCCTTGACCGTGGAGAATTTCGCACTCCATATCTCGGTGATACTGCCGTCGACAGCGATGGCTTTACGCCAGCGCACCGGAGCCACAGAGTCCGAAGTGATGCGCACGCTTGCACAGTAGCCAGAACCCCAGTCATTCGTAATGGACCGTTGCACCTTTACTGCAGACGTCGTGGGTGTAGGGCTGGGTGTGGGATCGGGCCCGGGCGCGGGAACCGGATCACTTTTGCCGAACTCCACATGATGCCCTGCCATCACGGACTTCAGTACCGCCAACTTGTCAGCGTGCACCGTGGTCCAGTCGTCCTTGAGAATGCCGCCGGTGTCACCAGAATTTGGGTTCCAGGCCCAATAGGTCCAACTGATTGAGTTATCACTCAAGTAGTCAGCAAACTGCCGGAACCACCGACCCTCCACACTCGAGGTGCTGACATCCTTCGCGCCAAATTCGCCGACCAGCACAGGTGCAGTGTGCGAATTGACGATGTAGCCGAAACCAGCGTGCCAACGATGCGCAAGTGTTGTGCTCATATTGCCGTCGGCGAACCAGGGTTGCGCGAACACCTCGGGTCCGTACTCATGTGGTGAGTAGATGACACGGTTTGGTAGATCAAGGCGAACCGGATGCGATCGGACGCCCTCAAGGTTTCCACCCCACCAGTGACGCTCTAGCATTCCACCTGCCACTGGAGCCTCGATGCCTTCGATCACGATAAGCATTCGCGGATTCACGCGAAGTACCGCGTTTCCCGCTGCCTGCGCTGCCCGTCGCCAGTCGTTAGGACCACCAGTGCCCCACGAAGCCGAACCATGGGGTTCATTCTTCACATCAAAGGCAATGACATTTTGCTGATCGGCATAGCGGGCGGCAAGCTTCTTCCATATCGCGATCCAATCGGCTTCGGTGTATCCCGACTGCCCAAACCAGAGTGGATACATATAGCCGTCATCTGCTTGCGAATGATTGTCGAGGATGATCAGGAGACCAAGACGAGCAGCCTCAGTGATCACCGCGTCAAGAACCTGAAGCGGCGTCTTTCCCTTTAACTCCGCGTTACGGCCATTGGCGAAGTCGATACCACTAGTCGTCGAAGAACCCAACGACTCAAGGGAGAACGGCACACGCACAGTGTTAAACCCGAGAGCAGCAATTTGCTTCAACATGTCCTTGTAGTCACGCGTCCAGAGCCCATGGGGCGAGTGCGTGCTCGTCTCCATGCCGAACCAGTTGACGCCATGAAGCACCACGGTGTCACCGGCACTGTCTTTTATGTCGCTGCCCTCAATATGCAGGGGCAGTTGTGGCTTAGCAGCAGTGGCCACCGATGCGCCCACGGATTCGTTCGCTGATGCGGGTATGGCTGCGGTGACACCACCGACCACAATGAGGGCAGCGATCGCGCTGCCGATTAAGGCACGAATTTCCCGGTGCAGCCGTGAGGAAGACATGTAATTGACCGTAGATCGCCATGGCTCGACGTTGCCCGCCGAGGGAGTCATTCCGACCGATATTTGCTCATTCTTTAACTTCATACCCCTAGGGGTATGTGCTAGCCTCAGACGTGGCGCAGGTGAAAGGATCTTCGTATGAGCAATCTCGAAGTCATCTCAATTGAGACTCCGAATCTGGGTGATCGCAGTTATGTGATCGGTGCTGGCGCAACCGCCATCGTCATCGATCCCCAGCGTGATATCGATCGTGTACTTGACGTCCTTGACGCACAAGGTTGGTCGCCTTCTCATATCCTTGAAACACATTTTCACAACGACTACGTCAGCGGCGGCCTCCAACTTGCTCGACAGACTGACGCGTCATACGTGGTGCCCGATGGCATGGATATTTCCTTCGACGCACAGCAGGTCAAGGATAACGACGAAATTGAATCCGATGTCGGCCGTATTCGCGTCTTGCACACACCCGGTCATACCCCCAACCATGTCTCTTTCGCAATTCACCGGGACGGACACGACATCGCCCTATTCACGGGTGGATCGTTGCTGTTCGGGAGCGTAGGTCGACCCGATTTACTTGGTCCCGCGTTCACCGAGCCGCTCGCACGCTCGCAATGGAAATCAATGCAACGCTTGCCACAGATCGTCAGCAATGACGTTCCCGTTTACCCGACGCATGGCTTTGGATCTTTCTGCTCAGCAACCGCCACCGTTGGTACACATTCGACTTTGCTTGAGCAGATGCGGGCGAATCCGGTATTCCATACTGACGAAGAAACCTACATACGCGAACTCATCGCAGGTCTAGACGCATTCCCAAAGTATTACGTGTATATGGGACCGGCCAATCAACTCGGCGCTGGCCCAATTGACCTTTCGCTTCCTCGCCTCGCAACAGCCGATGATCTAGTTCATCACCTTCAGCAAGGTGACTGGGTCGTAGACCTGCGACATCGTCGCGTATTTGCTGCCGATCACATCCACGCCAGCTTTTCGTTCGACGTACACGGGAACGCCGTGACCTACCTCGGCTGGTTGCTCGACTGGGGCACACCATTGGTACTCCTAGGCGCCGATTTGACGGAGATCGCGATCATGCAGCGCGAACTTGTACGGATTGGGATTGACCGTCCCG
>WLOK01000149.1 GCA_009699315.1 Actinomycetota bacterium
CCGATGTTCTAGTTTGGTACAGGCACAAGGCCCGGACAGTCGATCTAGGCGAGTTCCACCACTGCGTCTACGGCCAGAGCCCCAAATGACGGCTCGCCGAACGCAGCCCCGATCATGATTGGATTGACATCTACGCTCTGGATCGCTGGGTTATCGAGCATCAACTGTCCGAGTGCGACGGCGGCACGAGCCCAGGCGTCAACATCTGTGGGCGGCTCTCCTCGTACGCCACTCAGCAGCGGCGCAATATGAAGCTGCTGGATTGCGGCTAAGGCAGCCGATTCGTCGAACGGCGGAATCAAAGCTTGGACGTCATCTAGGGCTTCCACGTACTTGCCGCCAGCACCGACGAGAACGATTGGACCAAACACCGCGTCGACGTGTGCTCCAATCATTCCTTCCATCACTCCGCGGACCATCGGTGCGACGATCACTCCGTCGTTTGCTAACCCAAGGCGAGTCATGATCTCAAGCATGTCATCGGCCGCTGATGCGACAGCATCACTCGTCGAGAGCCCGAGGCGTACCAAGCCCAACTCGCTCTTGTGTGTCGCCGCTGAGGGACACCCTTTCACCACCACCGGGACGTCTCCGAATGAGTGGAAAGCGGTAACGGCCGCAGCGGAAGTCGCACAGAGTGTGGAGGGCGCAACGGGGACACCACGGTCGCTGAGGAATTCCAGTGCTGCCGATTCACTGAGACTGCGCACCACGGGCGATCCCTTGACGGAATTGTGGAGTGGTCCAAGCCGACGGACCTCTTCCATGAGTTCGCGGTGGTGCAGGAACTGTCCTAACGCTGCCAAGGCCGTAGCCTCGTCATCGAAGACAACGAGGCCCTTTTCGCGGAATGCACGCGCGACGGGTTCTTGGGGTATTGCCACCACCACGGGTTTACGATCTCGCTCGGCGAACTCGGCGGTGTCCGCTGCAAAGCGGGGGAAGTCGTATCCCTTTCCAGAGACCGGAATACCGACGAGCGCCGCATCGACTCCGGGGTCTGCAGCGAGAACGGGGAATACCTTTCCAAAGAGACTGCTATCGGTGAGTAATGCTGCAGTGATGTCGACAGGATTCGTCTTCGTGGCGAAGGTTGGCAGAATTTCCGTCAGAGCTTGTGAAGTTTCCGGCGTAAATTGCGTCAACTGCAAGCCATTGTCTGCCGCCGCATCGGCCCCAAGAACGCAGATCGCTCCCGAGTTACTCACGATGGCAAGTCGTCGTCCACGCGGGTGCCAGTCCTTGAGGTAGAGGGCAGCGGTGTCGACCATGCCGCTCATACTCTTCGCGCGCCAGATACCCACTCGCTTGAAGAATGCGTCCACCACTCTTTGTTCGTTGGCCAAGGCTCCGGTATGCGACGAGGCGGCTCGTCGGCCATCAACACTTCGCCCGCCCATCATGGCCACAATCGGGATGTTTCGATCCAGCGCCTGCTCAGCGGCAGCTTGGAGGGAGGCCGGATCACGAATGTCCTCTAAGTACAGCAGGAGAAGTCTGATCTCCGGATCCTGTAATACAGCGAGCGCAAGGTCGCCAACACCGAGATCGGCGTCATTGCCGGTGCCATGCACATAGCGCACGCCGAGACCTCGGCGACGAAGCAGTCCGTAAGGAACCGAACACATTGCGCCACTCTGACTGACAATGCCGATGGGGCCATCTAGCGGTTCTTGTTCAACGAACATTGTCGAGAAACTTAAGATTGTTCCGGTGCCAAAGTTGGCGAGTCCTTGGGAGTTTGGTCCGACGAGGCGCATTCCTCCCGCGTGTGCCATTGCCACCAGATTGTGTTGGCGAGCCAGATCCTCAGGGCGTCCAGTTTCTCCGAAGCCAGATGCCATGACGACGCCACCCTTGACGCCTAAGGCGGCACACGCCTCGACGGCCGCTACCGCAGCATCGCCGGGGAGGGCGATGATGGCCACCTCGGGAACTATGGGTAACGAGGCAACATCGGGGTAGGCGGGTAGGCCCTGAATGGTGGCCCGGCTTGGGTTGACCGGAAGAATTGCCCCGGAGAATCCATACTTGCGCATAAAGGCAATGGGTCGGCCACCGATTTTGTCGGGATCGTCAGAGGCTCCGATGATGGCGACAGAGGACGGGTTATGCAGGAAGGGGAGCCCCGCTTCGCTCATGAATGTTCACCTCGGTGCACTGGTTATCGGATCGTTGGTTTCCTTCGCTTGATCCTTTCGCTCGGGGAGCCACTCATGATGTCCCATTCCGATACGAGCGTCCGGCCGCCGTGACCCGGAGCATGAGAGATTCATGGGAGGGTTCAACTCTCAATCGCAGTCGAGGGGATGATGGGCATGGGCGCGAAGCCGCCAGTTTTCGCAGAGGCATCTCATGCTGAATTGACGCCCATTGATCACTTATTGCGGTCTGCTGTGGTTCATGGAGGACGGCTTGCGGTCGTTGATGGGGATATCCGCCTGACCTATGCCGAATTGTTGGAGGAGTGCACACGACAGGCGGGACTTCTTGCGGAGCTCGGAGTCATGCCGGGTGATCGCGTGGCCGTACTCGCTCCGAACACCTCGATCCTCTTGGAGACTCACTTCAGTGTCCCGATGGCGGGCGCTGTGCTCGTGGCTCTCAACACTCGGCTCAAAGCTGCGGAGATTGCCGCAATCGTCGAACACTGTGGTGCACAACTCGCCATTGTCGATGAGGACTTTCTGGACCGGGCACACGACATTGCTGTCCCCGTCATTGCGGCTGAAGAATTCAGACTTCGTGCGCAGTCAGCAACGCCGTTGTGTTTACCCGTTGCGGACGAGCGTTCTCTGCTGTGCTTGAACTACACCAGCGGAACAACGGGTAAGCCGAAGGGAGTGATGTACCACCATCGCGGGGCCTATCTGCAGTCCGTTGCCATGGCGTATCACCTCAACCTTGGTGTCGACACGGTTTACCTTTGGACGCTTCCCATGTTCCATTGCAATGGCTGGACGTTCCCTTGGGCGATCGTTGCCGCTGGTGGCACGCAGGTGTGTCTTCGCAAAGTAGTGCCGTCCGAGAGCTGGCGACTCATCAGAGAAGAAGGCGTCAACTGTCTCTGCGCAGCGCCCATTGTTTTGGGTGATCTCGTGCGCGCACCGGAAGCCGGTCCGTTGACCGAGCGGGTAAAGGTGGGCACTGGAGGTTCGCCGCCCTCGCCCACCTTGCTTGCCGCGATGGAGTCCTTGGGTTTCGATGTGATGCATCTATACGGCCTCACCGAAACCTTCGGGCCGATGGTGGCCTCACCCTGGTATCCCGAATGGGATGAATTGCCCGATGACGTACGTTCGAAACTCAAGTCGCGACAAGGTGCTCCCAACCTCATTTCGCAACCTCTCACTGTCGTCGCACCAGATGGCACTATCGTCCCCCGCGACGGAGAAACCATGGGCGAGATTT
Organism: Actinomycetota bacterium; assembly: GCA_009699315.1. Lineage (GTDB taxonomy): Bacteria > Actinomycetota > Actinomycetes > S36-B12 > S36-B12 > CAINMH01. The sequence continues at coordinate 3,412 of WLOK01000149.1, forward strand.
GGTTGCGCGGCAATAACGTGACGCTGGGCTACTTCAACGATCCAGAACAGACCGCGATTTCCTACGCGGATGGCTGGTTTCGAACGGGCGACCTTGCAGTGTGGCATCCCGACGGCATGATTGAAGTGCGAGATCGCTCCAAAGACATCATCATCAGTGGTGGTGAAAACATCAGTTCTATCGAAGTTGAGCAAGTGCTGGTGGCACACCCGGCCGTAGCAGAGGCTTCCGTCATCGCTGGGCCACATGAGCGCTGGGGAGAAGTCCCAGTCGCATTCGTCGCTGTGGCGGAGGGCGAAGAAGTCAGTGAGCAGGCTCTAATCGATTGGTGTCGCGAGAGACTCGCGCATTTCAAGGCGCCAAGCCAGATCATCTTTTCCGACCTTCCCAAGACGAGCACAGGCAAGATCGAGAAATTTGTGTTGCGGGAGCGGCTACGAGCTCAGTAAGTCGACTGGTTTTCTTGCCTGGCGCATGGGGACTTCGGCCAGCTTTGGTCCCAAACATCCTTGGGCATGGGGCCAAGGATGGTTGCACGCACTAGGTCATGCCAAATTGGACACTTATTGTGCACATAGGGGCTTTCCCTACATATTATCTGGGGAGTTTCCGATCAGGGGGTTCCCATGAAGCGGTTGATTCCTATTGGCGCCTTGGCACTTGTTGCTTGCATTTGTTGGTGCCCTCTGCGGGTGCGGTCTCCGTCTTAAATGTTCCGACGGTTCTTCCGCCCGGATCGTCGGGTGACTGGCCGACGTGCGCGAGCCCTGAAGAGCAGATGTGCATCGACTCCGTATCTGTGCAGGTCGGTGGACAGGACGTGGACTATGTGACTGCCGGATTGGCAGCGCACGTCAGCACGCTCGACGGGTACGTGTCCAGTTTCAACTGGTCAATCCA
>WLOK01000015.1 GCA_009699315.1 Actinomycetota bacterium
CCGCAGGTACGTCCTGCGCGCATTGGGCGATGGCCTCCGGAATATCTCGTGAACCACTACGCACCACGTACCGAACGAGGGTCGCACCACAACTCGTTGACCCTGCCCCGCCCACCACGTGCGTAGAATTCGCGACAACTAAGTGAGCGGAGTTCGGGAACTGCGCCTTCACCATGTCGCCTTCGGCAGCGGAGGTGATGCTGTCGAGTTCGCCGGAGAGAATGAGCGTAGGTACCTCGGAGTAATGACCAGCAAGTGGATGCGGGGGCCCTGCTGGATTCGTGGTGGATATCGGCCAGCGCAAGCATAGATCCGGTGCGCTCCAGCCAGAGCGGTTGTAGTCACTGATGCTGAATGGCGCGTAGATCCCGGGGTTTCTCTCATTCATTCGCGAAACAGCGTTCTGATACTGCTGAATTCGCCTCGCAGGTGCAGCTGACATGTCGTACATCTGCACGTAGTCGTGACAACTCACTGCTGTGTCGAGACCTTCGCTAAACGCTCGTGGATTACTGAGCCATGATCCCGTATAGAAAAACTCTGCATAGAGCCGTGCGAGTGGGACTGGATCAGCGTCTTGAGCCGCACGAACAGCGGCAGTGAATTCACGAAATACGGTCGTACTGTACGTCGAATTGAAGGCGATGGCGGTGAGACCCGGAGCGGTCAATGTGATCTGATGACGCGCACCGTCTCCACCTGGAGCCCAGACAGTAAGCGGCTTCCTTCGCAATTTCTCCACGAGATCGGCAAGATCCCGGATGGGTCTTGGGCTGGCAGACGCACATAGCGGACTGCGTGCGCAAGTAACATTTAGAGCATTCCGTAGCGCCGGCCCCTGAGTCGGGTACCAAGCGCTCTCGCCATAAACCGGATAGGCGCCATCAAGGATGAGTGTTCGCAACAGGTCGGGGTGACGTCCGGCGAAAACCTGAGCAAAGAATGTGCCGTAAGAGTCGCCATACATATCAACTACACCTAACTTCAGCGCTTTGATGATTGCGGCGAGGTCGTCAGCTGACAAAGCGGACCCATAGAGATTTGCATGATCTCCGAGCGATCGGGCGCACTTGGCCGCTTCACGATCGATCGACATTGTCCCGATCTCCAGTCCGGGGCAGTTGATGGGCTCACTACGGCCGGTGCCACGCTGGTCGACCAGAAGCATGTTGCGGCGCTCAAGCAGAGTCCCGTACATCTCGGCGAACCACCACGCTGATCCAGTCGTGCTGTAACCGGGCCCGCCTTCATGCGGCACGACCGTGCCAAGGGTAGGTCGACTGGTGTCTCGAGCTGGAATGAATGCGAAACCCACGCGTATGGTGCCGGGCACGGTTCCCGTTGGATCCCACGCACGATCTAGGTGTCCACACACGGCCCCTGGATAGACATCGCAGGGGACCAGGCGCACCCCGCTCACGGCCGCTGGCGCCTCGGAGAGTGGCGCAGCGTTAGCCGGCGCAATCACCGCGAATGTGAGCAAAGCGCTCACGGCCAAGATGAGTCGTCGCAGATTCATGCCACCACTATGACGTGAAAGTCTGCCGGATGTCACTCGAAGCGGCGGCCTTCGGACGCCATCGCGACCAGGCCAGCAGTGGGCTCGAAGCGCTCGCCATAACGGACCGCGAGTTCGTGCGCCCGCGCAACGAAGCCGGCAATACCGCCGGAGTAGCCGTTGACAAACTGAAGCACGCCGCCACTCCACGGTGGGAAACCAATACCAAAGATTGAACCGATATTTGCCTCGGGCACTGATCGCAAGACGCCCTCCTCGTAACAACGAACGCTCTCGAGGACCTCAGCAAAGAGCATGCGCTCCTTGACGTCGTCGAACGACATCCCTGAATTCGATCCTCCGAACTTTGTGACAAGTCCGTCCCAGAGACCAAGGCGCTTGCCGTCGGCGTAGTCGTAGAAACCGGCCCCGGCTCCACGGCCTCCGCGACCTGCATCGTCGACCATGTAGTTGACGACATCGAAGGCTGGGTGCGCGCCGAGTGGCTTTCCGGCAGCTTCAGCGCCTCGCCGAGTTTCGGCATAAATGCGCTGCCCCAGCAAAATGCTGATCTCATCGAAGAGCGCAAGCGGCCCAGTGGGGTAGCCCGATTGCAATGCGGCCTGCTCAATCGACGGCGCCGGTACACCCTCAGCAAGCAGTGCAACAGCCTCGCCCATAAACGTCATGATGACTCGCGAAGTGAAGAACCCACGACTGTCATTGACAACAATGGGTGTCTTCTTGATCTGCAGGGCGATATCGATTGCCTTGGCGATCGTCGCGTCAGATGTCTTCTCGCCGACAACGATCTCGAGTAGTGGCATTTTGTCGACGGGCGAGAAGAAGTGCAGCCCAATGAAGTCCGCAGGACGAGTCACGCCAGTTGCCAGATCGGTTATGGGCAAGGTCGAGGTATTGCTACCGAGAAGTGCGTCAGGTGCGAGGTACTTCTCAACCTCGTTGTAGACCTGCTTCTTTAGGTCAGGATTTTCAAACACCGCCTCGATCAGCAGATCTGCGCCTTGTGCATCTGCGGCATCGACAGTGGGGTGGATCCGACCGAGAATCTCCTCGCGTGCCTCCGCAGTCATTTTTCCGCGCGAGACGGCTTTGTCGAGAAGTCCGGTGCTGTACGCCTTGCCTTTCTCAGCCGCCTCGAGTGAGGTATCACGAAGGACAACATCCATACCCGCACGCGCACAGACATAGGCGATTCCAGCGCCCATCATCCCTGCGCCCAAAATGAGAATCTTCTTTGCGCGGTACTGTTCGAAACCTGCTGGTCGCGCGCCACCTTTGGTGATGTGCTGAAGATCGAAGAAGAATGCCTGAATCATGTTCGAAGAGACCTGACCAGTCGCAAGTTCGACGAACAACTCCGTCTCGATCTTCTCGGCAGTTGCTATGTCGACCTGGGCGCCTTCCACCGCCGCCGCCATGATGTTCAGCGGTGCCGGCATGGGCGCACCCTTGGTCTGTTTGCGCAGATTGGCCGGGAACGCTGGAAGGAACTGCGCGAGGCTTGGTGAGCTCGGGGTGCCACCGGGCATCTTGTAGCCCTTGACGTCCCATGGCTGTGAAGGGGCTGGGTTAGATGAGATCCAGGCACGTGCTGCCTCGTGCATGGCTTCCGGTGACTCTGCAATCTCATCCACAAGCCCGACCGCGAGTGCTTCAGCGGGCTTACGTCGTTGTCCTTGGAGGAGCACCTCCATGAGCGCTTTCTGCAGGCCGAACATGCGTGTGGTGCGTACGACTCCGCCGCCGCCAGGGAGCAGACCAAGAGTGACTTCGGGGAGCCCGATCTCACTACCCTTGGCGTTGAGCGCGACGCGATGGTGACACGCGAGGGCAAGTTCGAGGCCACCACCGAGGGCGGCTCCATTAATCGCTGCAACGACTGGTTTACCGAGGGTCTCAATGCGGCGCATTTGGGCTTTCAACTGATCAAGCAGAGCCTTGATGACCGGACCATCTGCAGGCGAGGCCTTGATGATCATGGCCAGATCCGCACCGGCGAGGAAAGTCTTCTTTGCACTCGTGATGATGACACCGCTATAGGAGTCCTTCTCAGCCTCGAGACGATCTACGGTCTCGCCAAGTGAGTCGAGGAACTTCTGGTGGATGGTGTTTGCCCCGCCGTCGGGATCATCCATTGTGAGGACAACGACGCCGTCGGTGAGGTCCCAGCGAATCATGTTCGTGGACATGGACAGATCTCCCTATAGCCGTTCGATGATGGTGGCGAGGCCCATGCCGCCACCGATACACAATGTGATGAGGCCGTAGCGGCCGTTCGTGCGCTCGAGTTCATCGAGTGCGATGCCAAGGATGATCGCACCCGTTGCACCAAGTGGATGTCCCATAGCGATTGCTCCACCGTTGACATTGACCTGGTCGATCGACAGGTCCATATCCTTCATCCACTTCAGAACGACTGCAGCAAAAGCTTCATTGAGCTCCCATACGTCGATATCTTTGGCTTTCAGACCTGCAGCCTTCAATACTTTGAGGGTGGCCGGAGTCGGACCCGTGAGCATGATGGTGGAGTCAGCACCGCTGACAGCGGTGGCGACGACACGTGCACGCGGCACCATCCCGAAGTCCTTGCCCACTTGTTCGTTGCCAACGAGGACGAGGGCAGAGCCGTCGACGATTCCAGAGGAGTTGCCGGCCGTGTGCACGTGGTTGATGCGCTCAAGTGTGTGGTACTTCTGCAGGGCTACTGCATCGAAGCCACCCATTTCTCCCATCATGGCAAAAGATGGAGTGAGAGCACCAAGGGACTCAGCAGTGGTCTGGGGCCGCATGAACTCGTCGTGATCGAGCAGGATCATGCCATTGCGATCACGGACCGGCACGACTGACTTGGTGAAGTTGCCGCTGCTCCACGCTTTGGCGGCGCGCTGCTGTGAAGTCACGGCGTACGCGTCAACATCATCGCGAGTGAAGCCTTCGATAGTGGCAATCAGATCAGCGCTGACCCCTTGCGGGACGAAATAGGTATCCCAAGAAATTTCTGGGTCCATCGCCCATGCTCCGCCATCAGTGCCGATCGGGACACGACTCATCGACTCAATGCCGCCGGCGATGATCAGCTGGTCCCAACCCGCACGCACTTTCTGGGCAGCAAGATTGACCGCCTCAAGTCCCGACGCGCAAAAGCGGTTGATCTGGGTCCCGCCCACCGTGTCGGGGAGGCCGGAGAAGATTGCGGCTGTCTTGGCTACGTCGGCCCCCTGATCGCCTACCGGGGTCACGCAGCCCAAAATCAGGTCATCAATGGCGTTGGGGTCCATACCGGAATGCCGAGCCTGCAGTTCGTGGATGAGCCCGGTCACTAGGGAGACCGGCTTGACCCCATGAAGGGACCCACCCTTGCCTTTGCCACGCGGGGTGCGGATTGCCTCGTAGATATACGCCTCGCCCATGGATCCTCCTGCACACATGAAAAGACACTTAAGTTACTCCACAGTAACATGATCGAAATTGCATAGGCCCTGATCCCCCAGCCGTCCGTGCATTTGCAATCCCATCTCGTAGCGTAGGCCTCCCATGGAAGGTGGACTATGAACCCCGCACGCCTCTTGGCCCTCCTTGCTGAGGAGACGGCCACCTACGAATCTCGCACCCCTCACTCGCGACGGCTCTTTGGTCAAGCAGACCACCTGTTCGGCCGCGTACCGATGACGTGGATGAACAAGTGGGCGGGTGGCTACCCAATCTATCTCGCACAGGCGCGTGGCAACAGAATCGTGGATGTTGATGGGCACGAATACGTCGACTTCGCTCTAGGCGACACCGCCGCCATGGCCGGACACTCACCTCGTCCCACGATTGAGGCCGTTCAACGCCGAATCGCTGAGGACGGTGGCATCACCACGATGATGCCAAGTGACGATGCAGAGTGGGTAGCCGCTGAACTCACTAGGCGATTTGGTTTGCCGCTGTGGTCTTTCACGCTGTCGGCGACTGACGCCAACAGGTGGGCACTGCGCTTGGCCCGTATGGCAACCGGGCGATCCAAGGTCCTGTCATTCGCATACTGCTATCACGGGTCGGTCGACGAAACTTTTGCTGTACGTGATGAGCAAGGACAAACGGTGATTCGTTCGGGCGGAGTGGGAGCGCCCATTGACATCACCCAGACGAGTAGATCCGCAGAGTTTAACGATCTCGCTTCGGTTGAAGAGGCATTGCGCCACGGAGACGTGGCGGTCTGCATAACGGAGCCTGCATTAACCAACATCGGCATCGTGCTGCCTGAGCCAGGTTTCCTGGAAGGCCTACGCGAGTTGTGTACCCGGTACGGGACTTTGCTTCTCATTGATGAGACTCACACGATCTCTGTCGGTCCAGGCGGTGCCACGACTTCTTGGGGTCTAGTTCCTGACATCTTCGTTATCGGCAAGAGCATCGGCGGTGGAATTCCTACGGGCGCCTATGGCATCACCCAAGAATTGGCTGACCGCATTAACGCACATGCAGAGGCAGATCTTATTGACGTGGGTGGGGTCGGCGGTACTCTCGCCGGCAATGTACTCACCACTGCCGCGATGCGGGCAACTCTGGAAGAGGTTCTCACCGGCCCGGCGTTCGACCACATGATTTCCCTTGCGACTCGTTTTCGTGAAGGTGTTGAATCCACGCTGTTGCGCTACGACATCCCATGGTCTATCACGCAGTTGGGCGCGCGCGCGGAGTACCGATTTACCCGCCCTGCGCCGCGCAATGGTACCGAGTCGGCTGCTGCAGGTGCACCTGAGACAGAGGCGTATCTCCACTTGTTCATGGCCAATCGAGGCGTTCTGCTGACACCGTTCCACAACATGGCGCTGATGTGTCCGCAGACAACTCTTGCTGACGTGGAATTGCATACTTCACTCTTTCGAGAAGCTGTCGACATACTCGTCAATGCTGACGCTGTGCAGTTGCCCCAGCAGCATCAGGAGGAGCCATGCTAAAAAAATTTTTCTTTTTCGGCTTTTTGATGTTTCTTGTGCTTCTGATTGTCGGAGGCTGGTTCGGTTACCAGGCCTACATTCATGGCACCAATACCGTTGCTATCCAGCAACGACAGTTGCAAGTGATCGCAGCGTGGCAGACGGATCCGGCTGCGATGAAATTGGCAGCCAAAGGCAAAGGTGGAGTCACACCGTCTGGCATCAACGACACGATGCGCTCTAACGGCGTCGCGACTGTTGATTCCTTTCGGGCTGGTGGCAAAAGACTCACGATTACGTATACGCCAATCACCTGTAACAACCAGCCGTACACCTATGACATCAAGCGATCGCCAGGCTTGATCACATTGCTCATTTACGTCGATGCATCCTGGTGGCCAGATCCCGTCGGCCTGTGGAACCGAGTGTCTTCATCTGGGGGATGCGCTGCTGAGAGTCGTCAGGCGACATTGACCATCTCATTGGATTCCGGTGTTGGCGCTGATGCTGTTGTAGACGCAGCATCCGGCACCTCATTGGCTCGACAACCATAGGATCTAGCCATGACCGTACGGGTATCTCTGATGCAAGTGGACTGCTCCGACAGCGAGCATCCTGACGATCGAGTCGCACGCGTCATAGACGACACGGCTGAGGCTTGCGCAAATGCTGACATGGTCGTGCTCCCAGAGTTGTGGCACGCAGGTGCGTTTGCCATCGATGTCGCTCGGCAGCACCAGCAGCCGATGGATGGACCACTGGTGAGTGGCATGCGAACGGTTGCGGCTGACACCAATACGTGGGTGTATGTAGGTTCCTTCGCAGAAACGTTGGCGGGGAATACATACAACACAGCGGTACTCGTCGGTCCCGACGGGGATATTCGAGCGGCTTATCGCAAGGTGCATCTCTTCGGATTCTCAGGTGGAGAGACGACCCTGATGACTGCGGGTGAGGACCTCGTGGTGGTGGATACACCGCTGGGGCCCACTGGCTTAGCAACTTGCTACGACCTACGCTTTCCCGAGATGTTCCGCCAACTAGTCGACAGAGGAGCGCATAGTTTTCTGGTTCCTTCCGGTTGGCCAACCCGACGGATAGAGCACTGGCGCATTCTTGCGCGGGCACGAGCTATCGAGAATCAAGCGTGGATGCTGGCGTGCAACCAAGTGGGATCACACGCGGGCGTTGTACTGGGTGGCCATTCGATGATCGTTGACCCGTGGGGCGCGGTCGTTGCCGAAGGCGATGACTCAGAATGCGTGGTGTCGGCAGGAATTGACCCCGATTACGTGACCGAAACTCGCCGCATTTTCCCGGTTCTAGCCGATCGTAAACTCTGACAGCTCTAGTCGTTTTGACCTGGGCGTGAATTAAGCCCCGCGAGATAGTCGTTGTATGCACGCAACTCAGCATCATCGTCGCGATCAGCCTGTCGATCGATCCGTCGAGCTTCGCGATCGTCCGCTCGCGACCATTGGATGACCAAGACGACCAGCAAAATGAGTGTAGGAATTTCGCCGAGCCCCCACGCGACACCTCCCCCGAAACGGGTGTCGGCAAGTGGGTCGGGAATCCAGGGCGGTCTGACCATGCCGAACCACTCAATGCCAAGAGGTGTGTTCCCCATCATGATCACGACAGCGAATAGTGCATGCAATGCCAATGCCACGAGAAGAATTACGAAGCGCGCCCAGTACGCAAGCGGCCGCGGCCGTGGATCGATCCCAATGATTATCCATGCGAACAGGTATCCCGAAGCTAGGAAATGAACCTCCATCGCGATATGGCCGACGTGACTTCCCATCAGCCACCCAAACAAGCCGGTGAAATACAATCCGTATAAACCAAGCACATAGATGGCAAGTACAAAAATCGGATTTGTTAAAAGTTTCATAAGTGGCGTGTGCAAGAACCACATCAGCCATTCACGTGGACCCCGCTCTGGACCCTTCGCCGTGTGTAACGCGCGCAAAGCCAAAGTCGCTGGAGCACCGAGGACTAGCATGATCGGCGCAAGCATGGTCATCGTCATGTGCTGCACCATGTGCCAGCCGACGGATACTTGAGCGTATGTGGCAATGCCACCGCTGGTCGTCCAAATGACGATGACAAGACCAATCAGCCACGCAACTGTGCGACCCCAGGGCCAACGATCGCCGCGCCGGAGTAGACGAATCACACCGGCTAAGTAAAGCCCACCGGCAACGAGAGCTCCGATGAAGAAGACAGGCTCGAGCCGGAATCCGAATGCGAGCGCTTCCCACGTGGGGGCCAGCGGATAAAGGAATCCAAGTAATGTTTCGCCGATCGTGGGAAGTCGCGTTTCGACTCTGGGGTATGCACTCAGGGCTAGCGTCACACCCAATGCGAAGGAGACGGTGATCAAGGCAATCTCGACACTTATCCAACGAATAAAAGCCGAACGACTACCCGGAGACTGGCCATCGGGAAGGTGTGGAATGAGACGCTTGCGAATTACTGCCGCTATGAGCACAAGTACGACGAGAAGGAACACCTTAAGCAGAACTACTTGCCCGTATCCGGTCGTCCACAATTGAGCCACGTTGTCGAGTCGGGTGTAGGCATTTGCAAGGCCACTGGCCGCGAGTAGTAAGACGCAGATAAGGGCCAACACGGCGAACTTGCGCGCAGCGCTGGCCACGTTGAAACTGCCCTTTCCAGCTCGCGTGATTATCCCGTGTGTGATGATGGCGATGAGTGGTCCAAGCCACAACACGGCAGCGATGATGTGAGTGATGCCTGCCGAAATCGCCAGTGCGTGGTCTCCGAGACCAGAGCCGTGGCCAGATAGTGCTGGAAGTGCGCAGGCACCAACGGCAATAATGAGCCAGAACGCTGTGAGCCCGGTCGTCGACGTTAGGGCGGCCCCGATGGCGACGACTGTCACCACGATCGCCACGATCGCAAGCGACCGAGTCTGTGGGATATCCATGGCATATGTGCCGGCTATGCCGGGGGAGAGTGCACGAGAGAGTGGGACACCCAGTACCAGCGCGAGTGTGAAGAAGAGTTGCACGATGGACAACAACGCCCAAGCGGCTGCGGCGCTCACCCCGCGTAGTAGATCTCCTCGGCCGGTTTGTGACACAACACCATCGCGGGACGAGGGTGCCAGGAATGCCGCAGATACGAGCCATCCCACTGTTAACGCTGCCGCGATATCGGTGGAAAAACGAACTATGGGCAGCCCCCACGACACAACTGGACCGGGGTCGGGCAGACCGTCGGCGGCGGGTGTGTAACCGCCACCCGTGAGGGTCAGTGTCGCGAGCAGCGCGACGATCGCTAGGGAAATGACGACTGCGGCAGTCAAGCGAATTCGGGCATGACTGCGACCAGCTGCGAGGAGGGAGGCGGGCTCAGCCATCTCAGCGGCGGCGGGCGATGAGCGCGATGATTGCGATGACCGCGAGAACAACTATGGCGATGAGCGCGATGATCCAGCCCGTCGAAGACGTGCTGCTGACTGGGTTGGTATCGGGAGACGTCGTGGGTGACGCCGAGCTTGATGAGTCGGTGGGTTCGGGAGACGTTGTCTGAGTCGGTCCCGGCTCAGGAGATGTGGTGGGACTTGGCGCTGGTGAAGATGAAGCGGACGTCGGTGAAGATGAAGCGGAAGAGGACGTCGGAGTTGGGGACGGTGATTCCATCACGTAACTGAAAGTGATCGCTCCACTCACCGGATGACCGTCCTGCGAAACAACGCGGTAGGAGACGGTGTAAGTGCTGCCGGGAGCATCTGACGGCCAAGGGAGAACAACGGTGGCTCCAGCAACCGTGACTCCTGCGATGGATAGCGGTTCTCCGTCGGCGTTCGCGATGTTGAAATTTACGAAATCTGGGAGCAGGTCCTCGTCGAAGACAAATGTGACCTGCGCGGGAGGGGCCGCGAGTTCGGCGCCATCGCGAGGATCGCTAGACACGAGACCGGTGTGAGCGGAGGCCGGTGCCAGGCCACCAGCAAAGAAAATAGCCACGATCAGGGCCAGAAGGCTGAGGGCTGGCAGATACCGAAGTCTCTTCACGGGCTTAGCCTACGCCTCGGAATACGAGGATGGTGCGCCTGTCAGGCGGCTTTGGCATTGGAGAGTGCAGACATCTTTTGCCACTGCTTCCATGTGTAATTCCAGTAGCCGTAAGCCTGGTCGTTCGTGACCTTGAGTGGAGACCCATCTGCCTCTACAACATCACCAACGCGAGTGTGCTTGAAGACCCACTTTGAGTCCGCATTAGACATATTGGTGCAGCCGTGAGAGAGATTGGCTTCACCGAGCTGGAAGTTCCACGGGGCTGAGTGAATGAACTCGCCATCCCAGGTGATTCGCAGCGCGTAGTCAACACGAATCTTCCAGCCCTTCTTGGGGATCGGGTTCCACAGAACCTTTAACTGGTAGCCGTATTTCTCGGAGATGACCTTGATGCCACTGGTCGTGTCAAGACCGGCACGGCCGCTGGAGATGGGGAATGTCTCGATCTTTTTGTCGTCCTGCCAGATCACCATTTTGTAGTCAGCGATCCGAGTACGAATGATGACCTTTGGGCCAGTCTCAAACTTCATGGAGAAGTTCGTTCCCCAGACATCTGCGGCACCCTGGACGTCGGCAAGGTGTGCTTGCACGATGACCTTGTCATTAGCTGGCCAGTAGTCGCGCGGCCTGAAGCCAATTGTTGTGTCATTGATCCAGCCCCAAGACGATGGCCCGATTGGCTTTGCCGATGTTATAGAGAGGCCCGCTTCGACAGCAGCCTTGTATTTGTCCGCGATAGGCATGGGGAATTCGATCCGAATCGGGATTCCTACGCCGTACTTGCAGACTGAACGCTTGCACTTAGTCGGGTCGGGCACCGGGTGAATCGCTCCGCCGAAGGTGCTCGCAGCAGCCTCGGTCGAGAACCGAATCAGGGCCTTCGAACCGTCGGCACCGAGCACGCGAACCCAGTAGCGATGTGAGGGGGCCAAGTCGTTGTAGATCCAGGTACGACGCACCTGAGTAGAGAGTGCAATCGGGAGCTGAACCACGGGCTCATCGACGGTCTGTAGGAAAACCTGTGCTCCAGTGGGGACGTTGCGAATTCGCAGATCAGACCCAGCCGCCACCTTGGCGTCCTTGACCAGAGGCTCGTTGTTGATGATGAACTCCACGGCGTGAACTTGGTCAGTCTCCGGGGCATCCGAACTCTGGACGGCTGAGGCAGCCGAGGGCACAGCCACTAAACCGGCCAGCACGGTGATGGCTACGGCAACAAGTGTCAGTTTCTTCATGATCCTTCTTCAAACCCACAGAACACGGTGATCGTTCATTAACGGTACCCCGAGGGTCCCCACCAAGTCATTTCCGCGGGTGCCTTTCCATCGCCACACCAGCCACTTCGGGGAATTTTCGGGATAAACGCTTAAGCGCAGGCTCGATCTTGCCTAGAACACCGATTCTGGCAGCTCCATGATGTCCAAGGTTGTGGCCTCAGCCACACTTCTCTCTGCTGCGAGAAGCGGCAAGCGGTTCGAGGCAAACCAGTGAGCAATGGCTACCTTGCCTTTATAAAAGTCAACGTCACTGTGTGCAGCACCTGCGTCGAGTGCTGCGAGCGCAACCTCGGCTTGCTTGATGAGCTGCCAACCGATCATCAAGTCTCCGGCACTCATGAGCAGGCGAGTGGTGTTGAGGCCGACGCGATAGATCTCCTGTGGATTCGTCTGCGAGGCCATCGCCCACTGGCCAAGGGAACCGATGATGCCTTGGACGTCTTCGAGAGCCTTGCCCAGAAGGACGCGTTCTGCCGCCAGTCGCCCGTCGCCGTCGTCGCCCTTCACGGTCTCAGTGATCTGGGCAGCTATGTAGAAGATTGCCTTGAATTGGTCACGTACCATTTTGCGGAAGAAGAAGTCCAGTCCCTGAATAGCAGTTGTGCCTTCGTACAGGGTGTCGATCTTCGCATCGCGGATGTATTGCTCAATTGGGTAGTCCTGTAGGTAACCAGAACCGCCGTAGATCTGCAGCGACTGCGCGAGAAGTTCGTATGAGCGCTCGGACCCGACACCCTTAATGATGGGAAGCATAAGGTCAACGATTCGTTCTGCGAGATCTGTGTCAATTCCTTCAACGCCGGCCTGGCCCAGAAAGACCGTGTCTTGCCACATCGCGGTGTAGTGCACGAGCGCACGCAAGCCTTCGGCGTACGCCTTCTGCATGAGCAGGCTACGGCGGACATCGGGGTGGTGAATGATGGTGACGCGCGGCGCAGTCTTGTCGGTCATCTGAGTTAAATCGGCACTCTGAACACGAGTTTTCGCATATTCGAGTGCATTGAGATAGCCCGTGGATAATGTGCCGATTGCCTTGGTACCGACCATCATGCGGGCGTATTCGATCACGAGGAACATCTGAGCGATGCCGTCATGTACGTCGCCTACCAACCAACCGACCGCGGGCTCCCTTTCGCCGAACGTGAGCTCGCAGGTGGTTGATGCTTTGAGGCCCATCTTCTTCTCGACATTGGTGGCATAAACACCGTTGCGCGCACCGATCGCGCCACTTGTGAGGTCAACATGGAACTTTGGAACGAGGAACAAGGAGAGGCCCTTCGTGCCCGCGCCACCGATACCCTCAACACCAACCGGACGTGCAAGCACGAGATGAATGATGTTGTCGGACATGTCGTGCTCGGCAGAGGTGATAAAGCGCTTCACTCCTTCGATATGCCAACTTCCATCTGCTTGTGGCAGTGCCTTGGCGCGACCTGCGCCCACGTCGGAGCCGGCATCGGGCTCGGTGAGCACCATGGTTGCGCCCCACTGCTGGTCGACCATGAGTTGCGCCCAGCGCTTCTGATCGTCGTTTCCGAGTCGATCTAGGACATTGGCGAATCCGGCACCAGACATGTACAAGAAGGCCGCCGGGTTGGCGCCGAGAAACATCTCCGCAGCAGCCCAACGCATTGATGGAGGAGTGCCCGCTCCGCCCATGTGTGGGGGCAGATCCAAGCGCCACCATTCACTGTCCATGAGCGCACGGAATGACTTCTTGAAGTCTTCGGGCATCTTCACACTTGATGTGGCCGGGTCGAAAACTGGCGGAGTTCGGTCGGCGCTGACAAAGGAATCTGCCAACGGACCCACTGCGAGTCGCTCGATCTCCACGAGTGCATTGCGGGCCGTGTCGGTGTCCATGTCGGCTAATGGCCCGTGTCCTAGTCGGTCCCCGAGGCCCTGCATCTCGAACAGGTTGAACTCGATGTCGCGGAGGTTTGCCTTGTAGTGCGTCATGTTCACTCCTGTATGCGGGTGTTACTCGCAAGTAACTCTATAATGCTACTCACCGGTAACATTTGCAAGTCACGGAGCCCGTAATTCACGTCGGCTTTGGCAGCGTGGCGGATCCGACGCTGTAGCCCCTACCCTGTGGGGATGCCCACTAGGCCGTGGATCGGCTCCGTCACTCCGGTGGCTCCGCCTCCCGAAGCATCGCCGCGGCTCCGCAATCTGGTCTATGCCGGATTTGTAACGGGGATTTGGGCCGGAGTCACCTGTCTGATCGGTTACGGAATCGGCCGCCTGGCCGGTGTTCCCTTCGAAGTGAAGTCGCCGATGTCGAGCGAGTTCACCGTGGTGCCGTGGTATCTCGTACTTTTCGAGCCAATCGTTGTGGGTGTACTGGCCGGTCTGCTCGCGTCGCTTCTTCTTGGTCGGCGCTTTGCGCGGCGACTGGTCTTCTGGACTGGCACTCTGCTCGCTCTTGCCTCCATGTTGAGCCCAGTATTTCAACCCGATGAAGTGCTGTGGTCGACTCGGTTGTGGCTGTGTGTGCTCCATGTCATCACCTGGTTCTTCATTGTCCCGCAGGTCGCACGCATCGTCGGTGATAGCGAACCTGGTGCGAGCGTTCCGCGCACCTAGACTCAGGGGATGAGTCAAACCTTCGCATCCTTGAAGGTCCCTGACTATCGCCGTTACATCGGTGCGCAACTCGGCGCCAACATGGGCCTATGGATGCAGCGCGTTGCGCAGGACTGGCTTGTTCTTCAAATCACGGGCTCCTCCGGTGTTGCTATCGGCTTTGTGACCGCGCTTCAGTTCCTTCCCTTCCTGCTTGTTGCTCCATGGGCTGGCGTGCTAGCCGATCGCGTCTCGCGTCAAGTTGTGTTGGTCTCCACCCAAAGCGCACTCATTGCCTTGTCAGTAGCTATGGCTCTCTTAGTCGTGACGGGCAGCATTACTGAGACCTGGATCTACATCTTCGCATTGCTGTCGGGGGTCGCAGCTGCGGTCGACAACCCGGCGCGACAGGCAATCCTGGGCGATGTTGTCGGACAAGAGAATCTGGTTAATGGTGTTGCCCTTAACTCCGTTGCCTTCAACATGTCGCGCATTCTTGGGCCGGCACTCGCTGGCGTTCTTATTGCGTTGTGGGGTACCAGTGAGGTCTTTGTAATCACCGCGCTCCTGTTTGGTCTGTCGCTTGTTCTTCTCGCCACGATGAAGTCGATTACTCATCCGCGTGACCATGCCGCCTCGCAAGGAGATAGAAAACCGACCTTGGGCCAGGGGCTGCGGTTCGTTGGGCGCGACGGCGCGATGCTTTTTTGCATGCTTGCTGTCTTCATCGTGGCAAGTTTTAACCTGAACTTTCAGCTCACCACAGCCCTAATGAGCACTGTCGAATTTGGTGGTGACGCGGCGGCGTTTGGAATTCTCACAACAATCCTGTCCGTTGGCTCACTGCTGGGGTCGTTGCTCGCAGCACGACGCAAGAGCGTCCGTATCCGACTAGTGGTGGCTTCAGCCGTAATGCTCGGCCTCATGTCAGCTTTGACCGGAACCATGCCCACTCGGCTCACATATGCGCTCGCGCTTCCTCTATGCGGACTCTTCGCGATGACATTTACGACGTCTGTCCAGTCCTATGTTCAGGTACGAACTCCGGCCCACATGCGCGGACGTGTCATGGGGATATACACAGTTGTGTTCTTCGCGGGGACACCTGTTGGTGCTCCCCTCATCGGCTGGGCATCTGATCATCTCGGCCCTCGAATTGGATTGATCGGGGGTGGCGCGCTGAGCGTGGCGGGCATTCTTATTTTGGTTATGTGGCTGATGCGGCGGATGCAACGGCCCGCGAATCAGACGTGAGTGAGTGACGTGCGTCGTCGCTGAGCTGATTTAGGAGATGCAACCAGTCAATCGCCCAGACCGATACACACAGTGCTGTCGCATGAGCCCGATCAGTCAAGTCGAGATGATCAGCGGCCACCAAAACCTGGTCTAGATCGACGGGAAGTGGCTCAAACGCATCTGATGTGTCAGGTGGGAATGATGTCGGTTGGGCCGTAGCGCATTCCTCGGCGAGTTGATTCCAGACCAACTCTGATGCGTGTGTCGATGTGAGCACTGCGGATTTAAGTGAGACAGGCAATATGACGGCTTCTCGTTGCACAATGTGAGTCAACAACTTTCCGTATGACATCAGTGCTCGAGTGGAGTCACCAACACGCATCCATGGGCCGAGACGACTTCCATTCCCGCGCTGAACCAGCGCGAGATCGATGGCCTCCACACTGTTGGACAGATCGAGTCGAGCGATGGACTCAATGGCGGGAATTTTCTCGATCGGGACATCACCTGCGAGCACACCAACGGCCGTTGAGGCCATGCGTGCACACGATCGAACCGCGGTGGCCGTTACACGACCGAGGAATCCCATAACGCCATGGGGCCAGAGCAGAACCGCGCAAAGGATCGCGACAAGTGCGCCAAGCCCCATATTCTCCAGGCGGGTAAGACCCAGGATTAGATCTGTTGGCCACTCGATGAGTGCGAAAGCGATGAGAACCATAGCCGAGAAGGCTGTCTGGGAGACGGCGACGCTGTTTGGGCTGCCGGATGCCCAGCCGACAATCAGGGCTGTGACAGGAAGTAAAACCCAAAGCAGACCCTGCCAATTCATGAAGTCGGAGAGAAGAATGATGCCCGTACCGACACTGGCACCCACGGCTGTGCCCCAGACAACCTGCCATGCAGCGCGCCGTGTCGACAGCACATCAACTCGCAGAACCGCAATCACTCCCAAGAGCACCCACAGCCCGTAGGAGATGCCAGCGAAATGCACTACACCGGCACCGATAGCGATGGCCACACTCCCGCGCAGCGCACTGAAAAGCCACGGTGAACGCGTATTCGCGTTGAGGAGCAGGTCCCGCCACCACGGGCGCACCTGCTCCGCACGGTCGCTCATCGGATCAGTTACAGCCCCTCGCACGTCATGGACAAGACTGGCAACCTGCTCTGTGAGCATGGACACCACTCGCGTCGCATGCGCGCGTTGAAGCTCAGTGACAATCGTGTCTGCGGACACGTGAGATGCAGCCTGTGACATCACCCATTGAGTGCAACTGTCGTAATGATCATCAAGGAGCTGCGGAAAAGCACCGATGTTGGGCAGCGACTCTGATGGGTCGTGTAGTGCGCGGGCAGAAGTCTCCATGGCATCACCAGAATTCATCCCCAGAGCGCGTGTCCCAGGAATGATCGACCGCGCTTGCCGCACCAAAACTAATTGCATCTGGCGTAGCACGCGTACACGAGCGACGAGCTGCATCAGTGCTCTATCCCGCCGCGAGACTCCCGCTGGACGGAATGGCTGTCCACCGAACTCGCGGTGTACGGCAGTAACTGCCTCCTGAACATCCTGTTCGGCTGCCTTAAGCGCCGCGTGGTTGGAGAGATCTCCCCATGCGAGTCTCGCGAGGTGCGACATCGCATCTAGCGCACCGGCGATGCCATCGCGTACGTGACGACGCCGGTCAGTGGGGAGAACAAAGAGTAGGCAGAGTGCCGAAACGATGGCTCCAGTTGTGAGACCGGTGAGGATAGCTGGCCACTGCGCCAGGGTGGCGGAGGATGTAACTGCCACGGCGAGCTGCGAGATCACAATGGGCGCCCCCGCGGCGACGAGTCCCCGCAGCACCCCGATGAAGAACAGGACAAATCCGAGAACGAGAGTTACGAACACGAGCAGATAAAGGTTGACGGTGGAGGCCATCCCAAGCGCGATTACCGGCACGCACGCAACGCCCGCCACCACGCAGGCAAGGAGGCGGACCTTCGCGGTACCTGAGAAATCGGCGGTGCCCACGGCACTGGTGAGGAAGAAGAGGCCGAACGGGATACCGATGGGATCAGAAAGTAGGTGTAGGAGCAGGATCAGAATGATCGGTGTACCGATGGCCAGCCGAATGCCCCGCCGGAGAGCGAGTCTCCCCGGGTCATGGATCGTGAGCCTCGCCTCCTTCACGAGTGCCAAACCTACGCGGTTTTCACAAGGGCGTCGCGCACCTTGTGCGTCCATTCCCGGTAGCCTCACCCTGTGCTGCTATCCGACCGCGATCTACGTGCCGAACTCCACGCTGGCCGAGTGGGCCTCGACCCATACGACGAGGAGATGATCCAGCCTTCGAGTGTCGATGTACGACTCGATCGCTATTTCCGAGTCTTCGAGAACCACCTATATCCGCACATTGACCCCGCTGAGGAGCAGGCCGACCTGACCCGCTTGGTGGAAACCGGGCCGGATGAGGCATTCATCCTGCATCCGGGTGAGTTCGCGCTGGCTTCGACGTACGAGGTCATCACGCTCCCGGACGACATCGCCGGCCGACTCGAGGGCAAGTCATCCCTGGGCCGACTCGGTCTCTTGACGCACTCGACTGCCGGTTTTATCGATCCAGGTTTCTCCGGCCACGTCACTCTGGAGCTGTCCAATGTCGCGACGCTTCCGATCAAATTGTGGCCGGGCATGAAAATCGGGCAGTTGTGTCTGTTCCGGCTCTCCTCACCAGCAGAGCATCCGTATGGCTCGGCGATTTATGGCTCGCGCTATCAGGGTCAGCGCGGTCCGACGCCCAGCCGCTCATTCGCGAACTTCCATCGCACTGAGATTTAAATGAGCGAAGCCACTGCGGAGGCTAAGCCCCGCTCGAAGTTCCGCAAGTGGCTCCCGAAGACGATCTTGATGATCGGCGGCTTAGTCGTCGTGTACCTGCTGTTCACGCAGGTGTTCTCGAAGTTTGGAGATTTCGAGGCTGGGTTTAAGGCCGCGATGACAATTCCCGTAGGTTGGTTTATCGCCATCATTGTCACGTCGCTGTTCAGCATCGCTGTGTATCCACTCACTGCGAACGCGGCGGTACCAGGCCTGAAGTACAAGCCCGCTTTCATTGATCGCCAGGCCGGCTTGCTCATCTCCAGTGGGGTCCCGTGGGCAGGGGGACCGCTTGCGGTCGGTATGCAATACAAAATTCTTGATACATACGGTGTGGAGCGCAAGCGTGCTGCGGCTGCGGTCGCAGCCGATGCCGTGTGGACGTACATGATGACTTTTGGGTTGCCGGCGCTGAGTTTGCTTTTACTGTTCGTTATTGAGAAGAAAAGTATTGGTACTGCCTACGAAATTATTGCGATCGTCGCCGCAGGAATATTCCTCGTAACAGTGGGAGTAATCGCAATTGCGTTGCGCAGCGCTAAGGGGGCTGCCAAGATCGGTGCGCTTGCTGAGGTCCCAGCGCGTTGGGCATTCGGCATCGTCAAGAAGACGCCACCGGATATCCAGACCTCGGTCATCGGTTTTCATGCGACCGCTTCAGACATGATTGCTAAGCGCTGGTGGCCTATTACGTGGACAAATGTTCTTGCGCAGCTCTCACCGATGCTAGTTATTTTTGCGGCATTGTTCGGAATGGGTGGCTTTCCCGGTGACCTATCGGTGCTCGAAGTGTTCGTCGCCTACTCAGTGGCGCTCTTGCTCGCATCCGTGCCGCTGGCACCTGGCGGACTCGGCACAGTCGACCTTGCCCTGATCGGTCTACTTGTGCTTTTTGGCGCATCGTCTGGTCAAGCCACGGCGGTCGACATTATCTGGCGAGCTTTCCTGTACTTCCCGCAGATGATCGTCGGTCTAGTGGCGCTTATGTGGTTCTTCTGGGACCGACGCAAGGGCCGCCCCAAGGTTGCTCCGGTCGGTGCTTAGCGCGACCTAGCGCTTGACGGAATTGAGCAGCAAGGTTGCCACGTCGATTACCTCGAAGCCCTCTGCCTCACCACTCTGCTGACGCGCAGTAACTGCGTCATTGAGCATGACGTTACAGAACGGACACGCCACCGCAACCTTGGCAGCGCCGGTGTCGATTGCTTCGTTGCCGCGGTTGACGTTGACGCGAGTGCCGAGCTTTTCTTCCATCCACATTCGCGCACCACCGGCCCCGCAGCAGAAGGACTTCTCGCCGCTACGTTCCATCTCGACGATGTGCACTCCGGGAACAGATGCGATGAGTTCGCGCGGGGGGACGTAGATGTTGTTGTGCCGCCCGAGATAGCAGGGATCGTGGTAGGTGATTCGTTCACCGAGGCCACCGTTGGGAGCAACGACTGCCTTGAGGCGCCCCTCGCGTACGAGAGTCGACAGAAGCTGCGAGTGGTGTACGACCTCGTAGTTGCCGCCGTTCTGCGGATATTCACGCCCAATGGTGTTCAGGCAGTGCGGGCACGTCACGACAATCTTGCGAGCCTTGATGGTGTTGAGGACCTCGACGTTTTGCATCGCCTGCATTTGGAACAAGAACTCGTTGCCTGCGCGACGTGCGGGATCACCGGAGCAGGTCTCACCCTCGCCGAGGACCATGAAGTTGACACCCGCGATATGCAGAAGTTCGGCGACCGCCTTGGTGGTGCGCTTTGCCCGATCCTCGTATGCTCCTGCACACCCAACCCAAAACAGGTATTCAACGTCAGCGGGCAACTCTTCTTCGCCTTCAGCGCCGAACACGCAAATGTCGAAGTCGACTTCTTCGATCCAGGCATTGCGCGATGAAGCATTCATGCCCCATGGGTTGCCTTTGTTCTCAATATTCTTGAAAAGACCATTAAGTTCGGAGGGAAATGAAGACTCAATCATGACCTGATTGCGGCGCATGTCCATGATGTGATCGATGTGCTCGATGTCGACTGGACACTGATTGACACAAGCTCCACATGACGTGCATGACCATAGGAGTTCTTCAGAGATAACTGGTAGAAGTTCGCCGGCCATTGTCTGGGCACGATGCCCGTCGAAGGTATAGCCGTCTTCTTCCCAGTGTTCTGAACCCTCGCGAGGGCCAATGAAGGTTCTCTGCGCTTCAGCCTGCTGAGCTTCGGTCAGACCTTCAAGTGCCTTTTCGTCGAATTCGCCAGGACCGGTGTGTTGGGCCACTCGCAGGTATGGGGCGTTGGCAAACATATGATCGCGAAGATCCATGATCATGAGTTTCGGTGAAAGTGGCTTTCCGGTATTCCAAGCTGGGCACTGCGACTGGCAGCGTCCGCATTCGGTGCAGGACATGAAGTCGACGGCGTTCTTCCACGTGAAGTCGCCGATCTTCCCCTTGCCGAATACGGCATCGTCCGGAGGATCTTCAAAATTGACTGGCTTGCCGTCGTAGTAGATCGGCTCGAGTGGACCGAGTGCGTCAGGGATGCGAGAGGCGAAGACGTTGATTGGTGCTGCACCAATGTGTAGATGCTTGGAGTTCAACACAACCAACAAAAACACGAGCACGACGCCGATCTGCAACCAGATGCCGATCGTCTCAAGCCATAGATTGGCGGTTTCCCCTAGCGGCGCGAACCACGTCGCGACCCAATCGGACATGAACGCGCCCGATGAGAAGGGGAAAGAGCCTGTGTTGACCTGAGCGGCGCGGTACAGAAACAGCGTCCATACGACGTTGAAGATCATGAACAAAATGAGCCAAGCACCTTTGGTATGGGACCCGAAGAAACGTGAGGCGCGACCGTCCTTGCTCGGGTTGTTCCTGATGCGTAGCGCTGCGAACATCACGATGCCGACGAGTACCAAAACAGCGAAGAGATCCTCTGCGAAACCAACGACGGCCCAGTGGCCGATGAAAGGGACTGCGAAGTCTGCGACGAACAGCGCACCGTAGACCTCAAGAATCGTGAGGCCCAGAACGAGGAAGCCCCAGAAGGAGAAGACGTGCGCGATACCGGGCACGGTCCACTTCAGAAGCTTGCGCTGACCGAGGACCTGCGTGATCTCGGCCTCGACTCGACGTGGCCAGTGGAAGGCCCGTCCCACCGCCGGGCGACCCGCGCGCACCAGAAGGAATAGGAAAAGGCCCCGCTTAGCGGCGAAGGCCAAGGCCACCGCCGTAATGACAAGGCCGACTATCAGGCGCAGCAGCATCATCGAATCCACAGGCGAAGGCTAGTCGCCTTCCTGCTTCTAGGGGAGACCTAGGAACCGTGTCGCTGCCCACACCACATGATGCTATGAGTCGATTGGGCTCAAAGCATCTGATATACGATTTGCATAAGTCCGGAGTCTCCTCTACTCTAGAGACATCGGGTCGCCGGACCCGACGTATCCCAGACATAAGGAGCAGTACCCATGGCCCGCGCAGTCGGCATCGACCTCGGCACCACCAATTCTGTGGTCTCTGTACTCGAAGGCGGAGACCCCGTCGTCATCACTAACGCCGAAGGCGCACGTACGACCCCCTCCGTGGTCGCCTTCGCCAAGAACGGTGAGGTTCTCGTAGGTGAGGTCGCCAAGCGGCAGGCCGTCACCAACGTTGATCGCACCATCCGGTCGGTGAAGCGCCACGTTGGCACTAATTGGACCGTCGATATCGACGGCAAGGCTTACACGCCCCAAGAGATCAGCGCCCGCGTCCTTGCCAAGCTCAAGCGTGACGCAGAGGCCTACCTTGGCGACACCGTGAGTGACGCTGTCATCACTGTCCCCGCGTACTTCAATGACTCTCAGCGTCAGGCAACGAAGGAAGCCGGCGAGATTGCAGGCCTCAATGTCCTGCGCATCATCAATGAGCCCACGTCGGCGGCGCTCGCGTACGGCCTCGACAAGGGCGACATTGAGCAGACGATTCTGGTCTTCGACCTCGGCGGTGGCACCTTCGACGTGTCCTTGCTTGAGATCGGTGATGGCGTTGTCGAAGTTAAGGCCACCAGTGGTGACAACAACCTCGGTGGCGACGACTGGGACAACAAGGTCGTCGACTGGCTCGTGGGTGAGTTCAAGAACAAGCAGGGCGTTGACTTGTCCAAGGACAAGATGGCCATGCAGCGCCTGCGTGAAGTTGCAGAGAAGGCCAAAATTGAGCTTTCTAGCTCGATGCAAACGTCGATCAATCTCCCGTACATCACTGCGAGCGCTGAAGGTCCTCTGCACCTTGATGAGTCGCTGTCACGGGCCCAGTTCGAACAGATGACTCGCGAACTTCTTGACCGCGCCAAGGCCCCCTTCGCTGCTGTCATCAAAGACGCCGGCATCAACGTCTCGGCAATTGATCAGGTTGTGCTCGTCGGTGGTTCTACCCGCATGCCCGCAGTCACCGAACTTGTGAAAGAGCTCAGTGGCAAGGAGCCCAATAAGGGTGTTAACCCGGATGAGGTTGTTGCAGTCGGTGCCGCACTCCAGGCTGGCGTCCTCAAGGGTGAGGTCAAGGATGTTCTGCTTCTTGATGTGACCCCGCTATCACTTGGCATCGAGACCAAGGGTGGCGTGATGACACGTCTTATTGAGCGCAACACGACTATCCCCACCAAGCGCAGTGAGATCTTCACTACGGCAGACGACAATCAACCCAGCGTTCTCATTCAGGTCTATCAGGGTGAGCGCGAAATGGCTGCCTACAACAAGCGCCTCGGCACCTTCGAGCTCATGGGCCTTCCACCCGCGCCTCGTGGAGTCCCGCAGGTCGAGGTCACCTTCGACATCGATGCCAACGGCATTGTGCACGTGAGTGCGAAGGACCTTGCTACCAGCAAAGAGCAGTCGATGACCATCTCCGGCGGCTCTGCCCTGTCCAAGGATGAGATCGATCGGATGATGCGCGAAGCCGAGGCACACGCCGAAGAAGATAAGCAGCGTCGTGAAGAGGTCGAGGTCAAGAACACCGCTGAATCCTTGGTGTTCCAGACGGAGAAGTTCCTCAGCGACAACGCCGACAAGATCCCGGCAGATGCCAAGGCGAATGTGGATGGTCCGCTCGAGGAGTTGAAGAAGGCTATCGAGGCCAACGACATCGCCGGGATGAAGGCCGCAACCGACAAGGTCGCACAAGCAAGCCAGACGTTGGGTGCCGCGATGTATGCCACCCAGCAACAAGCCGGCGGTGCAGCTGATGGCGACTCCAATGCAGCAGACGACGATGTCGTCGATGCTGAAATCGTGGATGAGGAAACTCAGAAGTGACTGAGCAAGAGCATGAGGGGATCCGGGTCACCGACAAACGTCGGATCGACCCGGACACCTTCGAGATGCGTACACCTCCGGAGGTATCGGAGATGAGCGAAGTCGAGGCCGAATCCGACGAGGTTGAGGCCAAGGTTGCCGAACTCACCGATGACCTTCGACGTGTGAGTGCCGAGTACGCCAACTACCGTAAGCGCGTTGAGCGCGATCGCGAGGCCGCGCGCCTACTCACAATCGGTGCCGTAATTGTCGACCTACTTCCGGTGCTCGATGACATTGAGCGGGCACGCGAGCACGGCGAACTTGAGGGAGCGTTCCGTACGGTCGCTGAGAACCTTGAGTCGACCATCTCGCGCTATGGTCTTGAGCGTTTCGGCGCAGTGGATGAGGCATTTGACCCGGCCCTGCACGAGGCGTTGACCAGTGAAGTTCGCGATGGTCTCGAAGCTCCCATCGTCGCGACGCTGTTTCAACCTGGCTATCGATATGCAGGTCGCGTACTCCGTCCGGCACGGGTCGGGGTGGCCGACGGATCATGAACAAAGACTGGCTGGAGAAGGACTTCTACTCCATCCTCGGTGTCGCGAAGGACACCAACGCGGATGCGATCAAGAAGAAGTACCGCTCTCTCGCCCGTGAGCTCCACCCGGATAAGAATCCTGGCAATGCCGCGGCTGAAGAGCGTTTCAAGGCCGTGTCCGAGGCGTACGACGTGCTGTCCGATGCGGATAAGCGCAAGGAATACGACGAGGCACGCACCTTGTTCGCTGGCGGTGGCATGCGCGGCAACCCATTTGGTGGCGGCGGTGCGCAATACGCCAGCAGTGCTGACTACTCGAATATGTTCGGCGGCAGTGGCGCCGGATTCGGCGATCTGCTTGGTGACATCTTCCAACAGCGTGCACGAGGTGGTCGTCAGGCACCGCGTGGGCCAAAGAAGGGTAGCGACCTCGAAAGTGAGTTGAGCATCGGTTTTGATGCTGCACTCAGTGGCGTAACAGTGCCATTACGGCTTGCCAGTGACGCGCCATGTGAGTCATGCCGCGGCACAGGTGCGCGTGCAGGCACCGCGCCCCGGACATGTCCGACCTGCGACGGCGCAGGTCAGGTGGCACGCAACGCGGGCGGCTTCGCATTTGCTGAGCCGTGCTCGTCGTGCGCGGGGCGCGGTGTTGTCGTAGAAGATCCGTGCCCGTCATGTCGTGGATCAGGGCGCGGAACAAGTGCTCGAACTGTGCAGGCTCGAATTCCGGCGGGTGTGAAAGACAACGCGCGCATTCGGCTGAAAGGCAAGGGAGCACCAGGCGAGCGCGGAGGTGTGAGCGGCGACCTCTATGTCGTCGTCCACGTCGAGTCACACCCGGTGTTCGGTAGATCCGGCGACAACCTCACGGTCAACGTGCCAATTTCGTTTGTGGAGGCCGCTCTTGGCGCGGCAATCGTCGTACCGACAACCACTGGCACGGTCACTCTGAAGGTGCCTGCAGGCACAGCGAGCGGTCGTAC
>WLOK01000150.1 GCA_009699315.1 Actinomycetota bacterium
ATGTGTTCCCCTTTAGTGGGCTGCGCGAAGTCACCAACAACATTGACCAGAGCATCAGCAGCTCCGGGATGCACCTGCCAAAAGCCGGTGAAATCTACCTTCCACTCTCTCCCAGCGGCTTTTTCCAGCACCCGAGTGCCCGTGTGGCGCGGATCAGCCTGTGCGAGGGCTTCACCGCTGCTGGGAGCGACAGCGAGAACCTCTCGTGCTTGCGGCCAAACTTCTGCAGTGATATCGAGGGCAGTGATCGCGGGATGTGCGATCAGGCAGCGATCGATGGTGAGGACATCGTGTGAGCGATGCGGACGTAGTCCGGCGTGGCCTTCGGAATCAACGGCGAAACGCACGCGCGTGCGCCAACCGAGGCCATCGACATCCCCTTCAACCGCACGGACTGTGAAGGACTCAAGAATCTCGGCGCTGACGTTCTTACGCAGCAATTCGCGCACGATCGATTCCTTGCCTCGCCGCTGCGCATCGAGTGAGGCGTGCTGCCAGTCACATCCGCCACAGACCCCTGCGTAAGAGCATGGAGGCGTGACGCGATCGGGGGCGGCCTCGAGGATCTCGATCGCATCTGCGCGGAGAAACTTGCCGCCTCCACCTGAACCAGTCACACGCGCACGGACGCGCTCGCCAGGCAAGGTGTGTCGAACGAAGACGACGCGACCATCGATTCGAGCAACGCAATGACCACCATGGGCAAAATTGCCCACGTTGAGTTCAATGACTTCACCAATCATGGGCTGACTCGCGTGTACATCAGATCAATCGGCTCGCGCCCTTGGCTAAGGCCGTTGCGCTCGTAACGCGTCTTTGGCCGCCAGTCTGGACGGGTGATCACGCCACCGGCCCACATCGGATGCGCATCGAATTCCACCTGCATCGCATCGGCGTATTCGGCCCAGTCGGTAGCCAGGTGCCAAAACCCAGCTGCGCGCACGCGACTCGCCATCAGATCGAGGACGGGTTGTTGAACCAGCCTGCGCTTGTGATGACGCGCCTTGGGCCACGGGTCCGGAAAGTAGGTGCGCACTCCTGCAAGTGAATCCTCCGGGAGGGAAGTAAGTACCTCGAGTGCATCCGCCGACATCACTCGCACGTTTGGCAGGGGAGTGTGTGCGCATCGATGTAGGAGATCGCCAATGCCCGGCGTGTGTACGTCAACCGCAAGTATCGCCATCCGCGGCTCGTCGAGTGCCATCTGCGCTGTTGCCTCACCGGTACCGAATCCGATGTCCATGACGATGTCGTCGTAACCGGGGAGTGCAGAATTGAGATTGAGTGGACCAGTCGGTTGCTCAATGAAGTAGTCGCGCCCGTCCAGCATCCCGGCTTCTTGTCGCTGCGTCACACGCCCTCGACGCGGCTTGAACGTGCGAATGCCGGGTGGCAACACGCTCGACGACGTTTCTGAACTCACCCATGAAGTGTCTCAGATGGGAAGTGCCGATCGTGCCGGCTCTCTAGTCGACCTTCTGTCCACGCTGGAGCCGCCGCAAAATCTTGTCGCCAACCGCTCCCTTGATGGCATTGCGATCGCCAACGACGATGAGCAGATCGCGTGCTCGACTCATCCCGGTATACATAACATTGCGGGGCTCTAGATCATCGTGGAATCCATCGACGGCGAGCACGATCACTGGGCGTTCAAGTCCCTTGAAGCCCGCGACAGTGGAGTAGAAAATATCGTCTCCCTCCCACAGGAGATCCCAATGCTTCTCGCCGTGAACATGTCTGGCCTCGGCTTGCATGGGATGTCGATGCTTGGTGGTGAGCACGGCAATGTGATCGCGTGTGTAACCTCGGTTTTCGATCAGATCCAAGGCCACATCGTCAGCGACGCCGAAGACGTCTCCGGACTCGCACTCAAGGAATTCGACGGGAGGTCCGTGGCCACCGAGCACTTTGATCTCATCGGGCACAAGCGGTGCAAAGGTTTCTACGATTTCTCGGGCATTGCGCAGGTTCTCCCTTAGCCGCACTTTGGCAAGTGGCATGTCTGGGTGCCCGCGACGCCCGGGGAATACCTCCTGTGCGTCATCTCGAAACACGGCCAGTCGTAGCTCGTCACGGTCGCGCGCTGCGAGAAAGAGGACGTCCCACCACGCATCTGCAAAGTCTTGTGCTTCATCAACGACGTATGCATCAAACCGCTCGTGTTGTGGAAGCACGCGAGCCGCGGCACTCATGCGCTCGGGCATTTCCCGGACCCATTGGTCCTGGTCGGCTCCTGCCGGTTGTTCAACTTCCCACTCGCGACCGAGGCCGTGGAAAGTGCCGATATAGGTGACGTCGGCGAGCCCCGAACGTCGAACGGATTCGGCCATCCCTCCGCCGTAGGTGAGGTACGCGACCCGCTTGCCCTCTTTGGCCCATCGGTGTGCGAGTTCCATGGCGATCCATGACTTTCCAGAGCCGGCAGGCCCCACAATCTCAAGATTCTGGTTGTCAGCGAACATGTCGCAGACGCGCGCCTGATCGCGAGTGAGTCTGTCTACGGCGTCTTCACGCATGGCACTGAATCGAGCGACGTCAGCTTCAGGATCAGGTCGACCTTCGAGAAGGTCGATGACCCGATCGACCCACGCTGGGTGTGCGGGCACGGGATTGGGATCGGGACACGACTGGAGGACGTCGTAGACACGGCCGAGCGCATCATCGAGTTCGCCCTCACCAATGAGTTGTTCCCTACGGCCCTCGGGGCCAAGGTCGCCTTCGAGCTTGGTGTAGGGGAATACGCACAGCCACTCCGTGCGCAACAATCCCATGGACCATGTGGGTTGGCGGTTGAGATAGGCACGTAAAGCGTGCTTGCCTCCGCGAGCCTGGCGGATCGGGTGAATGCGTCGTTCGTATCGCGAACCACTGCGGGTGAAGTATTCGCCGTTCTCGTAGGAGACGACACCGCCTTTCACTTCGATCACGGCGGCACCTACATCGGGCATCAACACGAGCAAATCGATTTCTACGTCACCGTTTTCGGAATCCGTGAACCGACGTGATGTCAGTAGCACATCGCCATCGCGCAGTTGTTCGCGCAACTTGCGCCACACGTATCGTTCGGATTCGTTGAGATCTGGAGTGGGGTCTTCAGGGATAGCCAGACCGCGAAGTTGCGCTGTCGACATGCTGCTCCCCCTCCCCGAGACCGTGCAGCCTGAACTCTATCGATCTGTCTGCGCTATGTGGGCAAGGAATTCCAGAGTGCCAGCAAGGCGATCCGACTCGCTACCCGAAGCGACAAAAATCGGAATGTTGATGCGTGGAAGGATTTGTGTGAGTGCCTCGTGTGCGCGGTCGCGCCATTCCGCGCCGTCGCGTTGGCCCGAGTCGGGTGTCCAGGGTAGATCGCGATCGCACCAGATGATGGCGTCGTATGTGAGTTCAGCATGCACGATCGCCGCGTCTGTAAGGGCCTCATCGTCGTAGTAGATCCGGCTGTAGATAGCCGTCATGAGTGTGGCCGGGTCGCAGACGACCCAGTCGAGGGGCGTCTCGGCGATGGTCTCCGCCTCTCCTGCTTGCTGCGCCATCACAATTTCGACTTGCTCTTCTCGCCTGGGCACACGGCGATGCGCCTCGGTGAAGGCACGTAGGGCCTCGGGAACGATGGAAGCGGGCAGGGAATCGCTGAGCGCGCGGGCCAGAGTGGACTTTCCGGTGCACTCCCCGCCGACCAGGGCTACGACGCGAGGCATGGCTAGACGTTAGTGCGAGACGGTCTGGACGACCAGAGTTGACTAGAGTCTGACTAGAATCTAGTCTACTTTTATGACCATCCTCAACGACCGCACCATCGGCGTTTACGAGCTCAAGGCAAAACTCTCCTCGGTCCTTGAGGAGGTGCTCGCGGGCCACATCATCACCGTGACCCGCCACGGGCATCCGATCGCATCGATCCAGCCCGTCGTGCAGACGACGCGCGAGCAGCGCCTCGCTGCTATCGAGCGCATGCGTGAAAACCGGAAGGGCGTGACTCTCGGTATGAGCGCCAAAGACGCGATCAATGAGGGCCGGCGCTTTGTCTGATGGGTTCGTCCTCGATGCGTCGGTTGCTCTCAGCTGGGTCTTCGAAGATGAAGTGAGTGAGGTTGGTGAGCGGGCGCTCGCGATGCAGGGGGATGGGCACTCCATGGTGCCGTCGTTCTGGACCGCTGAAATGGCCAGCGGACTCGCTGTGGGGCTAAGGAAACAACGCGTAAGTGATGCCAAGGTCACGACGTTCTTGGCAGCAATCGGAGAGTTCGATATCCGAGCGGATGGAGCTGTCCCGTCGGTCTCTCGGCTACTGGA
>WLOK01000151.1 GCA_009699315.1 Actinomycetota bacterium
ATTGCGGCCTGTGGGACCTACGGAGCCATGGCTGCTGGGACATCCATCGATATCAAAAGCACCCTCACCGAATTCGGGGAGCGCATCGGCGTCGCGTTTCAGCTCGCAGATGACCTAGTGGACATCTCCAGCGACACTGAGCAGTCCGGCAAGACTCCTGGGACAGATTTGCGAGAGGGTGTCCCTACGCTGGCCGGTCTCATCGCGATGGAGTCCGGTGACGCGAGACTCCGCGACCTGCTTTCCCGTCCGCTGCACGACGACACTGAGCATGCCGAGGCGCTCACGCTGCTGCGTGGACACCCGGCTATTGCGGAGGCACGATCAGTCGCACGTCAGTGGGCAGACGACGCGCGCGCGACGCTTAGTGCACTGCCGTCGGGTTCACCGCGCGATGCGCTCGGATTCCTGTGTGACTACGTAGTCACACGTACTGGCTAGGCCAGCATCAGCCAATCTGCCAGTTGTCCTTGCCATTGATAAGGGACTGCAAATCGCCAGGCCCACCTGCTGCTGCCTCGGCCATCTGCTCACGTACGAGTCGGTCATACGACGGCCGCTGTACATCGCGGAAGACGCCAATGGCTGTGTCCGTGAGCGAGTGGCTGTCTGACAGACGTGAGATGGCGAAGGCCAAGCCCGGATCCTCGGTGCGCGAGTCATAGACGATGACATCAGACTCGGACACGGCGGCCGCGTCAGCGACCTCGATATGTCCATTCTTGCTTCGAATCACGACCTTCTCGCCATTAGCGCCGAAGCGAATCGGCTGACCATCTTCGAGGCGAATAACGTTCTGTGGCCCGGTTTCGTTGTCCTTGAGGGCCTCCCAGGCGCCATCATTGAAGATATTGCAGTTCTGCAGGATCTCCACGAGCGCGGTGCCTTCGTGTGCTGCTGCTCGACGGAGCACTTCGCTGAGGTGCTTGCGATCGCTATCGACTGAACGTGCGACGAAAGTGGCCTCGGCACCCAGCGCGAGCGAGACGGGGTTGAACGAGTAGTCGACAGAACCCTGCGGAGTCGACTTGGTGATCTTGCCGGTCTCTGAGGTGGGGGAGTACTGCCCCTTGGTCAGACCGTAAATGCGGTTGTTGAAGAGCAAGATTTTGAGGTTGACATTGCGACGAAGTGCATGGATGAGGTGGTTACCGCCGATGGACAGGGCGTCACCATCGCCGGTTACGACCCACACAGACAAATCGGGACGCGTCACGGCTAGACCGGTCGCAATTGCCGGCGCGCGGCCATGGATCGAGTGCAGGCCGTAGGTGTTCATGTAGTACGGGAAGCGTGAGGAGCACCCGATGCCAGAGATGAAGACGATGTTTTCTTTCTTCAGCCCGAGTTCGGGCATGAAGCCCTGCACGGTCGAAAGAATCGAGTAGTCACCGCAGCCTGGGCACCAGCGCACCTCTTGGTCGGACTTGAAGTCCTTGGCCGACTGCTTCTCATCAGTCTTGGGCACCAATGCGAGGGCGGGGAACGGGAGGTCGATAGAAGTCATTTCATCCCTCACAGACTCGAAGCAACGTTAGTAATGACTCCGACGAGTTCGTCGGAGGTGAACGGCAATCCGCGTACTTGGTTGTAGCCGATCGCATCGACCAGGAACTTCCCACGAAGCAAGAGCGCAAGCTGCCCGAGGTTCATCTCAGGCACGATCACTCGGTCGTAACTCCGGAGCACCTCGGCTGTGTTGGTCGGGAACGGATTGAGGTGGCGCAGATGAGCCTGTGCGACCTTGACTCCGTTCTTGCGAGCGACACGACACGCGGCACCGATCGGGCCATAAGTCGATCCCCACCCGATGATCAGAACTCGAGCATCACCATCGGGGTCCTCGACGGCGAGTGGTGCGATCGAAGCGGCGATGCCGTCGACCTTCGCCTGACGAAGACGCACCATCTTGTCGTGGTTGTCTGGATCATAAGAAATATTGCCACGACCGTCGGCCTTTTCAATACCACCGATGCGGTGCTCAAGTCCGGGGGTGCCCGGTATCGCCCACGGACGCGCCAAGGTCTCCGCGTCGCGTAGGTAGGGCCAGAACTCTTGCGTGCCGTCTTCGTTGGTGTGGTTCAACTCGGTAGCGAAATTCGCCTCAAAGGTGGGCAGCGAATCCACATCGGGGATGCTCCATGGTTCTGAGCCATTCGCGAGATAACCATCGGAGAGTAGGAATACCGGCGTGCGGTACTGAACTGCGATGCGTGCCGCTTCAATGGCCGCATCGAAGCAGTCAGATGGCGACTGTGGAGCAACGATCGGCACGGGCGCTTCGCCATTGCGTCCGAACATCGCCTGCAGGAGGTCGGATTGCTCGGTCTTGGTGGGAAGGCCAGTGCTCGGGCCGCCGCGTTGCACATCAATGATGAGCAACGGAATCTCTAGAGTCACGGCAAGGCCAATGGCTTCTGACTTCAGTGCGACGCCAGGTCCTGATGTCGTTGTGATTCCGAGTGAGCCACCGTATGACGCACCGATGGCTGCACCGACACCCGCAATCTCGTCTTCGGCCTGGAAGGTCGTGATGCCGAACTTCTTGAGTTTGCTCAACTCATGCAGGATGTCGGACGCCGGAGTGATCGGGTACGTGCCGAGGAAGATCGGCAGGCCAGAACGATCGGATGCAGCAACGAGGCCGTAGGCAAGTGCCAAGTTGCCGTGGATATTGCGGTAGGTGCCTGCCTTCATCGGAGCAGGCTTGACCTCGTAGCGCACTGAGAACGCTTCGGTAGTCTCGCCAAAAGACCAACCGGCTTCAAGGGCAGCGATATTGGCGCCGAGGATATCTGGGTTTTTGCCGAACTTGCTCTTGAGGAATACGCGGGTGCCATCAGTGGGGCGGCTGTACAGCCAGCAGAGCATGCCCAAAGCGAACATGTTCTTGGCGCGCTCAGCGTCCTTCTTCGACAACGGGAATTCCTTAAGTGCCTCGACTGTCATCGAGGTCAGACCGACCGGGTGCACGTTGTAGGCACTGAGGGAGTCGTCTTCGAGGGGGTTGCCTGAGTAGCCGACCTTCTCGAGACTGCGCTTGGTGAACTCGTCAGTGTTGACGATGAGATCACCACCTGGCTTCAACAATCCGATGTTGGACTTCAGGGCAGCGGGGTTCATTGCAACAAGAACATCGGGGCGATCACCAGGAGTCATGATGTCGTGATCGGCGAATTGCAACTGGAATGCCGAGACGCCTGGCAATGTGCCGGCTGGTGCGCGGATCTCCGCAGGGAAGTCCGGGAGCGTCGAGAGATCGTTGCCGAGACCGGCCGTCTCAGAAGTGAAGCGATCACCGGTCAGCTGCATACCGTCGCCGGAGTCACCCGCAAATCTAATGATCACGTGATCAACCGGGATGACCTGCTTTTCCGCAACCTGATCCGTCACCGCAACCGCCCTCACCTGAAAAACGCTTCAATAAGCGTGTGTAAGACCATTCTGCCCTCTTAACCTGCGTGGAGTGGGTGGCCCACCAAGGAAATCCCCTAGAGTTTTGGCTGTGCCCGCTATCGAGATGACTGGACTCCGGGGGGCTGGGCGTACGTACGCGGTTACAGGTCGCCCGGGGCTCCATGTGAGCGTGGCAAACCTCGGCTTGGCCTGCTGTGCTGTTGAGTTTGGGTCTGCTGTGACTCGGGGGCTGCTCGAGCCGGCTGACCCGACCTGGGAGCCAGAAATGACCGTCTTGGTGGTCTCGGGCACCCTTACGCATCAACTCACGCCCCACCTCACGGCGGCTTGGAATGCAGTTGTTGGCCCGCGGGCCGTCCTGGCCCTCGGTGCTTGTGCGACGAGTGGCGGCCCCTATTGGGACTCGTATGCGGTCGTCGAGGGCATCGATTCGGTCGTGCCGGTCGCGTCGTACGTGCCGGGCTGCCCGCCGCGGCCAGAAGCCCTAGTTGCGGCGATCGTGTCCCTTGCTGGTGCGTCATGAGCTCCGCGCGCAAGATGGTGGATCGGACGTCATGGCATGAGGCCTGCAGCGCTGCTCGAGCCGCTGGCGCGACGTACTTCGACTTCCTATCCGCCACCGAGCTCGCTGATGGATCCGGCGTTGACTGGCTACTCCATGTCGCAGTTCCAGGCACGACCCCGATTCGACATCACTTCATCGCCACATCTGTTCGTTACGACGAGTCTGTCGATTCGATTGCGGATGTCTACGCCGGCGCGGCTTGGCATGAGCGTGAGGCGCACGAGATGTTTGGTCTGCAATTCACGGGGCTCGCAGGATTGCAGCCGCTGCTTCTTGATGTTGTGAGCCTGCGACCGCTGCG
>WLOK01000152.1 GCA_009699315.1 Actinomycetota bacterium
ACACGCAAGAGGCGAAACAGATGGCCGCGCATGGATTGATTGGCTACCGAACTTGGAAGGCAGTTAAGGCTCCGTTCGGAGCGGGCAGCCGCACTCAGGAGCAACTCAACGAGTGGGAACGAGTCACAGAGCTTGTCTTTGAGGATTGGGACGCGTTCGATGCAGCTGTGAAGAATTCCGGTATCACGTACACGGCACCTCCGTACGGACCCAAGGGCTTCATCTATCAGACTATTTTCCTTGGCGAAGAGCCTGAGTATGACCTGTTACATGAGGTCCCTGACGTTAGTTAAGGCTTGCCTTACGTGACGTGTCGTTGCTAGAACTCTGACCGGTTACCTCACTTTTCTGCACGTTTGTGCGAGTAGCCTGAAATTGCGATGAAGTTCATTGCACAGGCCCCGAAATGGGTTGGCCGAGAGGTGCGTTATGCGCAGACGAAGTTTTGACAAAGTTCTTTCGGTGACTGGGTTTGTTCTCGCGGTCTTCTTGCTGGTGCTTGGCGCGCTGTTGATGTGGGGCGGTATGTTTGCCCAGAACAAGGTGACGGCAGAGTTGACTTCGCAGAAGGTCTCGTTCTCTTCCGATGCGGCAACATTGCCTCCTGATCTGCAGCAGTATGCAGGGCAACAGGTGACTTCTGGTCCGCTTGCGAGGGCGTACTCCGATTTGATCGGTGTCCATCTCAATGGTGTTGCTGGCGGAAAGACCTACTCCGAGGTCAGTGAAGAGTGGATCGCCGGTGGGATGAAGGACGCCACTCTCGCGCAAGAACGCACCACGTTGTTTATGGGTGAGACCCTTCGCGGGATGCTGCTGAATGCTTATGGCTACTGGGTCTTCGGAACCATCGCGCTCATTGGAGCATGGGTGTCCTTTGCAGGAGCGCTCGTCCTGTTGATCCTCGCGATTCTCGGACTCGGCCATTTGCGCAAGACGCCCGAGACGGCTGCAGTCTTCGAGCCTGTGCGCGTGTGACAGATCCGAAGTGTCAGGTACAGCTGAGAAGTCCTTGGGGCGCGCCCAACACTTGAGCGCAGTGCTGGGTGATCCACGCAGAGCGTTCCTTGGATACAGCGGGAGCCGCGCCGCTTTGCTGAGGTCTGCCCGGTCCGCCACCACCAGGCCCGATTCCGCCAGGTCCGAACTCGCCGATGGGTCGCAGCACGTATGCCAACTGGCCACTCAACACCAACTCCGCGAGTTGCGAGGCAGTCGGCGTGGGGTCTGCATCGTGGAATCCGCCGCCGAGATACATCACGCCACGAACCTCCGCTGTCACCAAAACGGAAGCTGCGTCGCTACTGCCAGCAACCAAGTACTTTGTGCCGGGGTCTTGCGCATTGAGCCAGGATTTTAGGACCTCGGAGTTGTCGCCACCGGGAGGCATTCCACCTCCAGGAGGCATTCCACCCCCGGGCCCACCTTGACGGCTGTGCGACGCGGTGGGATTGATGTTGTTGGTGGTGCCCAACGTTGAGATGGACCAAGTGAGTGGTGCCAACAGCATCGCGATGAGTGCAGCGGCGACAGCGATGTCGGCGCGATGCCAGACGATTGCGACCAGACTTATGATCGCAAAACCGATGGTGAGGGGGATGAGCCAGATGTACTCGCCGGTGCGCGCGATGAGCCAGGCCATCCAAGCGATTTGCACTACGAAGAAAGCACCACTGAGCCAGGCCCAGCGATTCGGCGAATTGCGAATCGAGTCGTAACCGATCTTGACTCCGCCTGCTGCGAGTGCCGCGAGTGCGGGCGCGTAGGCCAAGACGTAGAACGTGTGTATGCCGCTGGCCCACACCAACGTGGCGCCGGTTATGACAAACCAGAGCCCGAAAAAGATCCAACCTGCCCGCACAATGTCGGTACGGGCGCGGCGCCCAGCGATGACAATCCCTGCGACCAGCGCAACAACAGCGATGGGAAGGAGCCAACCGAGGTCGACGGCCAGCATCGGTCCGACGAGTCGGCTGAGTCCGGAAGAGCCCGCGAAGTCGGCGATAAAAGTGCGGCCCGTCCACCAACCGAATCTTCCTAATCCGTTGTAACCGAACACCATCTCCCAGGGACTGTTTGTGTCACTGCCACCCACCCAAGGGCGCGAGTCCGCAGGCGTGAGCCAGACAAGGAGCACCCAGCTGAGCGAGGCAACGAGGCTGATCGCGCCGGCGACGAGGAGCTGCCAAATACGTTTCCACAGCGTGCCGGGAGCAGCGATGAGATAGACGATGATGACCGCCGGCCACAGCAGCCAGGCCTGCAGCATCTTCACCTGAAATGCAGCGGCGATGGCGAAGCCTGATCCGATGAGCCACCAGAGCTTGCCACTTTGCACGGCGCGAATTGTGAAGTAGCCGGAGATCGTGAGTGGAAGTGCGAACCAGGCTTCAGGGACGTTGACTTGCGCGACTGCTGCGACAACCGGGGTGCATGCGTACATCAGTGCCGCGATGACGCCCGTTTTACGCCCCAGCCAACGAGCCACTGCAAGGTAGAGGAAAACGATGGTCGCGACAGACGCGAGGACCTCGGGAATGAGCAATGCCCACGTGCCATAGCCAAAGATGCTGACCGCTAGGGCCTGTGGCCACAGTGAGCCAGGGATTTTGTCAACCCCTGCGAATCCCGCGGTGTCGGCAGATCCATAGATGAAGTTGTGCCAGTCAAACGCCATGCCCGCGGATGCCGGGGAGTAGTAGCCGTGAATTGAACCTTCACGAATTGCGAATAAATACAGGACTCCAGCAGCAATGGCGATTGCGACGACAGTCCAAGGCACCAAGCGCTGGACACGGGTAAGCATGAGACCACGTTAGGGGTTGGTGCCGTCGGATTCGTGCATGAATTCTGTGAATCTGCTGTGAGCCAGGTTGTCGATAGAGTCGACCAATGCTGAGGTTCAAGGGCATTGCCCTCGTCGTGTTGTTCTTTGTCCCAGCTGTCGTGTTCCGATTAGCCGGAATTCACTCGAGTTCGTGGATCTCCTTGATGATCTTCGGAGCCGGAGTTGTTGCCGCCTCGTTCCTACTGGCATGGGCCGCAGAGGCCGCGCAGCTCGATATTTCAGGCGGTCTAGCCATCGCAGTGCTCGCACTTATCGCAGTTCTTCCCGAGTACGCCATTGACTTGTATTTCGCGTACACAGCCGGTAGTGACCCCGCCTATGTGGCATACGCGGCTGCGAATATGACCGGCTCGAATCGGCTCCTCATGGGTCTGGGCTGGCCGGTTGTCGTTCTCATCGGCCTCATGGTTGCGAAACGGCAGGGAAACCCGATCAAGGCGTTGGTCCTGGAGCCCGAAACAAGGGTTGAACTCGGCTTTCTACTTATTGCGGGCGTCATTGCGTTTGTCGCACCGATTACCGGGACCATCAGCCTATTTCTTGGGTTCGTCATGATTTCTTGGTTCATCTACTACCTCGTGCGAATGTCGCGGCAGGGCGTCGAAGATCCCACTCTCATCGGTACAGCTGCCGTTATTGGTGCATTCCCTCAACGAACCCGTCGCATCACCGTTGTCGCGATGTTCCTGTCTGCGGCGATCGTGATTTTGCTGTGCGCGCAGCCATTCGCAGAGAGTCTCCTAGACACGGGGAAGGATCTAGGTATCGATGAGTTTCTGCTTGTGCAGTGGCTTGCTCCACTTGCATCCGAGGCGCCTGAGTTCATCGTCGCGATCCTCTTCGCTACTCGAGGCAATGCACAGGCTGCCATCGGCACCCTCATTTCCAGCAAGATCAACCAATGGACGCTACTCATCGGATCGATCCCTATTGCGTATGCGATTGGTGGAGGGGGATTCGGCGGCATTGTTCTAGATGAACGCCAGTTCGAGGAGATTCTCCTCTCCGCGACGCAGACACTGATGGGCGTGGCGATCCTGTTGGCCCTGAGGTTTCCCCGGTGGGGCGCCTGGACGCTTCTGGGCCTCTTTGCGGTCCAGTTCGCCATCGTCGATACCAACGGCCGGTTGCTCCTGTGCGGGCTGTACTCAGTGATTGCGCTCGTTGCCATGATTCTGCACCGGCGAGAGATTCTGCCTACCTTCGCGGCACCCTTCCGATCCCCGATTGAGGTCACTGCGCGGTAGTCTCCGCCGGCACTTACGAATCAGGCGGTGGACGCGAGTGGTGCATAGGCCTTGGAGCCAACAGCAATTGAGATCACCGGAGCCGCTCCCGGACGCAACCAGTGCATCACGCGAGTGAGCGTGACGCCGTTGATGGCTACGCACCCAGCCGTGGGCGCGCCGGCTGACTCG
>WLOK01000153.1 GCA_009699315.1 Actinomycetota bacterium
CACCAGTTGGCTGACGGGAGTCGCCATGATCGGGTAGCCGAGTTCGCGACGCACGCGCGCCGTCTCAGTAAACACTTCGTCAAGCCGATGCGACATGCCATATTGCGCAAGTTGCGCCTTCAGTGTGCCGGTCATGCCACCGGGCACCTGATGACTCACGTTGAACAGGTCGTACTCCGCATGCTGATTCACCAAGTAGCCCATAGCGTTGCCGACCTTCTCCATGTGCTCGGCAACTGGCGAAAAGAGGCTGGTGTCCAGCGAATGCGAGAAACCAAGTGCCTCAATATTGCGGACCATGACCTCCGTCGACGGAGTAGACGGCCCATTTGCCATTGGCCGGCTCGCGGTGTGAAGCACAGTGATGCCGTGCTTGATGGCCTCGCAATACGCGACTGCAGAGGTGCCCATGAGGTTGTTGGAGTGCATCTCCACTGGCTTGCCACCCGCAGCCGCCACGATCCGTGGCACCAGCGTGCGAATGCGATCTACATCGAGTACGCCTGCCGTGTCGTAGAAGAGGATGGTGTCGACGCCAGGAATTGCAGCCATCTGTCGAACTTGATCTTCGAACAACTCATCGGTGTGCACCGGAGACTGAGTGAAAAAGATAGTGCCCGCGATTTCCGAACCGAACTCCTTGGCCACCTTGGCCAGACGATCGATGTTTTGAAAGTTGTAGAGCACGTCGTAGATCCAGAAGGAACGAACACCATGACGGTTCAGCTGTCGCATCCACGCATCCATCAGATCTGGTGGCGTAATGCCCATGCTCACGGCTGCGTTGGAACGCATACCGCCTCTGACAGGAGTCTTCTTGATCTGACCTAGGACGAGGTCAAGACCTTCCCACGGATTTTCGCGACAGAACTTGATCAGTACCTCATGAAAGGACGAGGCAGCAAGGTCGATACGGCTAAAGCCCGTGCGATCAAGAATTGGTGCAACCGGCAAGGCGTGAGCCGCCTGCATGCGCATGCCCCACAGACTCTGTTGGCCATCACGAAGAGTTTCGTCGAGAAAGTCAATATGCGGCATTGCTACTCCTTAGCTTGCAGTTGCTCGCGCAATTCGCGCTTGAGAACCTTACCTGCGCCATTGCGAGGCAAGCTGTCTACTTGCAGGTACTCCTTGGGACGCTTGTAACGCGCCATTGATTCAAGACAGAACGCATCGAGCCGATCCGCATCAAGAGTGCATCCGGGTTCCGTGACGATGATCGCAACAACCCGCTCACCCCACTCAGGATCCGGAAGTCCGATCACGGCTACTTCCGCCACCGTCGATTCCTGAAGAAGCAGGTCTTCTATTTCGCGCGGGTAGATATTGGAGCCACCCGAAATGACCATGTCTTTGCTGCGATCAAGCAATTGGAGATGCCCTCGCTCCCATCGACCAAGATCTCCGGTGTGCAGCCACCCGCCACGCAAACTCTCTGCAGTCTCTTCAGGTCGATCAAGGTACCCCCGCATGACTGTTGCGCCGCGGACGCACACTTCCCCGATATCGCCGTCTACAACCTCGACATCATCCTGCATGATTTTGACGTCAATACCCACGCGCGGAACGCCTACCGAACTCAGCAAAACATCATCACCAGCTGCAGCGGCAGCCGCCATCTGACGTTGGCCCATCGCTGTGATGGTGCAAGGAGTTTCGCCTTGCCCGTAGCCATTCCAGATTCGCGGCCCAAACGTGCCCAAGGCAAGACGCAAATCCTCCGCATAAACAGGCGCAGCACCGACAAGGAGTGTCCCCATGCGCTCTAGCGGCGCCGCCTGGATATCTGGCGAGACAGAAAGTCGTCGCATCAATACTGGTGGTGCGAAGAAAGAAAGACGCTCATGCACTGTTAACAATCGTGCAATTGTCGCCGGGTCGGTGGCGGATGGAACCACTTGTGCAGCACCACGCGCTACAAATGGAAGTGCAAAAAGTCCTGACGCGTGGCTTTGTAGCGCAATATGTAGCAAGCCCGATCGGTCATCAACCCATTCTGTGTCGGCCAGATACGCAACCGCCATCGCGAAAAGATTTGCGTGAGTGAGTTGAGCGCCCTTAGGTTTGCCTGTCGTTCCACTCGTGTAAAAAATCCATGCATCTTCACTAACGTCAGCAGTCGAACAACCGATTGCATCGGCCTTGCGTGCTTCAAGGAGGTCCGTTTTGTCGATGACACGAATGACGGCACTAATCGGCGCTTCACTTAGCATCGCTTCCGCAAGATCCGGAGAAACGAGACACACGCGAGCCTTGCAGTCGTCAAGAAGCGCAACTGCTTCACGAGGATGCATCATGCTGTTTAGCGGGACTGCAACTGCACCGGCCCACCAGATGGCATATAACGCCTCTAGATAATCAGGGCGATTAGTCATGAAGAGTCCGACGCGATCACCTGGCTGAACTCCGCTATGACTGACTAAGTCACCAGCACGTGCTGCGACTCGGTCGGCAAATTGCGAATAGGAGCAATCGACCACATCGTCCACGATTATGGCCGGGCGGGAGGGCACCGCGAGCGCACTTGCGCGCAGCGTCTGAGCGAGGTTCACGATTTCTGCATTCCCACGTTCAGATCTAAATACTCGCGCAGCCACTTCTCCGACTCAGATAGGTGCAACGTTGCCGCTGCAGCCGCGAGCACTGGGTCACGATCGGCGAGTGCGTCGAGAATGTGACCGTGCTCTGACAGAGTCATCGCTTTTACGCCGCTCAGCGACGCACGCCACACACGGGCACGGAGTCCTCGGGTGAAGATTCCCTCGAGGATCGAGCAGAGGCTGACATTGCCAGTGGCCGCGGCGATCTCTCCATGGAACTCCATGTCTCGGTAAATCAGTTCCTCGGCACCATGAGCGCCCTTCATCTCCTGCAGGCTGGTCCTGAGGATTTCAAGGCGCTCTGGAGTAATTCGCTGAGCCGCCAACGCCGTGGCGGCCGGCTCGAGCAGCCGGCGCACCTCAAACACCTCCACGAGAGTCGAATCGGACATCAGATCGACTACGAAGGACATGCCGGAGAGCAGGAGCTGGGGTTCCAAACTGGTGACGTAGGTGCCATCCCCCCGGCGTACGTCTAAGACGTTGGCCTGGCTCAGCGCCCGGACTGCCTCCCGCAGGGAACTCCGGGACACGGACAGGCGAGTAGCGAGCTCCTGCTCAGGGGGGAGCCGGTCGCCTGGTTGGATCTGGCCGGAGACGATCAAGTCGCGGATCTTTTCGATGACCGAATCCGTCACGCTCATGTCCGCACCTCCTTGATTCTGGCCAAAGTCTCTTGTGGCAAGTGCCTCGTGCGGGTAGTCTGCCACAAACATCCGATGTCTCGACGGGTTTTCTCCCCGCTGGCACCAGATGCCCGACCCCCGAACTAGGAGGCTGACCGGTGGCCCTTTCCCCGGAAGACATCCGCGCACTTATCTCGGCATTCCAATCATCCGATTGGGACGAAATGTCCTTGCAGTACGGGGATACTCGCCTTGA
Source organism: Actinomycetota bacterium (assembly GCA_009699315.1). Classification (GTDB taxonomy): domain Bacteria; phylum Actinomycetota; class Actinomycetes; order S36-B12; family S36-B12; genus CAINMH01. The sequence continues at coordinate 3,483 of WLOK01000153.1, forward strand.
TTTGACCCGCAACGGACACCCCCCCGTAGGCCGTCAAAACGCCCCAGTGGCCGCCGCGCCCGCCGCACCCGTTGCCGCTCCAGTGGCCGCCAGCGCCCCCGTGGCCCCTGCCGCGCCCGCCGCGCCCAGTGGTCCGACATCTGTGGCCCACCCCGACGGCCACAAGGTCACTTCGCCGTCTCTCGGGCTGTTCTGGCGGTCTCCGCAGCCTGGTGCCCCCGCCTTCGTGGAGGTCGGCCAACAGGTGGACGCCGAGGACACCGTGTGCATCGTCGAGGTCATGAAACTCATGAACCACGTCAAGGCCGGTGTTTCTGGCAAGGTCGTGGCGATTCTCGTGGATAACGGCGCCATGGTGGAGTTCGGCCAGACCCTGGTCGTTATCGAACCCGGCGCGTAGGCCATGCCGGCACTTCGGCGCGTACTCGTTGCTAATCGTGGCGAGATCGCCGTACGAATCATTCGAGCCTGCGCAGACGAGGGCATCGAAAGTGTCGCCATCGTGTCTGACGCTGACCGCGACAGCATGGCTGCAGCGCTCGCCGACCGGGTCGTCTGCATTGGCCCTGGCCCTTCGCCGCAGAGTTATCTCGATATCGATCGGGTAATCGCCGCCGCCACACTGACCGACTGCGACGGCCTGCATCCGGGCTATGGATTCCTTGCTGAACGAGCAGAGCTCGCCGAAGCGTGTGCCGAGAATGGCATCGCGTTTGTGGGACCAAGCGCTGACTCAATCCGCCGTGGCGGCGACAAAGTTGAGGCGCGTGCAGTTGCCCGTCA
>WLOK01000154.1 GCA_009699315.1 Actinomycetota bacterium
CACCCCAGATTCGGTGACGGAGCAGCTCCTTGCCTTCCGTGAATCCACCGGTGCTTTCGGCGAGATCGTCTACGCCGGCCTCGACTGGGTTGATCCCTCGCTAGCCAGGCGTTCGATGGAACTCATGGCCGAGAAGGTTTTGCCCGCCATGAACTCAGCAATCGGCGAGTAGGCTCAGCAGATGCAGCCAGGCAGACTCACAGCGTGACGCTCATGGAATCGCCATCTAACTTTCAGGGAATTCCCATCGTCTTCCTGCATGGACTAGGGGTTGACGCTTCCTGCTGGGATCCGGTGATCGAAGTGCTTCCCGAATTCGAGTGTGTCGCCATCGATCTGCCGGGCCATGGCAAGGCGCCTCTTGTTGGGCCTGTGCCAACCGTTGCAGATTTCGCTGCGCATGTGATGACTGAAGCCACCCGACTCGGTCTATCGCGCATGATTCTGGTGGGTACGTCCCTGGGCGGACTCGTCGCTCAGCACATAGCCGCTACGGCTCCAGACCGCGTAGTTCGTCTAGTCCTGGTCGATACCGTCGCCACGTATCCCGAGGTGGTGCGGCAACAATGGCGGGACCGCGCAGTTACCGCCCGATCCATCGGCATGGAGTCCATCGTGGCTCCCACCTTGGAGACGTGGTTCACGGCTGAGGCACGCGAAGCTCAGTTGCCCGTGGTCGCCTATGTCGCCGACAAGGTCCGGGGCATGAATCCCGAAGGTTATGCCCAAGCCTGCGAAGTGCTGGAGACCGCTGACACTCGCGCTCTCCTGGTCGATATCTCAGCACCAACTTTGGTCATCTGCGGCACTAACGATCTACCCCCGTTCCTCGCAGCTGTCCCAGAGTTTGAAGAGACGATCACTCATACTGAAGTTGTCTGGCTAGCGGGCAAGCATGGAGTCTCGCTCGAGGCGTCGTCTACCTTCGCTTCGACGTTGCGAGAGGCGCTTCGGGCATGACCTCTGCACCCATAGGGCTCATTGGCCTAGGCATTATGGGCTCCGCAATTTCCGGTTGCATTCTTCGTCAGGGTTTCGACGTTGTTGGGTTTGATATCGACCCCGACAAGCGAGCTGCACATCAGGCTCGTGGTGGACGAGTGACTGCGAGTGCAGCAGAGGTAGCCATGGAGTGCGGCAACGTCATATCTTCTCTGCCACATCCCGCGGCTTTGGCGCACACAGTTTCCGAATTGGCGCTTCGTGGCGATGAACTGCATCCCGACTTTCGACTCATCGAAACCAGTACTTTGGCCATCTCCGATAAGGCGAAGGCGCGAGAACAGCTCGCTTCCGTTCACAGAGGGATGGTTGATGCGCCCGTAAGCGGCACTGGACAACAAGCCACCACGGGTGATCTGGTGATTTACCTGAGCGGCGACGCCGGCGATAAAGCCGTAACCGTTGACGCGCTTTCGCTTTTCTCCCGAGCCGTGTATGACGTCGGATCATTTGGCAATGGGATGCGGTTAAAGTTCGTTGCAAACCATCTAGTCGCCATACACAATGCGGCTGCTGCTGAGGCCCTACTGCTGGCTCGAAGTGCTGGACTAGACCTCGACTTGACCCTGCGCGCGATTACTGATGGCGCGGGTACGTCACGAATGCTTGAAGTGCGCGGTCCCCTAATGGCAGCTGAGAATTTCGATCAGCCGACCATGACAATTACAAATTTCATGAAGGACCTCGGGTTAATTGACGACTTCTCGGCCGCAGCACATACCGCGACACCGCTCTTCGATGTGACGCGCAATCTCTACCAAATTGCCGCGCAAGAAGGTCGCGGGGAGCAGGACACCGCCGCCGTTTTCGAAGTTATTCGCGGATTAACTCCCAAGCGCTAGCACCGGGCGCCTACTTCCGCTTGACGACCAGTTTGCGGATTCGTAGAGCTACCTGAATCTCGATGCGCCGATCCAAGAGGGACCGGCCAAGTAGTTCCTCCGCCTTGTGCAGGCGATTGCGCACCGTGTGCTCATGCAACTGCAAATACTCAGCCGTCGCAACGTGACTTCCGCACTTAAATGACGCCTCAAGGGTTTCGCGCAGTCGCTCTGCTTCTACGGTGTCATTGCTGAGCGGTCCAAGTTCAGATTGAACGAACCTGATTGCGCGCTGTTGATCCCGTAGCAACAAGATCTCCAGAGCGACATCCTCGTAGCACAAGACCTTTGTCTCTGTGACGGCATTCAGCCCGACTCGTACACGCTCCACCTGGCGCACCTCGTCATAGCACTGCTTGAAGCCCTTGAATCCATCATTCGAGCCACTCACCGAGGCGGGCATTCCCAATCGCTGTAACTCATCCTGAATCGATCGAAGCGTCTCAGGCTTCCATCCGCCACGTTTGCCAAACCAGATGACCGTACTCTGCAAAGTCATGGGATACACAAGACTGTGATTCGGAAGTGCGACCGCACGAAGTCCGAGAAGGATCTGATTAGCCGCGCCCCAGGCAAGATTCGGCAAGAGTACGGCTACGTGCGATTGATCAAGCAAGTATCCGATTGTGTCTACTTCACTCGGGGTGAGCTCATTTTCATCAGACTTCAGGATTTCTCGCACAATCCGTTGTTGCACATGCTGGCGCGATCGACTGAGCGCCTCGCCCTCGCGGGAGTAGGCCTCAGCGACCAGCGACGCGACTACATCCTGATACCGGAAAAGGACACGCGTTAGCCACGTGAGTGCACTCGTTGCTTCTTCTTGCGAAATTCCCTGCGTAGTTATGTAGTCGCGCAAAGCGCTAGTCCACTCATTCCACTGAGTCAAGAAACTCACCCGATAGGACTTCTGCATCGACGTCTGCGGAATGCCAAGGTGGGCCTGGGCGCTTGCGAACTTCAGCGGCTCAGTGAGCGTGAGGCCCTCAAGTGAGGTGGCACCACACAGAACGCTCTTCAACGTTTCTAGATTTTCACGAACGCTAGCTCGCAGTTTGAGGCAAAATTCCAAGTCATCTGAATACGCAGCGAAGGCCTGCGCTGAACATAACTCGACAATCAAGTCGACCATGTTATCGATCGGAGTTGCTGCAACGACTTCGTGTAGCCAAGCCGGCGGTGCAGCTTCGCGGTCAGCGAGACCGTAGCCACTCTGGCCTGCGAAATCAGTCATGCCGCCGAACCCCGATCTGCATTAGCGTCCGTGAGAACTTTGAATACAGGCTGGCCTACGATTTTTGGAAGTGTAGGACTTCTCATCATCTCTCGGTGCTGATTTCCACGATCTGACCGGATACGGCCGATCGGCTAATGGCCTCGAATGCTCGAACATTGGCTCGAATTTGCTTATGCGGCACGGGATATTCGCGAATTCCCTCAATAGATTCCGCGAATCGCTCAATATTCCAGCGCACCGTGGGTTCCGGAGCTACGAAGTGAGTCTCCGGTTCTTCACCGCGCTTGACCGAAATCACGTCCCAGCCACTCGACTTCTCCGGGTGGCTACGATCACGGATCTCGACCCAGCCCGTTGAACCATATAGGGCCACCCGCCCTACAAATGGCGTGGTGAGAATCGCCGTAATCAGGGCCGTCTGACCGCCTTCGAAGGTCAACGAGATTGCCAGAGTGTCACCATTAGCGAATGTTGTTGCCTGCGTAGAGAGCCGTGCCAACACGCTTACTGGATTGCCAAAAAGGCTGATCGCGAGGTCGACTAGGTGAATTCCCGTCGCCGACAGCGGCCCAACCGGCGCCTCCACGGGAGACAACCGCCAGTTGCTCGGGTCCAAATTCAGGAATTTGTCTTGACTGAAATTGCCCTCAAAAACAAGCAGTTGTCCCAATTCTCCAGACAGCGCTTGCCGCTGAAGTTCGACGATTGCAGACTCAAATCGTCGCTCGTGACCGATGCCAAGAGCGACACCTGCACGCTCAACCGCCTCAAGGACCTCGTCGGCTTCGGCGGAAGTCGTGCTGAACGGCTTTTCGCAGAAAATGTGCTTCCCTGCCGCTGCACACGCCAACATTTGATCCCGATGGAAGCGATGCGGCGAACAGATGATGACCGCGTCAATGTCCTCGCGACGCAACACTTGATCTAAGGTCTCGCAAGTCTGCAGGCCGATGGACTCAGCCCTCGCGCGACTCTCTGGCTCAGGATCCACCCCGATGACGATGTCGACAAGTGAACTCCCGCGCAGAGACTCCGCAATTTGGAGCCCCCACCAACCAAGACCCACGATCGCAGCCCGAACCATTGCCTTACCTCAGATTTCCTAGGGAGCGAAAAGGTGCCCGCTCATAGCGTG
>WLOK01000155.1 GCA_009699315.1 Actinomycetota bacterium
ACATGTTCAGGGATGAAACAGAAACTCCCCAACTTTGCCGGGAAAAAGGCAAACTCCAACTCCCCCTGGCCAGCATAAAAAGTGGCATTGGGGAAAAGGTGGTGTCCACCAGCATGGTCAAAATGTAGGTGTGAAGAAATCACGTATTTGACGTCTTCGAGCTTGTAGCCGAGCGCGGCTATTTGTCGATCGATGCGTTGATCGACCGTCCCCGTGATGCCTAATCCATCAGCAAGTTCCTGGCCATAGATCGCCACTGGATCCTCGATGGCATCGGGATAGATTCCGGTATCGAAGAGCACCAAGCCCTGCTGGTGTTCGATGAGGAATGCCGGCATCGGGATCGTAACCTTGCCCGACAGTCCGTACATAAGTGAGATTGCATCCACGGTCAACGTCGGGCAATCCAGCGCCCACATTCTGCGTGCAAATCCGACAGACATCTCTCGTCCCTCCGGTCGCGGGCTACCAGCATCCACATAGGTCCACCAGCCGGGCCGTGCCAGTTTGGGACACGCCAGAAGAACCATGCGTGAGACCCTTAAGTGCAGGCTTCACGCAGGTAGGAGACCGAATGACGACCACGACACATATGTCCCCCGGGGCACCAACGGGTGCTGATCTAGACCGCCTCAGGGTCCGCGCATACGAGTTGAGAGTCTCGATGCTCGATATGGCTGCGGGTAAGGGTGAGGGCTACGTCGCTCAAGGCCTCGGCATGGCCGATTGCCTGGCCGCCCTGTACTTCTTCGAGATGCGCCACGACCCCCAAAATCCGAGTTGGGCGCAGCGTGACCGCTTCCTGCTGTCCACCGGGCACTACTCCATCGCCATGTATGCCCTACTCGCGCGGGCCGGGTACCTCGACCTAGCCGAACTGCCCACCTACGGCCTCAATGGCTCCAGGCTCCCCATGAGCACCTTCGACGATCTGCCCGGTATCGAGATCGTCGGCGGCTCGCTCGGTCAGGGTCTGGGCCAAGCAGTCGGGATGGCAATTGGTCTGCGCTTGGATGGGCAAGGATCCCGTGTCTTCTGCGAAGTCTCCGACGGGGAGTTGCAGGAAGGCTCGACCTGGGAAGCCTTGATGTCCGGAGCCACATTTAATTGCGACAATCTCGTCGCCTTATTTGATTGCAACGGTGTCCAAGCAGATGGAGCCATCCACGTCCAGCTGGAACCCGTCGCAGACAAGATTGCTGCGTTTGGCTGGGACACAGTCGAGATCAATGGGAATGACCTGGTGGCTCTGACGGATGCGCTCGTGAACGCACGACAGGCTGATGGTCGCCCCAAAGCAATTGTCATGCGAACCCAACCCGGTTCTGGCATCCCCACACTCGAACGACGCGAGCGTGCTCACTTCGTTCGCATCTCGGATGACGAGTGGCAGGTCTGTCGCCAAGAGCTTGAAGCGGGTCGACCGGAGGTGCGCAATGACTAGCGAACAGTTGATCGCGGGACAAACCCGCGGCATGGGCGAGCTGATCGAGATCGCGGGCAAGACCACCGAACTCGCACCCTTTGGCCGAGAGCTCGCAGCGCTAGGTCGCGAGAGGTCGGATATCGTCGCGCTGACTGCTGACATGGGTCGCTATAGCGACATCCTTGCCTTCCGTGACGAACACCCGGACAGATTCTTCAACGTCGGGATGGCCGAACAGAACCTCATCGCCGTTTCTGCCGGTCTCGCAAAAACTGGAAAGATCGCTTACTGCACGACGTATTCAGTCTTTGTCTCACGACGTGCCTATGATTTTGTTGCAATTGCTGGCGCGCATTCCATGGCAAACGTCAAGATCTTCGCCGGAATGCCTGGCCTCATGAACGGCTATGGAGCAACTCACCAAGCAACAGAAGACCTTAATATGATGCGCGGCATCGCCGACCTGACCATCATCGATCCTTGTGACGCCACCGAACTCAAGCAGGTCGTGCGCGCGGTTGCCGATATTCCAGGGACCGTCTACGTGCGACTTCTTCGCGGCAACGTCTCGGTCGAGCTTGATCCGGTCACATATCAATTTACAGTAGGAAAAGCTGCAGTCCTCCGACCCGGTGGCAGCGTGGGGATCATCTCGACCGGCTATATGACGGCTCGGGCCCTGGATGCGGCTGCTCACGTTGCCCCACAAGGCGTCGATGTTGGGGTACTTCACGTGCCGACCATTAAGCCCTTCGATACAGCGGGTGTGTTGGCATTCGCCGCGCAGTACGACCGGGTCATTGTCGCCGAGAATCACAAGACGACCGGTGGACTAGCCACCTTGGTAATTGAGGCAATGTTTGATGCCGGGGTCATTCGTCCCGTTGAGCGAATCGGCCTTGCTGATTCATTCTTCGAATGTGGATCGCAGGAATATCTTGAGGCTCGATACGGGGTGGACTTGCCCCGCTTTGTGCGCGCGATTCTTCAAGAAGCCTAGGCAATTCCGGCAGGGATTGACTGCTCAGAGTTTTAACTGACTGGCAGTTGCATGGCTAGACGGTCCACGCGTTGAATGGCCCCAACTATGAGCGTCTCGGTCACTGGCTTCGAGAAGTTCGCGAGGTGCGGTGCGGTAAGAGTCAATGTCGCAATGACGTGATGCTGTGGCTCCAGCGGAGCGACGATGCCAAGATCCCCCGAACTCGCCGGTAATCCAGTTGCCCGGACAAACGACATGAGTTCGAGGACTTCGCTGTCTGAGCGCCCTTCCGCAGCCAACTGGACCACTGCCCCCCACGCCACGTGGTAGCCGTGCAGCAGGGATTTGGCTCCCTCTGTGGCCATGAGTCCACGAGTAAGTGAATGCGCTAGAGATAGACCACCATTCTCGAAAGACAAGCCGCTAAGAAGAACTACCGCCTCCACGACCCGCTCCACGGCGTCAGTAACTCGATGGTCTTCACAATCGAGTAGTGCCTGGACACTGTCCGCACGCAATGTTTGGTAGCACTGCTGGCCTATAGCTGATGCGATTCCAAGCGGGCGAGTGCCCAACGGGGTCATGCCCGTGCCATTCTGGCAGGCGTCTGCCTCGAATACCTTCGATAACGCATCGCCAATGCCTGACCGCAGAAATCTCGTAGGTGCCTCCACGATAAGGCTCGTGTCGACGATGACAGCAGCCGGATTCGCGACCATCTTGTCCACCGAAATAAGTCGATGTTCATCGTCGTACATCGCGATCACGCTGCTCGTCGGGCTGTCGTTTGAGGCGATCGTGGGAACCGTGACCATAGGAACGCCCAGGCGCAAGGACATTGCCTTGGCTGTGTCCAGCACCTTTCCGCCACCAAGTCCCACGACGACTCCAGCACCTAGCCCGCGACAGGACTCCGTAAGTTGCTCAACGTTCGCGTAAGTGATCTCCCCAGTGAACAGTGCTACGTGAGGCGCAAGTCCAGCAGCGGTGAGCTGAGAGAGCACTCTGTCGCCGATAAGTTCGCATACCGGTTCATCCATCACGAGAATCGGTCGCGTGCCAAAAGGTTGGACGATCTGGCCGAGTTGGTCCAGCGCACTGGGCCCTTGCAAGTAGCGCCCGGGGCTTGCAAAAAGCCGATTACCGCTTCCGTACATCACTATCGGGACGTAGCCCGACGTCGCTGGAACACGCCGCCACCACTGGAGTAGGCAAGCAGCGCGATGAGAGTCAAGCCGCCGATGAGGAGGTAGCTCACGGCGTCAGACAGTTTGAGTGCGGGGACAATCGCCGTGGCAAGCGCGAGCATTAGAGCACCCACTAGGCAGCCGACAAATGACCCACGACCGCCGAGCAGGCTAGCGCCGCCGAGGACAGGGGCGGCAATGGCCAACAACGTGTAGCCGTTGCCAACTGTCGCGTCACCCGTGCCTACCTGGCCTGCAACGACTATGCCAGCGATTCCAGCAACAATCGCGGCCACTACGTAGGACATCACTCGCATTCTGGCGACGTTCAGGCCGAGTCTGGTCGCAAAATTTGGCTCTAGACCAGCTGCACGAATGAGCAGTCCATAACGGCTACGCCACAACACGAGGTCAGCGACTATAAGCAAAGGAATGATCACGAGGAACGGCGCCGGGATGAACCCAATCTTCTTCGTCATAAAGGTCATGAGTTCGGAGTTGATTGCACCTCCCGCAGTAGGTCGCAGTAGGAGCCCGAGACCCGAGACGATGCCAAAGGTCGCGATGGTGGCAATAACTGGAGAGAGTTTTATGTATTGCGTGAGGACAGCATTCACCCC
>WLOK01000156.1 GCA_009699315.1 Actinomycetota bacterium
GCAGACCTTGCCGGCGTTCTCGCTGACATCAACCTTTGCTCCGCAGCGACGACAAACTCTTGCCGCATTCATGTCAGTGAGTTCGGATCCACTCAAGGACTACGGCAAGATTCGAATGCTGCAGTTACCAAGCAACACCACCATTCCAGGACCGCAGCAGGTTCAGAATGCATTCGAGTCAGACCCAACAGTGTCGTCACAGCTTTCATTGCTTCGACGTGGCGGTTCTGAAGTGGACCTTGGAAACTTGCTGTCGCTGCCATTTAACGAAGGCATGCTCTACGTCGAGCCTGTGTATTTGCGAGCATCCACTGATGGTTTCCCACTCCTACAAAAGGTGCTTGTCGGCTATGGCCAAAATGTTGCGCTCGAAGACACACTTGTTGCAGCTTTGAACAAGGTCTTTTCACTCAGCCCTGATGCCGGTGTGGAATCGATTCCAAGCAGTGGTGATGTGAAACCGGGCACGAGTAAGCCAAAGCCCGCCCCGACTACGAGCTCAGATGGCAGTGCTGCAAGTGAACTCACTGCGGCCATCTCCGATGCGCAACGGGCTTATGAGAATGGTTTAACGGCTTTGAAGTCGAATGACTTCACCGCCTATGACCAGGCTCAAAAGCAATTGGCTGCAGCCTTGAAGAGGGCGGCTGCTGCTGAAGCCAAATTGACGGGCAAGGCGGCGGGCAGTGCGGCATAGCGCCTCTGGCCGTTCGCGATTTGGGCCTGCGACTGATTTGCCGTAGTGTTGGGCAAGCCGAAAACGGTCGCCGCGGGGTGGAGCAGCTCGGTAGCTCGCTGGGCTCATAACCCAGAGGTCACAGGTTCAAATCCTGTCCCCGCTACAGAAATTGAACGTTCAACTAAATGAACGTTCGGCGCGACGAGGGGCCCTAAGAAATTGGGGCCCTTTGTCGTTGTGGAGGAGATCGGTCGAGTTCGCCCAATTCAAATTCCGAGTACGTCATACCTGCTCAACGGTGCCGAACGCCCGTGCCGTGCATTTCCGACGTCTTAGCATGACCGCGCTCAGTCAAATGAGCCTTGGAGTGGCCGATAATCTCTCCGAGAGCTGCACACTCCACGCAGTTACACGGTGGTCTTCGCGGACCCGGACTGCGGCTACGCTTCCGCTGACAAAAACGCGCTCACGTCTAAAGCAACTATCCAACTGGAGGGCGATCATGCCTGGACTCAATGACTCACCGGAGAAGGCCGAGAAGGACTATGGCCGCATTCCTGACCGGGTGGCCTGGGACCTCCCGCTCGCCGAAGTAAGCACAATCGACTCTGAGAACTTCCAGGTCTTCAGGGGAAGCCAACTCAATGCCAAGACCTCAGCTCTGTCCCGAACAGACGAACTTGGCATGTACGCAGCCCGCTACCGAGCTGGCGGCGGTGAAAACGGCCTGCACTCACACCCAGGAGATTCCATCTGGCTCCTGGTTTCAGGTGCAGCCACGTTCTGGGCGCAGAACTCTGTCGTGATTGCAGAACTTCAACCCCTGGACGGCGTGATGGTGCCGAATGACGCGAAATACCGCTTCATGTGCACAGAGGATTCAGTGCTCCTCCGCTTCTCCGGACCTCCACCAGCTCCCCGTAAATCCTCGCCGGCCTGAAGTGCATCCCCTACGGATGCAGAGGGGGGTGCAAAAGTGACGTTTTGTGAGGGGATCTTGCGGTGCACGCAACCCAACGGTCGCAGCCTGATTTTGTCTCCCCGCTACCAATGAAGAAGACCCCTTCCTTCGGGAGGGGTCTTCTTCATTTGATGGTGAGGTCGCCAGGATTTGGTAGGACCAGGTTCAGGAAGCAGTGCCGATCGAGGCCGAGGTATCCACGAGTCTCAGGCCGATGAGCACCAAGACGCCCTTTCCCTGCAATTTAACCCGCGACGTAAGCCTTGTTACCTTGCGAGGTTTTTTTAACTTTCGCGGCAGGCTTGTCGGCCACGTAGGGACAGAAGACGTCGGTGCGTGGAAGTCGCAGAGTCAATAGGTACTTCTCAACGACGTCATTTATGCACGCAGAGAGAACGGCAAGAATCCCGTGCGTTGTGCTCTCAACGGTCAACGTGCGCGACTTCGCGAAGGTGTTGGCCAGGCTGCGTCCCCAGATCCACGGTGTTGCAGCATCCCCGGAGGACAGTAGGAAGAGCGGCGCATTAGACAGGGCGATCGTGGTGTCTGCCGGCATGGACGGAGGCGAATAGCCGGAGGGGAGACCTAGACACAAGGATGCTCGACCAACACTGCCGTAGGAGGTGCCGTAGTTCTGCTCAGCCTCCCTCGACATCCTTGCCAGGTCTGCAGACGTAGGGCGATCCGCCATATCGGCGCAGGACACGAACTTAATGATGAATGCGTCGCTGTCGGGGTTGGGAATAATAAAGTCGTCGTCGGGTACCGGAACGAAATCGTCAAGGTCAAGGTCCGCCACCTGACCCCCATTATTTGGCCGCTCGGATTTCGTTACATAGTCATACGCGTTGTTTACAAGATCTCGCATAACTCGGTATTGGGACTGGCTACGCGCGAGGGAGTTCAACACTGCATTGAAATTCCAGCGATCGAGGACCGACCCATCACCGTCCGCTATCACTGAATCATTGAGGTAGGCATTGATGGCTCGAATTTTGTAGGCCTGCCCATTGCCAACCAGCGCGCTATAGACCTCCACGGCGGCGTGATCACCGGCCGGTGTAGTCGCGCCAAATCGCCCGATACTTTCGTTAGCCATCACGCTGGCGTCTTCGATCAGGGCGCGCAACTTGTTCGGGAATGTGCGTGCGTAGGCGTTGCCAATGCGGGTGCCATAGCTGATGCCCCAGTAGTTCCAACGGGGATAGCCCAGGGCAGCGCGCATGGCATCCATGTCGCGCACCACCTGCCAGGTGCCGAGGTAAGGAGCCGCATTGGGGTTGGCCGCGAAGCAGGCCGCGGACGCCGCCCCCTCGAGAGCTGCGGTCTTTTGCCAATAGGCGTCCCAGTCGACTGGGCCCGTAGCCGGTGGCTTCACACTCACAGGGGTGCACTCTTTTAGATTGGGCTCACTTTTTGCCACGCCACGCGGATCCCAGGAGATCACGTCGAAGCGGTCGCGAATGGAGTCGGGCATGAGGGAGTAGAAAAACTCGTGCATGTTGACCGCTGAGCTACCGGGGCCACCGGGGTTCCAAGTCAGTCCAAGCTTTCCCGGGTCGCTCCGTGGCTTGGTGACCCTCATTGCAATCTGTATCGTGCGCCCATCGTTTGGAGTCTGCCAGTCCAGTGGGACAGTGAGTTTCGCGCACTTGGTCCGTGGCGGCAGGTCCTCGTCGACCGGGCAGGTCACGTACGTCAGCTTTGGGGTGAACGTCACATTGACCGCGGGTGCTGCAGTGGAGCTGGCAGGCAGCAGCCCCAGCCCGAGAGTTATCACTGCAGTGACGGTGAGCGAGGAGATTAATGGGGCTCGACCTGAGGTCATTTCTGATCACTTCCAGAGGGGGTTAAGTGGCCTGAGTATCATTTGAGTTTATACAAATATCGTGGCCGGTAGTGCAACTAACTGCAATTACAGCAAGGTCGATCATCGTGCGCTCGGGGCTGCCCACATTCCTCACCACATTCGGCTGGCTCTTCGTTGCAGGTGCCGAGGCAACGAAAAGCCAGCAATGCAGTGGCCGTCAGGGTGAAGGCGGTCAGGATTCGTAGGTAGACACGCATGGGAGAAATTCAGCATTGCATCCTGGGGACCGCGTGATTCCCGTAGATTGCGCGGATGGCCGACAAGAAGAGTCTAAATATATTCGTGTACTACACATTCATCTTCATCTTTGCCGTGTTCTTCCAACTGCTATTCGAGTTGATTCTAGGCGACGGTATCGATGCCGGATTCCTCCTGCGGATCGTGCCCTTGTCCGCGATCGTTACCGTACTGATCTTCGTGTTTGATCGGTGGCGCAAGCGGCGGTAAATGGTGTCGAGTTGGCCTATCACCAGTAGCTACCTGGACGACACAAGGCGCGTGAATCAAACCGAGTGCAATCCAGGTAGCCCTAGTTAGCTAGCTGACTAACTAGCTGGTGGCCTTCGACGGCTGCGTTGACGAATGGTGGTTGGCGATGGACCAGCGACCATCCTTTTCTACGAAGACAAAAGTGAATCTCGCTGGAACCTTCACGACTTTGCCACCTTTGTCCACGTAGGA
>WLOK01000157.1 GCA_009699315.1 Actinomycetota bacterium
CCCCTTGACCGGTCCGCGCAACATGGAGGTGCCCCATTAACGAGCCGATAGAGGGCCCGCTCGCTCTCACTCCGTTGTCCTGGGCCTACGCCGACGCGTGGGCAGCCGAATCCGCCCCCGTGAGCGCCGCTCGTGCCCGCGGTGTCGCACTGGGTGCCCCGCCCATCTCGCGAGGCACAGCGGGCCTCCTGCGGGTCCTCGCGGCCACCAAGTCCGCCAGTGCTGCAGTCGAGATCGGCACAGGCTCCGGCGTCACTGGAGCGGCCATCGTGGCCGGCATGGACGCCTCAGGCATTTTGACCAGCATCGACATGGAGGCGGGCTACCAGGCAATCGCGCGTGACATGTTCGCCGAACTCGGCGTCTCGCACACTCGCGTGCGGCTCATAGCGGGCCGAGCTGAGGACGTGCTGCCGCGACTCAGTGACGATGCGTACGACTTTGTGCACATCGCGACGGGCTACGCATCACCCGAAATGATCGGCGAGGCACGTCGTCTGCTCACAGACGGCGGTGTCTTGGTCGTTGCGGGCGCGCTCGAAAGCAATCGCAATATTGCCGATGCAATTCGCGAGGACGAAGATTTCTTGCCGACAATGATCCCGGTCGGCGACGGAGTGCTGGTAGCTGTCAGGAAGCGGGAACCGCAGCAAGGAGCTTGAGGCCAAGTTCGGAGACCTCAGTTGCGTTGAGCTCGACCACGAGGCGGCCGCCACCCTCAAGAGGAACCCTCATCACGTAGCTGCGACCCTCTTTGGTCACCTCGAGCGGACCATCGCCCGTCCTAGGCTTCATCGCGGCCATGACTACCCCTTTCGTCAGCCTCGGCAGAGGCAGGGCTCCATTATCGCCGATAGGGGCCCTCCGTGGCCATCCGGGGCCTATCGAGTGGCTGTTCGGGCGGGCACATGGCAACCCCGTAAGTGATCGTCCACTAGGCCCACCGCCTGCATCGCCGCGTACGCCGTTGTTGGACCGACGAATGCCAAGCCGGCCACCTTTAGCGCCCTGGTCAGTGCGATCGAATCGGGAGTCTTTGCGGAGATGTCCTCGAGTCGCCGCGGCCGCGCTCGCCTTTTGGGCTGATGTGACCAGATCAGACGATCGAACGCACCCTCGCCCTCGGCATCGCGTAGTTCGGCGAGCGCACGGGCATTGTTGATCGCCGCATCAATCTTTGCGCGATTGCGCACGATCCCGACATCGGCGAGCAGTCGGTTGCGATCGCGCGCACCAAACCTTGCAACGCGTTCGATATCAAATCGCGCGAACGCTTCACGAAATGCTTCGCGTTTGCGCAGGATGATCAACCAGGAGAGCCCCGATTGAAATGCTTCGAGCGTGATGCGTTCGAAGAGCGCCTCATCGCCATGAACCGGGCGGCCCCACTCCTCATCGTGGTACGCCTCGTAGATCGGCACGCCCACCGCCCAACGACAACGCGCGAGACCATCTTCACCGCGGACGAGGTCAGCCATCCCTTAGAGCAGCGTCACTGCGTGTACGGATTGGAGTGCGGGTCTTCGCCGACGCGATCGCGCAAAGCTGCGATCGTGGCGTCCTTCTCGGCCATGTCGGTAGCAAGCCGATCGAGCAGGCCATCAACCTCGTCCATGCGATAGCCGCGCACGGTGACATCAAAGCGCACTTGCTGCAGATCGGCGCCACGCAATGGACGATCCGTTGGCAGGTCATCGGGCACCATGTCCGGCTGTACATCGGGAAGTTGTCCAAAGCGCCCGACGGCGAGCAGCGACACCCCCGTGATGACGAGGATCCCCAGCAGGATGAAAATGGCCGTAATCATGAGACTGATCGTGCCACGTGATCGAGCGCATCGCCAACGTCGACGCACCATTCAAGTTCGTCTGCTGCTTCTCGGCGCATAAACCCCTTGGCCACAAGTTGCTCAATCTGCTCGCGCAGCGGAGCAAAGTCACCCCAAGGATCCAAAATCACGACAGGCTTGTTGTGCATGCCCAGAGTCCGCGCGGTCCAGACCTCCAAGAGCTCCTCGAGAGTGCCGATGCCCCCCGGCATGGCCAAGAACGCGTCGGAGCGTTCGTCCATGATTGCCTTGCGTTGACGCATATCCCGAGTGACCACAAATTCGTGCACATCGCGGTCGCCGAGCTCACGGGAGAGCAGCGACTCGGGGATGACCCCGATAAGCCGAGCTCCATGAGCGCGCGCGCCCCTGGCCACGGCACCCATCATCGAAACCGCTCCGGCGCCCCAGACGAGCGTCCAGCCGCGGCGGCCAATCTCGACCCCTACTTCCTCTGCGAGCCGCTCATAGCGCGGATCAATGCCGGTGTGCGCCGAGCAGAAGACGGTCAAGGAGAGCATGCCCCGACAGTACGGAACCGACTTGCGCCGCGACGAATCGACACGTTAGGATAGTTGAACAGTCAATTATTCAATTTCTCCTTAGGAGCAATATGTCCGATCTCAGCGCCGCAACCGGCACTTGGAATATCGACCCCACTCACACGACCATCGGCTTTACCGTCCGTCACGCGATGGTCTCCAAGGTGCGCGGCAAGTTCAACGACTTCGCCGGCACGTTCGTGATCGACGGCGCCGACGTCAGCAAGTCCGCCGCGAGCCTCACCATTCAGGCGGGCAGCATCGACACCAGCAACGCTGATCGCGATGGCCACATGAAGTCGGCGGAGTTTCTCGACACCGACCAGTTTGGTGAGATCACCTTCACCTCCACCTCAGCGGCCGCCAAGGGCGACGACGTCATCGTGACCGGCAACCTGACGATTCACGGTGTCACCAAGTCCGTAGACGTCACCTTCGAATACAACGGGACCGCGCTCGACCCGTGGGGAAATACCCGCGTGGGCTTCGAGGGCAAGGCCGAGATCAGTCGCAAGGACTTCGGCCTGGCTTGGAATGCCGTGCTCGAGGGTGGCGGCGTCCTAGTGGGCGACTCCGTCAAGCTCGAGTTTGATGTCGAGGCCGTCAAGGCCTAGTACCCCGCACTCGCAACACAAGCAGGTCCTAGGGTGAGAACGTGACCCTAGGACCTGCTTGCGCTCTCGGCCTTGCCACTTTCAGCGGCGACACCTTGCTGGACGCGTGGTACCCAGAACCCACTCTCGGCACTGAGCCGGTGGACGTCCCCCGACTCGAATCCTCGATTCATGTCGATGAGGTTCGCGGCGTCGACGTACGCACCATCCGCACCGAAATCGCGGACCTGCAAACACCGCCAGTCGATGCAGCCGATGCCTATCTGCGACTACACCTGCTCTCGCATCGACTAGTTCGACCGCGCAGCATCAACATGGATGGCGTATTCGGACTTCTTACTAACGTTGCTTGGACCTCGCTGGGGCCGGTCGCGTTAGAAAACTTGACCGCTGTGCGCCTGCGCGCACGCGCTCGCCACATTCAACTGACCGTTTTCGGTGTTGACAAGTTCCCGCGCATGGTCGACTACGTCGTGCCCAGCGGCGTGCGCATTGCTGATGCCGATCGCGTACGTCTCGGCGCGCATCTCGCTGAAGGCACCACGGTCATGCACGAAGGCTTCGTCAACTTCAACGCGGGCACACTGGGCAACTCGATGGTCGAAGGTCGCATCTCCGCAGGTGTCGTCGTGGGCGCGGGTTCCGACATCGGCGGCGGCGCGTCCATCATGGGCACGCTCTCGGGCGGCGGCACTCAGGTCATCACCGTAGGCGAGGGCTGTCTCATCGGCGCCAACGCGGGCATCGGCATTTCACTCGGCGACCGCTGCGTGGTCGAGGCGGGCACGTACGTCACCGCGGGCGCTCGCGTGAACCTTCCAGACGGCACCGCCACGAAGGCCGCCGAACTGTCTGGTCAGTCCGATCTGCTGTTCCGCCGCAACTCGCTCAGTGGTGCCCTAGAGGTTCTCCCCCGGACGGGCACCTGGGGCGGTCTCAACGCCGCCCTGCACTCCAACGACTAGCGAGCGTCGAGCGGGGTCCAGTCGCGCAATGGCTCACCGATGTAGACCTGACGCGGACGGCCGATCTTCGTCGCTGGGTCCTCGATCATTTCGCGCCATTGGGCGATCCAGCCGGGTAGTCGACCGAGTGCGAACATCACGGTGAACATGCGCGTCGGGAAGCCCATGGCCTTGTAGATCAGGCCGGTGTAGAAGTCGACGTTCGGGTAGAGCTTGCGCGAGATGAAGA
>WLOK01000158.1 GCA_009699315.1 Actinomycetota bacterium
GAAGCATGGATAGGCATCTGGCTGGCGACATCTTGCGCACCCCAGACGAGAACCTCGCCGAAGGCAATCTCTGACCCCGCGACGGAACCTTCAACGTTGCCGCCCGTCTCCGACGCCAGATCCACAACAACCGAACCTGGTCGCATCTGCTCGACCATCTCACGGGTGACGAGAAGGGGCGCCTGCCGACCGGGGATGGCCGCGGTAGTGATGAGTACGTCTGCGTCAGCGATGTACGGCGCGAGCAAATCGCGCTGACGTGCTGCACGGTCCTCGGTCATCTCTCGGGCGTAGCCACCTGCGCCCTCGACAGTGTCGAGTTCGAGGTGCACGAAGGTTGCTCCCATAGAGCGCACTTCATCGGCGCTAGCAGCCCGCACGTCGTAAGCGGACACCTTTGCCCCGAGGCGCTTTGCGGTCGCGATGGCCTGCAAGCCGGCCACTCCGGCACCCAGCACGAGCACCTTGGCGGGCTGGATGGTTCCGGCTGCAGTCATGAAGAGTGGGAAGAACTTAGGCAAACGATCAGCCGCAACAACGGCCGCGCGGTAACCCGCCACGAGCGCCTGCGAGGTAAGTGCGTCCATCGACTGGGCGCGCGAGATGCGCGGCACGAGATCGAACGAAAGCCCAGTGGCCCCGGCCGCTTGGAGGCCGCGAATGGTGTCGAGATCAGTGGCAGGTTGGAGGAAGGACATCGCCACCATGCCCGGCCGTAGCCGTGATGCAGTTGGGTAATCCAGCGGACGCACCGTGGCCACGACGTCTGCAGCAGCGAGCGCATCGTCTAGACCTGAAGAGGGGACGACCAACGCTCCAGCCGCTTGATATTGGGCGTCAGTGGCATACGCCTTGCTGCCCGCCCCGGACTGGACCACAACGTCAAGTCCGAGTTGAGTGAACTTCGCGACCGTACTAGGGACAACAGCAACCCGGTTCTCACCGGCACGCGTCTCTGCCGGAACTAAAAGCCTCATTTCCACCTCCACTCGTAAGCCTAGGGCCTGAGCAAAGGACCCGCTAGACGAGGTCGTCTGAGCCGCGTCTAGAGAGTATTCGGGCGATGACTCGCATCTGCATCGCGATCGAGACGAGCAGGCCGATCGCTCCCACTATGCGCAGATAGCCGGAGTATTCGGCATTGCCTGCCATGCCAGCCGCGATGAAGAGCAAGATTGAGCCGATGAGGCCGAAGACGCCGAGGGTGGCGAAAAGGATCGCATCAAGCCACGACTGGACTTTCGCTCCATCGTGCCCACTGAAGCGATCCACACGTAGCGTGAGCCGACCCGAGCGCGCCTGAAGCGCGATGTCCTCGCTCAACTGGGGAAGCATGCGCAGCGATGGGAGAGAGCGCGCAAGTTCCTTGAAGAACTCCTGCTCCGGATCAGCCAAAGCACCTACGGCGATCTCCGACATACGGGTCTGAGCTGCTGGACCCATACGGAAATTTGGATCGATGATGCGCAATGTCCCATCGAGCGTCAGCAATGCGCGACCGAGCACCGTGAGCGCTCGCGGCACACCAATACCGTGACGGCTTAACGTGCGAATAACAACTTGCAATGCGCGTGGATCGAAGCTGCTGCCCTGAACCTCAGTGAGCGCAACTCCGAGTTCGAATTCGAGCGACGCCATGTCGATGTCTTCGCCATCTCGTCCAGCCATTCGCCGCACGGAGCGAGCAAGAAGCGAAGGATCTCGCATGCTAAATCCGAAGGCCATCTGCTGGAGCGCTTCAAGCGTGACTGGGTCGAGGTAGCCGACCGCGCCGTAGTCAATGAACCATTCAGTGCCGTGCGGATCAATGAGGATGTTCCCTGGGTGCGGATCAGCGTGATACACACCGTCTTGCAGAACCTGCGAGAGAAATGAATTGAGCAGATTGACCGCTAGCTCATCGAGCGCAACGCCAGACGCACGTAGAGCTTCGATATCGGAGACTGGGACACCGACGACTTCTTCCATGACGAGAACACGACGCGTGGTCAGGTCTGCAAGAACCTCCGGAAACGCAACACCCTTGTCGTGCAGTCTCGCGCGGCGAATAGTCGCGTTGTTGGCAGCTTCACGAGTGAAGTCAAGCTCCTGTTTAACTCCATTCACCAACTCAGCCACGATATTGCCCACACCTAAGCGAGCCGCAGACTCCGAACGGCGGTTGAGCTGCCGAGCGAGCCAGATCAGCACACGGCCATCACGATCGACGGACTCCTGAACCCCTGGCCGCTGTACTTTGACGATGACCTTGCGACCATCAGGCAATGTCGCTCGATGCGTCACGCCGATGGAGGCGGCTGCGAGCGGCTTCAGATCAAACTCGGCGAAGAGAACCTCAAGTGAGTTTCCCAATTCGCGTTCGATCACTTCGCGGACTTCCTCCGGCGGCAGGCCAGGCACCGCAGTTCGAAGCTCGGCGAGTTCGCGGATCATTACGGCGGGGAGTAGATCTTCGCGTGTGGAGGCGATCTGGCCGAACTTGATCAGCATTCCACCGGATTGCTCAAGGGTGAGACGCAAGGCGCGAGCGCCTTCCGGAGTTGCGAGGCTGCGTACGGACCGCACTCGTCGGCCTACGAGCCCGTTGCTACGCGCAGCTCGGATGATCTGTCGAATTCGGCTGAGCACCGAAAGGCGAAGTCGTAATACTCGGATGGGGTGTGGAATCCGCAGTCTGCGCCGCACACGTGGACGTAAGAGCGCGTCAATGATGACGCTTGCAAGCAACGTGATGAAGAGGACGTAGAGAATGAATCCGAGCCCGGCGCCCCAGACGTCTGAAGGATCGTTGAAGTCCCATGACCCGGTCTGAACCGCAACGAGAATCCAACCCGCAGCAAAACCGATGATGCCAGCGGATGCCGCTCGCAAGAATCCGCGATGTACGCCAAGAATCCGACCGGCAACCCAGCCAACGGCAATGAGAAGCGCCAAGAGGACTACGAGACCGAAGACAGCGGCGACGACCTGCCCGAATCCCTCGCTCATGAGGGTGATCGTGCCATGTCCCAAGACCCCGTGGGTCACGGATGTCGCTACACGCGTTTGGCGAGTGCCCCGGTGAGGCGGGCTAGTGCAGCACTCACCAAGCCACGAGGCACGAGGACGCGCACAATCTCCAACTGATCAGAAGCAACGGCGGCGGCCAGCGCACTCGCCAATTCCTCTTCCGTGCTCACGAGCCACCCTCGCCCGCGTCCGAACACGGCCGGCAGATGCTCTGCGGCCAGCGAAGGAATGTCGTTGAAGGGGCCATCGAGCATGGGCCGCTGGGTGCCATAGCCACCGTTGTCGACGATCACGATGATGGCGGGGACGCCGTGGAAAGCCACCGCTGCAGCCTCCATGCCGGTCATCGCGAAGGCGCCATCGCCAACGAGCACCACCGGCCTTCGGGAGTCCGCTTTGCCTGCACCCAGCGCGGCAGGAACCGCATAACCCATGGTCGCGTAGTAGGCGCTAGCCAAGGACCACGCTGGCGCCGGAAGGTCCACGGACGCGAACAAGCACTCACCGGGGTCGACCAACAAGCCATGTCGATCGTCAATCGCAGCGGAAACCGCGGCCATGACACGCTCGACGGTTGCCTGGGCCTCGGCCACAGGCACGAACGGCGTATGCACGGGTTGTGGCAACGGCGTTTTATCGAGGCGATGGACGCGCGCTGCTTCTTCAAGCGCGGGGAGGAACGCCCACAAGGGCACATGTGCATAGGTGCGCAAGCCCACTGTCACGTCGGTGTCTGTCACCTCAATCATCTTGCGCTGAGCGAGGTTGGCAGTGAATCCGCCCATATTCAGGTCGGTGCGAAGCACACCGAAACTGATGATCTCATCGGCGCCTTCAACACGTTCGACAACTTCTTCGCTTGACACAGCTCCCATGTAGACGCCTAGCGACAGCGGATGTCGTTCGGGGAAGAATCCCTTCGCCAAGCCAGAGGTCGCCACTTGGATGTGTACGTGTTCGGCAAAATCTTTCAGGTGTTCTCCGAGTCCACGTCGCCACGCAAGTGCACCGGCAAGGATCACCGGACGATCAGCACGTATCAATTGCTCTAAAGCATCCTCGACGGCGGCGGCGAGGCGTTCGCTGTCTACCGGAGGCAGGGAAATCTGCAAGTCCCCTGACGGAGGCGCGATCGCCAC
>WLOK01000159.1 GCA_009699315.1 Actinomycetota bacterium
AGAGGCGCGTCGCCAGCGGAAGTGGGCTGGATCGAAGACGTGCTGAGTCCAGACATTCTGACAATTGGTTTTGCTCGTCGAGTCCCGTCGTACAAGCGCCTCACGCTCATGCTGCGTGACCGCGACCGCTTGACAGCGCTGCTCACTGACCCTGAGCGCCCCGTGCAATTAGTCATCGCTGGCAAGGCACACCCGGCTGATGAGGGTGGCAAAGCTTTAATCCAGGAGCTCGTGCAGTTCACAGATGAGGTCGACGTACGCCATCGCATCGTGTTCTTGCCCGACTACGACATCTCCATGGCAACTACGTTGTATCCCGGTTGTGACGTTTGGCTCAACAATCCGCTGCGACCGCTAGAGGCCTGCGGTACCTCCGGGATGAAGGCGGCGCTCAATGGTGCGCTCAATCTCTCCATACTCGACGGCTGGTGGGATGAGTGGTTCGACGGTATGAACGGTTGGGCAATTCCGACGGCTGACGGCGTTGATGATCCAGATCGACGAGATGATCTTGAAGCGTCTGCGCTGTATGACCTGATTGAGAAAAAGGTTGCGCCGCTTTTCTACGATCGCGGTGCGGATAATGTGCCACACGGCTGGGTCGAGATGCTGCGGCACAATTTGCGCACCCTGGGACCGAAGGTTCTTGCGCGTCGAATGGTTCGCGATTACATGAACCTTCTGTATGTGCCGGCTGCGGAGTCATCAAGGATTATGAGTGTTCGAGGTTTCGCAGCCGCGAGAGAACTCGCGGAGTGGAAAGCACGAGTGCAGCACGCGTGGCCGTCGGTGCGTGTTGACCATGTGCAGTCAGAGGACGTGGTTATGGCGCCGACCTTGGGGATGCCGTTGAAGGTGCATGCGCTTGTCTGCCTAGGCGGACTTTCCCCCAATGATGTCGACGTGCAACTTGTGCATGGGCGAGTGGATGCTGATGACCGCATTGTGGAACCAAATACGACTGCGCTGGCGGCAAGTGGCGCAGAAGGCGAAACCTGGCGCTTCGAAGCACAGGTCGATCTTGATCGCACCGGCCCATTCGGTTACACAGTGCGAGTGCTCCCTCATCATTCAGGCCTCGCTTCACCCGTGGAGATGGGACTTCTCAGGGTTCCTGTCGGCGGTGCAAGCTAGGCAGTGTGGTGGGCGCGCAGAAGGACCGCGCTTCGGCCCATCACCGGAATGGCCGTTCCGGCGGTGATCAGTTGTGGCGCATGGTGCGCTTCGCGGGTGTCTAGTACCGAGGTGTACGAGGTCGCATACGGATCACGCGGGAGTACGAAATGGGTGTCCTCCGCGCCAGAGTGCAGGATGAGAAGAAACGAATCATCGCGGACTTCAGAGCCGTCAGGATTAATGTCCCGTGTGCGCCCGTAGAGGAACATTCCCAGGGTTCGCGAGTCCGCCGAGTTCCATGCATCTGCGCTGAGCTCGCGTCCATCGCCTCCAAACCACGTGAGGTCCTTGGTGACAGACCCGGCAATTGGCTCACCTTCGAAAAAGCGATGTTGCCGAAAAGCGGCGTGTTCTCTACGGATGTGGAGTAAGTCGCGGGTGAAGTCGTAGAGATCGCATTGCCAATCGGCATATGTCCAGTTGTACCAAGACGTCTGATTGTCCTGGCAATACGCGTTATTGCTTCCTCGCTGAGTGCGACCAAACTCGTCTCCACCGAGCAACATAGGCACGCCCGTCGAGAGAATCAGCGTGGTCAGCATGTTGCGGATTTGGCGGCGCCGCAGATCGTTAATTTGAGGATCAGCAGTCTCACCCTCGACGCCGTAGTTTTCGGATCGGTTGTCGTCTGTGCCGTCCCGATTGCCCTCGAGGTTCGCTTCGTTGTGTTTGTGGGAGTAGGTCACCAGATCGCGCAGGGTGAATCCGTCGTGCGCAGTGACGAAGTTGACCGAGGCAAAGGGGCGGCGACCCTCTTGGTCGAAAATGTCGGCTGACCCCGTCAGCCGCCAACCGAGTTCTCCGATCGCGGTGGCTCCACGCCAATAGTCACGCAGATTGTCGCGGTAGCGACCATTCCATTCGGTCCATGGAGCTGGGAAACCGCCGACTTGATAGCCACCAGGGCCAAGATCCCATGGTTCGGCGATCAATTTGACTCTGCGAAGTACTGGATCGGCTTGGATGGCGGCGATGAAACGCCCCTGCAAGTCGACGCCTGCATTATCGCGAGTCAGAGCGGAGGCGAGGTCGAACCTAAATCCATCTACGTGCATTTCTTCGACCCAGTACCGCAGCGAGTCGGTAATCATGTGCAGGATGTGTGGTGCGCCGGCATTCAGCGTATTGCCACAACCCGTCACGTCGTCGTAGTCGCGGCCGCCGTTGAGAGTGCGGTAGTAGCCGGTGTTATTGAGCCCGCGGAAAGCGAGTGTGGGGCCAGTTTGTCCCGCTTCACAGGTGTGGTTGTAGACGACGTCGAGGATCACTTCTAGTCCAGCGCGGTGAAGATCCTTAACCATCTGTTTGAATTCCGTGACTTGCCCGCCCCGCTCACCGCGAGATGAGTACGCAGCATGCGGCGCGAAGTAGCCGAGCGTGTTGTAGCCCCAGTAGTTGGTCAATCCGTCATGCATGAGGTGTACTTCATCGACGAAATGATGTACGGGCATGAGCTCGACGGCGCTGACGCCGAGATGAGTCAGATGGTTGACAAAAGCGGGGTGGCTCAGACCGGCGTAGGTGCCGCGGAGATGCTCCGGAATGTCGTGGTGACGGGCTGTCGCGCCCTTGACGTGCGTCTCGTAGATGATGGTGTCACTCCAGGCAGTGCCGAGTGGCTGGTCACCTTCCCAGTCAAAGTGCCCGTCCACCACGACGCTGCGCGGCACGTAGGGCGCAGAGTCCAGATTGCTGATCTCGAGATCGTTGCCGTCAGCGTGACCAAAAATCGCTTCGTGGAGGGTCAGACGTCCACTTATCGCCCGGGCATACGGGTCTGCGAGCAACTTGGCAGGGTTCCATCGTGCCCCGCGCAGTGGATCCCAAGGTCCGTGCACGCGGAATCCGTACTCGGTGCCAGCGGAGAGGTCTGGAATGTGACCGGAGAAGACTCCGTACGTCTGGTCAGGGAGCGCGATGCGCTGCTCGGTACCGCCTGAGAACACGCAGAGTTCGACGGCGTCAGCGCCCTGAGCCCACACCGCCACATTGGCACCGCCCTCAATGAGGTGCACACCGAGGGGATCCCAGTCTCCGGGCCGTGGATGGATCACCTAGGCACGCTATCGCAGGGGGTTGGCTAGGCTGCTCGACGCAAGAACCCCCATCTACAAGCCTGGAGGCAACCGGTGAGTGAGCGCGAGTTTGTCCGGATCGAGATCGATGGTGCGGTTGCCACCATTCGCCTCGATCGACCCAAGATGAACGCACTCTCGCGCCAGATGCAGGAGGAGATTGCGTCCGCTGCACGTGAGGTCTCAGCGAATTTCGCGATCCGGGCGGTCGTGGTCTACGGCGGGCCCAAGGTCTTCGCAGCCGGTGCGGATGTCAAGGAGATGGCGCAGTGGGATTACCAGACTGCACTGCAGGAGGCTCCGGCTCTGCAGGCGGCATTCACCGCCGTGGCAGAGATCCCACAGCCCACGATCGCTGCCGTAACTGGATACGCCCTCGGCGGGGGCTGTGAACTGGCGCTGACTTGCGACATCCGTATCGCGGGTGACGACGCCAAGATTGGCCAACCAGAAATCCTGCTCGGAGTCATTCCTGGCGCGGGCGGCACACAGCGACTCAGTCGTCTGGTGGGGCCGTCCCGTGCGAAGGAGATGTGTTTCACCGGTCGCTTTGTCGAAGCGGAGGAGTGTGTGCGAATCGGGCTCATCGACCGGATGGTGGCCCCTGAGGACGTTTATGCCGAAGCCATGACTCTCGCGCAACAACTCGCGAAGGGCGCGCCTTTCGCACTGCGCGCCGCCAAGCGCGCGATCGATGAGGGCCTTGAGGTCGATCTCAACTCAGGATTGGCCATTGAGCGCATTCACTTCGCCGCACTGTTTGGCGCGGAAGATCGCACGATCGGGATGAACTCGTTTGTGGAGAATGGCGCCGGTAAGGCGGAGTTCACCGGACGCTAGACGCCAGCAGCGTCACGGATCAATTTCACAAATGCCTTGATGCCAC
>WLOK01000016.1 GCA_009699315.1 Actinomycetota bacterium
GCTCGGATTACAGTCGTCGCTACTCCACTGCACAGTGCTTGCCGAGACGACTTGAAGCTCATTGGCGCCAGCGCCCACGTCACGCTTGCACGGCGACGCGTAGGTGTTAGTGATGACCAGCGTGAACTTGATCTCGGATCCGACCGGACTAGACGCCGGATCGGCGAGGACGGACACCTTGATCGCGGTATCGGGGCATTTGGGGGCGTTGTCTGTCGAAGTCGGGCTCGGGGTCGTTGTTGGCGTTGAGGTGGGCGAGGGAGCAGGAGTGACGCTGTTGGTCGGGGCTGGTGTCGGAGTCACTCCGCCACCACCACTCGAGCGGCCCGCGACCAGCCACCACAGGAAGATGACCACGAGCACCGCGACGACGACCACCACGAGTCGGCGGCGCCAGTACACGCCAGGGGGCAGCGGCCCCACAGGCTCCATAAAGCTCATGGCAGCACCGTACTGTCCGTCAGGCTGACACGTGGCACGATCTGCCGCATGCCTCCTGTCGCAGCCGAGTTTCGTCGGGCCATCGTGAAGTGGTTCGACCGAAATGAGCGGCCCCTGCCGTGGAGATCCACCACCCCGTGGGGCGTGTTAGTCAGTGAGTTCATGCTCCAGCAGACCCCGGTGGACCGGGTCCTACCGGTGTGGCAGGTCTGGCTCGAGCGGTGGCCAAACGCCGCTGCGCTGGCGCAGGCGAGCCAAGCAGACGCACTGCGAGCTTGGGGCCGACTTGGCTACCCACGGCGCGCCATTCGCCTACACGCGGCCGCACGGGCGATCGTGGCCGAGTTCGCGGGCGAGGTTCCCGACACCTACGAGGAATTGCGGAGGCTGCCCGGCGTCGGGGACTACACCGCAGCCGCTGTTCTGGCCTTCGCCTTTGGGCAGCGCAGCGTGGTGCTGGATGTAAATGTGCGGCGGGTCTTCCACCGAGTGATCGATGGCGTCGAGCACCCCACTCCGGCCACGACGGCCGCAGAGCGCGCGCTCGCCGAATCACTCCTGCCACGGGACCATGGCGCGGCGGCACGTTGGTCAGCGGCGGTCATGGAACTCGGTGCGCTGGTGTGCACCTCGCGCTCACCCAAATGTGGCGATTGCCCGATTGCTAAGGACTGCAGTTGGCTAAACGCAGGCAGCCCAACTGGGGAGCGTCCTCGACAGCAGGCAAAGTTCACTGGAAGCGATCGACAAGTACGCGGATTGATCATGGCTGCACTACGAGAGTCACATGCGGCAGTTCTCTCCGTCGAACACGTGTGGCCGGACGAGGCGCAACGTTTGCGCGCATTGGGCGGGCTTGTGTCAGACGGCTTGATCATAGAGACGACGAAGGGCTGGACTCTCCCGCAATGAGCGAGGGAGTCCAGCCCTTCGTGCAACTACTTAGTCTTGACCCGCTATCTCCACTGGCGGTGAGTCAGGCAGAGCCATCTTCTCCGTGGTGGTGAAAGTGAACTCTCGATCCGCACCTTCGCCCACGACATCCACAACAACGATGCTGCCAGCCTTGATTTCGCCGAAGAGCATCTTCTCGCTCAGCGTGTCCTCAAGCTCGCGCTGCAGAGTGCGACGAAGCGGACGTGCACCCATCACCGGGTCATAACCACGAGTCGCCAACTCCAGACGAGCCGCAGTGGTCAACTCCAAATCGATATCGCGTTCCTTTAGGCGATCATCAAGGTGCGCGACCATCAGATCAACGATCTTGACAATCTCTTCCTCGGTGAGCTGGTGGAAGACGATCGTGTCGTCGATGCGGTTGAGGAACTCAGGGCGGAAGTGCTGCTTGAGCTCCTGCTGCACCTTGATCTTCATGCGCTCGTACGCGTTGACGTCGTCGTTCTCCGGCGCGAAGCCGAGCAGAACGCCCTTAGACACGTCACGACTGCCGAGGTTAGTCGTCATGATGATGACAGTGTTCTTGAAGTCGATGACGCGACCCTGCGCATCGGTGAGACGACCCTCCTCGAGCACCTGCAACAGCGAGTTGAAGATGTCCGGGTGAGCCTTCTCGACCTCATCGAAGAGCACGACAGAGAACGGCTTGCGACGGACCTTCTCCGTTAACTGGCCGCCTTCTTCGTAGCCGACGTAGCCGGGCGGGGAACCGAACAGGCGCGATGCGGTGTGCTTCTCGGCGTATTCGGACATGTCGAGGGCGATAAGCGCATCTTCGTCGCCGAAGAGAAACTCAGCGAGCGCCTTGGACAGTTCGGTCTTGCCGACGCCCGAAGGGCCAGCGAAGATGAATGAGCCGGACGGACGCTTGGGATCCTTCAGGCCGGCACGAGTGCGTCGAATGGCCTTGGACAGCGCCTTGACTGCCTGCTCCTGGCCGATCAAGCGCTTATGAAGTTCGTCCTCCATGCGCAGCAGGCGCTGAGCGTCGTCCTCCGACAACTCCGTGACAGGGATGCCCGTCATGAGTCCGACCACTTCGGCGATGAGACGCTCATCAACCTCGGCAACGATGTCGAGATCGCCCGCCTTCCACTCGCGCTCGCGCTGCGCCTTCTCAGCTAGCAACTGCTTCTCATCGTCACGAAGAGACGCGGCCTTTTCGAAGTCCTGCGAGTCGATTGCAGATTCCTTTTCGCGACGAGTATTCGCGATGCGCTCATCAAACTCGCGCAGATCCGGCGGTGCTGTCATCCGACGAATGCGAAGGCGTGAACCTGCCTCGTCGATGAGGTCAATGGCCTTGTCTGGCAGCTGGCGATCGGAGATGTAGCGATCAGATAGTCGCGCAGCGGCAGCGAGTGCACCGTCTGTGATCGAGACGCGGTGGTGCGACTCGTAGCGATCACGAAGACCCTTGAGAATCTCAATGGTGTCTTTGACATCTGGCGCTGCAACCTGAATCGGCGCAAAGCGACGCTCGAGCGCAGCGTCCTTCTCGACGTACTTGCGGTATTCGTCAAGAGTCGTGGCACCAATGGTCTGGAGCTCACCACGAGCAAGCATCGGCTTGAGAATGCTTGCTGCATCGATTGCGCCTTCTGCGGCACCTGCACCGACGAGTGTGTGCATCTCATCGATGAACAAGATGATGTCGCCGCGAGTGCGAATCTCCTTGAGGACCTTCTTCAGACGCTCCTCGAAATCGCCGCGGTAGCGACTTCCAGCGACGAGCGCACCGAGGTCGAGTGTGTAGAGCTGCTTGTCCTTTAGCGTCTCGGGGACCTCGCCCGCCACGATGTCCTGCGCAAGACCTTCGACAATTGCAGTCTTGCCAACGCCAGGCTCACCGATCAGGACCGGATTGTTCTTGGTACGACGTGAGAGCACCTGCATCACGCGCTCAATCTCTTTCTCGCGTCCGATGACCGGATCGAGCTTGCCTTCGCGCGCAGCGAGGGTGAGATTGCGACCGAACTGATCGAGTACGAGTGAAGTTGACGGAGTGCCTTCGGCGGGTCCACCAGCATTGGCCGGCTCCTTGCCACCTTGGTAACCCGACAGCAACTGGATGACCTGCTGACGTACGCGGTTGAGATCTGCACCGAGCTTGACGAGAACCTGCGCGGCGACGCCTTCGCCTTCGCGGATCAGTCCAAGCAGGATGTGCTCAGTGCCGATGTAGTTGTGACCGAGTTGAAGCGCCTCACGCAGCGAGAGCTCGAGGACCTTCTTCGCGCGCGGGGTGAAGGGAATGTGTCCGCTGGGCGCCTGCTGGCCCTGGCCGATGATTTCCTCGACCTGCTGGCGCACGGCCTCCAGCGAGATACCGAGGCTCTCAAGCGCCTTGGCAGCAACGCCTTCGCCCTCATGGATCAGCCCGAGCAGGATGTGCTCAGTGCCGA
Source organism: Actinomycetota bacterium (assembly GCA_009699315.1). GTDB lineage: Bacteria > Actinomycetota > Actinomycetes > S36-B12 > S36-B12 > CAINMH01. The sequence continues at coordinate 3,804 of WLOK01000016.1, forward strand.
TGTAGTTGTGGTTGAGCATCCGGGCCTCTTCTTGAGCCAGGACGACAACACGACGGGCGCGGTCGGTAAACCTCTCGAACATGTCACTCTCCTTCAACCGAACCACTGGAGGGTTTGGCCTGCTTAGATGCTAACCCTCTTGACCCCCTCGGGCATTCCCGAATGCTGGATGGGCCTGGAGCGGGGAACCGACCGAGGAATTGACACCGATCTCGACACGGGATTTTTTAAAAAATTCTTTGCACAAATACTTGACTTTAGTACTGGTGTACGGTTAATATGAATGATCTAGTGATGAGTCGTTGATTGGTCGCCGCCGTTGGGCGGGGCAGCAAGAGTCAATGGCGCCGGGCCGGATCGGGACTAGTAGTTCCCCGGGGCGCGGAAGTGGAGTCGGGTCACAGTCCCGGCGGACTAAATGCGATGGGCCGGTTGCGGCCTGCGTCCCTCCCGTTTTCCACGTCATTGGAGCCATTCCGTGTCCGTCGCCCCCGGCGCGCCCCGCCTGACCTCCTTGGTCATGGCACGTACTGCGCTCGAGCTCGCCGTGGATGCCCTCGCCGATGCGGTGGGCGGCGACGCGATGGGGTGGGCCCAAGACGATGCAATCGCCGACACGTTGCTTTCACTGGTCGCAGTGGAGCGTCGCATCACCGCGCTGAAGGGCGAGGTTGCGGCTCGAGTGTCCGGTGGCAATGCCTTCGCAGAAGCAGGTTTTCGCAACGGCGCGTCTTGGGTGCGTTCACGTACAAATGAATCACTCGCGAGTGCACGGCGAATCTTCGAGCACGGCGAGTGGATGTTGGCGGTGCCGCTGATGGGTGCCGCATGGCGCCAGGGGCTCGTGTCGCTCGCGCACGTGCGCGCCTTGGTTGAGTCGCACGACCGGTTCCCCCGAGTCTCGGCGGCGCTGACTCACTGTGAGGCGGGCCTGGTCGAGGTGGCCAAGGAACTCGATCCCGCGACGTTCTCCCGAGTCCTGCTCGCGAAATTATGTGAGATCGACCCCGAGGCAATGGACGATGCGGAGTCCAAGCGCCGCAGGCGCGACGTCGGCTTGCATGCCTCCGCGACGATCGACGGATTTGTTGTAGTCAACGGCCTGCTTCCTCCCGAGATCGGTCAACAATTGATCAACTCCCTCGTAGCAGCACGGGACAAGGCTCGCACGAGTGCGGCAGAAGAGTCTGAGCGACGATTGAGCGCCGTTAACGTCGATGCTCTTGCACTCATCCTTGATGCGGCAGCCTCAGCCGCCGGTGATGCGAAGCTGCCTGACGTAGGCGGTGCGCGACCCGTTGTGCAAGTCACTATCGATTCTGAGTCGCTGATCGCCCATGGCGCCTCCGCTCCGGGCTGGATCACCTCACTCACCGGGCAGCAGGTCACTCCTGTGTCTGCACGGGCCGTGCGTCGTCTCGCCTGCGATTCGGTGCGTCAACTACTGCTTCTCGATCCACGGGGGCACCTTGACGCGATATCGGCACAAGAGCGTGTCATCTCACAACCGATGCGCAAGGCGATCACTATCCGAGATGGCGGTCGATGCAGATTCCCCGGATGCCACCACGCGATTCGCGAGATCCATCACATCGTCTATTGGCAACACGGAGGTAGCACAACTACTGACAATCTCGTCGGACTCTGCAGCCACCATCACCACACGATTCACGACCGCGGGTGGACTCTGTCCGGAGACCCGAATTTCCGACTCACCTTCACCGACCGACTCACACGTGAGTCCCACTCCGACCCGCCAGCACAAGGACCACCGACACTTACTTAAGGACGACGAGCATGCGCGTATTGCCCAAAGTGTTGGGCTTAACGCGTTCCAGATCGAGGAATTCTGCGACGCCGACGTCGTATGAGCGCAGAAGTTGCTCGTAGACCTTGGGATCAACCGGGGTGCCCTCTATCGGCGCAAACCCGTGTAACGCGAAGAAGTTGGTTTCGAAGGTGAGGCAGAACACCCGACCCACGCCCAGTTCGCGCGCGCGGTCAAGCAGCGCTACCAGCACTGCTGAGCCCACACCCTTGCGGCGATGCTCATGATCTACAGCCATCGTGCGGACTTCTGCGAGGTCTTCCCACATCACATGCAACGCGCCGCAGCCGACAACTTCCCCGTCGCATTCGGCCACAAGGAACTCCTGGACGTCTTCGTACAACGCAACGGTGTCCTTGCTCAGAAGCCGACGTTCGGCGGAATACGTATCCACCAACTGCCTGATCTTCATGACATCAGTGGTGCGCGCACTGCGCACAGTCACCACGCTCATCGCTGCTCCGGCTTAACTAAGGGGAAGAGGATCGTCTCCCGAATGCCGAGACCAGTGAGCGCCATCAGCAGGCGATCGACTCCCATGCCGATGCCTCCCAGCGGAGGCATACCGTGCTCAAGAGCTCGGAGGAAGTCCTCATCGAGACGCATCGCTTCGACATCACCACGCTCGCCGAGTCGTGACTGCTCAACGAGTCGCTCGCGTTGAATGACCGGATCATTCAACTCCGAGTAGCCCGTAGCGAGTTCGAACCCATCGATGTAAAGATCCCACTTCTCCACCACACCCGGAATACTGCGGTGGTTTTTCACCAGCGGCGAGGTGTCTATAGGGAAATCGATGACAAAAGTGGGGCCCTGGAAATTCGGGGCTACGTGATGTTCGAAGAGCTCCTCAGCGAGCTTGCCGGCAACTGCCAGCGGATCGACCGAAATGCCCGCGGCCTTGCACAAAGTCACGAGTTCGTCGCGAGATGTTGTCGGTGAAACTTCGCAACCGACAGCTGTGGAGATCGCTGGATACATAGAAACCATGGGCCATTCGCCACCAAGTTCATGTTCGGAGCCATCGAAATGCGTGACTTTCGTTGAGCCACAGACTGCGATCGCTGCCTCTTGGATTAGTTCACGAGTCAGGCGAGCCATGTCGTGATAGTCGGCGTAGGCGAGATAAGCCTCGAGCATTGCGAACTCTGGCGAATGACTCGAATCCGACCCTTCATTGCGGAAGTTGCGATTAATTTCGAAGACGCTGTCCAGCCCACCTACCACTGCACGCTTCAAGAAGAGCTCCGGAGCGATACGCATGAACAACTCAAGGTCGAATGCATTGGAGCGCGTGACGAATGGACGGGCCGTCGCTCCACCGTGCATCGTCTGGAGTATGGGCGTCTCGACTTCGAGGAAGCCGCGATCCATCAGGCTGCTGCGCAGACTGGCGACAGCCCACACGCGTGTGCGCGCATTAGCGCGTGCCTCCGGCCGCATGATCAGGTCGACATAGCGCTGACGCACGCGACTCTCTTCACTCAGAGCCTTATGGGCCACCGGAAGGGGACGCAGGGCCTTGGCCGCCATCTGCCACTCATCGGCCATGACCGAAAGTTCGCCACGCTTTGAGGAGATGACTTCGCCATGGAGATAGAGGTGGTCGCCGATATCTACAAAGTGCTTGAAGTCTTCGAGAGCCTCAGGACCGACTACCGCTTCCGAGAGCATCCCTTGGATCTCTGAGCCATCACCGGCACGCAATAGGACGAACGCGAGCCGACCGGTATTGCGAACGAACATCACCCGACCGGCAATCCCGACGATTTCGCCGGTCTCAGTTCCGGCAACGAGGTCTGGGTAGGACGAGCGGATATCGCCGATCGCATGAGTGACCGGCACAGTGACGGGATAGGCAGCCTTGCCTGACTCGATCAGGCGCGCGCGCTTGTCCTGACGAATTCGCATCTGCTCAGGGAGGTCATCCTCGAGAGGCTCAATCGTCTCGTCGGTACTCATGAAGAGCAAGCCTAGCCGTCGGGCCTCAGGCGATGGCGTCGACGTTCTTCTCAAACACGAGTCGAAGGCCAACCAGCGTCAGATCGGGTCGGTGCGCCGTGATGGTGCGGGACTCGGGCACGACGATGCCGGCCAGCCCGCCCGTGGCGATAACTGCCTTCACCTCACCAAGTTCTTCACGGATTCGATCAACAAGTCCGTCGACCTGACCGGCGAATCCATACAGGACACCCGACTGCAGGGCCTCTACTGTGTTGCGTCCGATCACCGAGCGCGGGACCACCAACTCGACCTTGCGCAATTGAGCTGCACGCGCAGCGAGCGCGTCGAGGGAGATCTCAATGCCCGGAGCCAGGGCCCCACCGAGAAATTCGCCAGAGGCTGACACGACATCCAGATTGGTCGAAGTGCCGAAGTCGACAACGATCGATGGCCCACCAAATAGGTGGTGCGCAGCGATCGTGTTGACGATGCGGTCGGCACCCACCTCCTTGGGGTTGTCAGTAAGAATTGGAACACCCGTTTTGGTGCCGGGCTCGACGATGACTCGTGGAATGTCGTCGAAGTACCGATCGAGCATGACGCGCATCTCTCGCAATGCAGCGGGCACGGTCGAACACAGCGCGATGCCGGTGACCTTCGGCTGATCAGCCAGGAGCCCGCGCATGACGAGCACCATCTCGTCACCGGTCCTCTGTGCATCGGTCTTAATGCGCCAATCACACAGCAGGTCTTCACCATCGAAGAGGCCAAGGACGGTGTTGGTGTTGCCAATGTCGATCGCGAGCAGCATCAGTCCTCCTCGGGACGAAGGTCCGCACCAATGTCCAGCACCGGAGCCGAGTGCGTCAAGGCACCCACCGCAAGGTAGTCGACACCCGTTGCGGCCACGTCACCGGCGACATCGATCGTCAAGCCACCAGACGCCTCGAGCAAGGATCGTCCCTCGGTCAGTCGTACGGCCTCACGCATCTGCTCGGTCGTGAAGTTGTCGAGCAGGATCAAGTCGGCACCCGCCTGCAAGGCCTCCTCGAGTTCGGCGAGCGAGTCAACTTCGACTTCAACTGCGAGGGAGGGAAACTCTTCGCGGACCCGCCGGAAAGCCTCCGCAACGCCGCCCGCTGCGAGCACGTGATTGTCCTTGACCAGAGCAGCGTCTGACAGAGACATCCGGTGGTTAACACCTCCGCCGCAACGAACGGCGTACTTTTCCAATACACGCATGCCAGGCGTGGTCTTGCGTGTGTCACGGACTCTCGCATTGGTGCCCGATATTGCATCGACCCACTGGGAGGTCGCAGTGGCAACACCAGATAGATGACACATGAGGTTCAACGCGGTGCGCTCGCCAAGAAGTAGCGTGCGCGTCGGCCCCGACACACTCAAGATCGTGTCGCCGCGTACGACTCGGCTTCCATCATCAAGAACCACACGAATCGCGCTGCAATCAAGATAGGCAAAGACTGCGGCTCCCACCCAAACGCCGGCGACGGTTCCGGTGCTTCGACTCACGAAGTCAAGAGTGCTGCGCTGCTCCGCAGGGATTGTCGCTACCGAGGTTGCGTCAACTCCCCCATCGAGATCTTCCGCGATCGTGCGTGCGACGAGGTCCATCACGTAGGCAGGGTCTAGCCCTGCCCCTAGCAGCCCATCCCGGACCTCCGACGTGATCATGCCCTCACGCTTTCACGGCGCGTGTGTAACTTTCCGTCGGGGTCCATGTGCGAGACGAGATGAATCCGCCAACTCGCATCGTCTCGCTCTGGAAAATCCTCCCGCCAATGAGAACCTCGGGTTTCCTGTCGTTCGAGCGCATGCGCCACAAGAACGCTCGCAAGAGCGTGCAGGTTTGTCGTCTCCCAGTCCTCAGTGCAAGCGGATCCATCGGCGGTCATACTCGCCAAACGGATTCGCGCATCTTCGAGCGAGCTGGCACTCCGGAGGACACCCGCATCGTCAGTCATCGTGCTCTGCAGATCACGACGTTGGCGATCTGCGATAAGCGCAACTGAGCGCCCATTGGACGCAACAGGATCTCGGACTTCTGGAATGCCCTCTGCGAGAAGTTCACCGATGCGTTCAGCGAAGACCAGTCCCTCAAGAAGCGAATTGGAAGCGAGCCGGTTGGCGCCGTGAACACCGGTGCAAGCAACTTCACCACAGGCGAGCAGGCCAGGGACACTAGAACGCCCACGCAGGTCAGTGCGCACGCCACCAGAGACGTAGTGAGCGGCCGGTGCTACCGGGATAAGGTCGGTTGCCGGATCAATGTCGTGGTCCTGGCAGTACGCAAAAATTGTGGGGAATCGGGCTGCCCACTGCGCCGCACCCAGAGCGCGGCCATCGAGCCACACGTGTGGCGCTCCAGTCTCGCGCATACGTCGCATGATGGCCTTGGCTACGACGTCGCGCGGAGCAAGATCGGCTAGTGGATGTTGCCCCTCCATGAACCGCACGCCGTCACAGTCTCGGAGTACGGCCCCTTCGCCGCGCACAGCCTCCGAGATCAGTGGCTGCTGCCCACGCGCCTCTGGTCCGAGCCACATGACCGTGGGATGGAATTGCACGAATTCAAGATCGGCAACGTCTGCGCCGCCACGCAGCGCAAGCGCAACCCCATCTCCGGTCGAAACATACGGATTGGTCGTTTGCGAGTAGACCTGACCAAATCCGCCAGTAGCCAAAATGACGACCGGGGCCAAAACTGCACCCACTCCGTCACGTTGGCCTGCACCCATGACGTGCAGGGTGACTCCTTGCGCCGCACCAGTTGCATCTCGAAGGAGATCAAGGACGAGCGCCTGTTCGACTACCTCGATTCCTGCGCGAGCCACCGCAGCAACGAGTGCACGCGAGATCTCGGCGCCAGTTGCGTCACCACCCGCATGTGCAATGCGATCGCGGAGGTGGCCCCCTTCGCGAGTCAACGCGATAGCGCCCGATGGATCGAGATCGAATTTTGCGCCGAGCGCAATCAAACTGCGTACAGCCTGCGGACCTTCAGTGACGAGGACTTCAACAGCGTCGACATCGCACAATCCAGCGCCTGCCTCGAGAGTGTCACGCAAGTGATCACTTGGCGAGTCGTCTTCTGAAAGAGCCGCGGCAATGCCCCCTTGCGCCCAGCGCGTCGAACCTTCATCCACTCGCGCCTTGGTGACGAGCAGCACCTTGAGGCCGAGCGCACGCGCATGCAAGGCGGAAGTCAAGCCAGCAACACCCGAGCCGATGACAATCACGTCGGCGCGCTGCGTCCAGCCCGGCGAAGATGCCACCAGGCGCGAGGTTGCGGTCACGCACTACCGCCGAGCACAAAACCCACGTTATCGAGCAACCGCGTTTTACCAAATCGGACTGCAGTTAACAACCGTGCCGAACCTGACGTGGGAGCTGGCCCAAGATTGAGATCCGTGAGTGATATGTAATCAGGCGACGCGAGTGGTTCTTGCGCCAATACATCGCGCGTCACCTGCAGGACCTCGTTAGCATCCGCACCGGTCAAGGCAACGGCCGCTCCGGCGCCCAAGGCGCGCGGTACTACCACGGCCGCTGCTCGCTCCGCGTCGCTGAGGTACCGATTGCGGCTGCTCATGGCCAACCCGTCACCTTCACGCACCGTAGGGACACCCACTACTTCAACCGGGAAATCCAAGGCTCGCACCATCATGCGAATTGCGGTGAGTTGTTGATAGTCCTTCTCTCCGAACAAGGCGAAATCTGCCTTGGTGAGATGCAAGAACTTCGCCACGATCGTGAGCACTCCGGTGAAGTGACCTGGTCGCTGTGCACCTTCGAGAATGTGGGCAATCGGACCGGGGTCGATGGTGACGTGGTCATCGGCGTACATGTGCTCCACGGATGGCGCAAAGACAACATCAACTCCGCGCGCTTCACACAGCGCTAAATCTGCCTCGAAGGTCCGCGGGTAACGATCGAAATCTTCGCCTTCACCGAACTGCAGTGGATTGACAAAAATTGTTGCAACTACCTGTCCGCTTGGACCCACGCTCTCTCGAGCCGCATCAAGAAGTCGCGCGTGACCTTCGTGAAGGGCTCCCATGGTCATCACGACTGCCCGTGGCACTTGGGCGAGATTATCTGCGAGCACACGGGGGTCCGGCGCTAATGCAGTCATCTCGCCTCCTCGTCGGAAAGCACTTCGAGAAGTGCCTGGGCTCCCTCTGCACGGAGCACGCCTGCCGCTAGTGCGCGATCGGCAGTGGTGCGTGCGAGAGCAATATACGTGGTCAGCACCTCTGGTGACATCTGTCGAAGGACGTCCAGGTGTGCCTGAACGGTCCGAGCATCTCCACGGGCAACCGGTCCGGTGAGGCTCTGGTCCCCCATACGCAGAGTGTTATCCAACGAGGCATGCAGCAATGGGCCGACCAATCGAGCTGGCTCTTCGATCTTTGCCTCAGCCAGAACACCTAAAGTTTGCGCCACAAGCGCCATCAGGTGATTTGAGCCATGCGCGAGGGCCGCGTGATACAGCGCGCGCGATTGCTCCGGGACCCATACCGGCTCTCCACCCATCTCCACGACGAGCGCTTCTGCGATAGGACGCAACGCATCCGGAGAAGTCACTCCGAATGGACACCCGTCAAGGCGCGTGAGGTCGATCGAAGTTCCGGTGAACGTCATCACTGGGTGCAGGGCCAACGGCAGCCCTCCACAGCGAGTAATTGCATCGAGGATGTCGACGCCATAGCGACCCGATGCATGCATGAATAGTTGACCTGCGCGTATTGCGCCTTGCACTGCCAGCCCATGCACGACTTCCTCGAGCGCATCGTCCCGAACAGTGAGCAACACCAGATCGGCGCGCTCAATGACAGTGAGCGGGTCAGTGAGTTCGACACCAGGCAACAGTGCCTCGGCACGAACTCGGGAGAGATCAGAGACTCCATGCGCAGCTACAACCGGATGGCCAGCACGTCGAAGTGCGGCCCCCAGCACCGATCCGGCTCGCCCGGTGCCAATGACACCTACATTTAGCCGCGGCGGCGCGTCCACGAACTCGCTCATGGAAAGGCACTGTACGCCGCCTCTACAGTGACCGATATGGAGACGTGGCGTAGCGCTTGGGAACGAGCGAATCTCGAGTTCTATTCGCGCGAGAAGCCCGCCGACCACTTCCGAACCAGTACGTCTTATCCAGATATCATCGGTCCGGCATTCCTTGTGTTGCTAGACGCGCATACGACGTCAGAGGCTCTACAGATCGTCGATGTGGGAGGCGGAGACGGACACCTTCTCTCAGCAATGCGTGCAGCATGGATCGAGTCAGGTCGTGACCCCGCACTTCTGACATGCACTCTCGTCGACGTCCGAGCAGCAGAAACTCCAGATGTCGTCACTGTCGTAGGAGATGCACGCACCTGCCTGAATGAGATTTTCCCGCACGGCATCCGCGGCCTGCTCATCGCACATGAATGGCTCGATGACATTCCCTGCGAAGTGGTGGAGGTCGACGATCGAGGCGCGCGACGACTTGTACTGGTTGATGCAAAGTCTGGAAAGGAATCACTTGGACCGGCACTTGACGATCCAGCTGCGACCCGTGACTTCGGATTCGATGAGCGCGGCATCGACTGGCTCGACACGTGGTGGCCCATCGCCCACCCCGGAAGCCGGGCAGAGGTGGGGATCACTCGCGATGATGCCTGGCGTACGTGTATAGGCCTCGTCACTGAAGGTGTCGCGCTCATGGTCGACTACGCACACACACGCGAAACCCGTGATTCGCAAGGAAGCCTCGCTGGCTACGTCTCGGGCCGTCGCGTCGCACCCATTCCCGATGGAGGCTGCAACGTCACTGCACACGTGGCTGTCGACGCGTTGGCTGATGTGTCTCCCCGGGCACGGCGTCGCATGCGTTCGCAGCGAGAAGCCTTGGAGCACGTACGCCTCCCAGATGACCCCCTTGTGCGTCTGCGCGCCAAGGGGCGACTTGCCACCTTGCGAGCCGCCAACGGCCTCGGGAATTTCACTTGGCTAGAGCATCACGCAGGATCGCCACCTCGACATGCCACGATGACCTCGTGAGTAGCCACGTCACCGTCGCCGTCGGACCCGGAAGCGATAGCGCGGACATCACCTTGGATCTCGGTGATCTACATCCGACTAGCCACGGCGGACTGCGTCTGAGGTTGACTCTTGACGGCGAGGTCATTACCGCTGCCGAGGGGCTACCTGGCTTGCTACACCGAGGTGCAGAAAAACTCTTCGAAGCGCGCGACTACCGGCAGATCATCATGCTGGCCGATCGACATGATTGGCATGGCGCCTTCGGATCAGAAGTGGGTGTGGCTCTGGCTGTTGAGCAACTCGCGGGGATCAGCGTGCCCGAGCGAGCGACCCTCCTGCGCACGTTGCTGTGTGAAATCACCCGAATCCAGTCGACCTTGATTTTTGTCGGCGTCCCGCTCCAAGCAGACTCTGCACTCGTGCTGCGTGAACGTTGGCTTGACCACGTAGAGACCTACACCGGTAACCGCGTGCATCCAATGATCTGTCGAGTGGGTGGCCTCGCGACGGACGTAACCGATGACTGGCTTCGGACTACTTCTCACCTTGTCGCGGCCACTCGCGAGTGTGCCACACTCTTGCGGCGCGATCTGAGCGACCAAGGTGACACCTGGCGAAGTGTGGCGGTTCTGTCCGCAGAGTCAGCTTCGACTGTGGGCGCATCAGGACCCGTCGCGCGCGCAAGTGGACTTGACGTAGACCTGCGCAGAGATGATCCCTACCTTGCATATGACCGTCTACCGTTGCGCGTAATCACGAACCCCGGAGGTGACGCGTTGGCGCGCTTTGAGGTCATGGTGGAACAGATTCCCGTCTCCTTGGACATCATCGACACTTGCATCGACTATCTCGGCTCGATATCAGGACCGGTTGCTGTTCGCCTACCTAAGGTGCTTCGGGCGCCCGAAGGGGAGACGTACGTGTGGACGGAGAATCCGACCGGGATCAACGGCTACCACTTGGTCTCACACGGTGAGCCAGCTCCGTGGCGCTTGAAGATCCGCTCAGGCGGATTCGGAAACCTACAGGCACTTGCCGCCGCACTGCCCGGAACGACCGTCTCAGGCTTACCGATTGCAATAGCTTCGTTCGCCCTTGCCGCTGGCGATATAGACCGCTAACTACTTGGCGTCGTGCTCGCGAAGGTACGTCGAAAATCGCGCGCGCAGCAGCGCTTCAGTGTCGGGATCGAGTTTGTTGGCGAACATCTCGCGGACGGCGCGCACCGTCTCCATGAAAGTTCCACCGATAGAACCAAGGTCGCCGCCTTCGCCTTCGATCGCCGCCATTCCGGGCATGTGGGAGAAGAGATCGGTGAAGAACCCAATGTCTAGGTGATGCTCAGCCACTTTGAATGCTCGGTGACGCAAATCGTCGAATGGCAGATCCTCATACACGACGTCGCTCATGGACGCAGCCTAGTGTCTCTAGCATCGTCGCGCGGATCCTGGGGCAACCGACACATCACTTCGAGCCACATGCCAACGACAGCCATAACCCCTGCACCAAGCGTGGCAAGGCCGGCGATGAGAAGTGTGGATCGCCCGGCCGCTGTCGAGGCGTTGGGAATCTCGCCGATCAGTATGCCGAGGTACAGGCCTCCGACAATCGAGCCCACTCGCGACGCCGCCATAGCCAGCGCAGCGGTGCGGGCAGCAAGAAGAGGTGGAAGCGGATTAGTTGGCCTGATGAGGTCACCGGATTTATCGCGTCGAGGCAGCCGTGGGCGGCATAGAAGTGTCCAAATGAGCAGCGCTACGGCCAACGACAGCAACGTCACCGAAGCCAGCCACGGCACGGGAAGTGCGCGGCCGGTCAATGTGGTGAGGACCTGAGCCAGCGCCCAACCGGTCGCCGCTGTCACCGCTACGAGCATGAGGAGCATTCGTACGCGCGTGGGCCTCATGGTTCTAGCCACCCAGCGTCGAGAGCGAGGTCAGTCGGCCGCACACCATCCATCGAAAGCGTCGAGACGAGGTCGGCTACAGACTGGTCGCCGATACGAGCCGATGGATCAACATCAAGCAACGGACGGCACACGAATGCACGCTCATGAGCTCGAGGATGCGGCAGCGTCAGCACCTCAGAGGTTACTTTCGCTGTACCCATCGTGATGATGTCAATGTCCAGGGTTCGCGGGCCCCACCTCACTTCGCGAGTGCGATGCCAATCACTCTCGATCGCCTGTGCACAGGTGAGTAACTCGTGAGGTTTGAGAGTTGTCTCTCCCGCGACCACAGCGTTGAGATAGGCGGGTTGCTCTGGGCCACCGACAGGATCGGTTTCGTAGACCCGCGAAACAGCCGTGACTGTGACGCCAGGGGTAGCCATCAACCCATCAAGTGCGCCCTGCAACGCTGCTGCCCGGTCGCCCAGATTCGCGCCAACAGAGACAACGAAGGGATTCACCGGGTCCTCGTGATCGTGACCGAGACATCAGCAAACTCGACTGCTATAGGCGCCTGCGGCTTGTGCACCACGATGGTCACGCTAGTGACCCCGTTGACATCCAAACAGGCCGTTGCGCAATTTTCGGCCAGAGTCTCAATGAGTTGCACGGGCTCACCGCTAACGATCGCATGAATCATTTCAGAGACTTGCGAATAGTCGACTGTGTCAGCGAGGTCATCGGTCGCGGCTGCTCGCGCAATGTCGACGCCTAGCACAACGTCGATGATGAAGTACTGCCCATCGCGGCGCTCCGACTCCAGGACGCCATGGAATCCGCGAACCCGCAGGCCGGTTATCGTGATGGAATCCGTCATCGTATGCCTCGCATCGCTGTGACTACCTCAACCGCGTCGCGTGAACTTCGCGGCTCATGAACTCGTACGCCCCACACGTCTTGCGCGGCCATCAGGGCGGTGATGGCACTCGTGGCATCGTCACGTCCATTCATTGATCGCGGCTCGCCTCCTACCGCAAGAAGTTCGCCGAGGAACCTCTTGCGCGACGCACCAATCAGCACTGGAAATCTAGGCTCCAGCAAGACGTCAAGGTACTGGAGCAATTGCCAGTTGTGGGCAGGAGTCTTGGCAAACCCTAGTCCGGGATCAAGGACAATACGCTCCGAAGCGATGCCACAGGCAGTTGCTGCCTGCACTCGCGCGTGAAGTTCTGCGACGACATCTTGGACGACGTCTGCGTAGGTCGCCAGAGTGTCCATCTGCGAACTCTGCCCACGCCAGTGCATGAGGACAACTGGGACAGCAACTGTGGAGAGGTACGGCAACATCTGCGGATCGGCAAGCCCGCTACTCACGTCATTGACCATGCATGCGCCAGCCGAAACGCAGGCTTCAGCGACTTCGGCTCGCATGGTGTCGATGCTGACTGGCACACCTGCTGCCACCAGAGCCGCCACGACTGGTTGGACTCGTCGAAGTTCGTCGGACGCGCTAACTCGCTCCGCGCCAGGGCGAGTCGACTCACCGCCGACATCAACAATGTCTGCACCTTGCGAGTGCATCTCCATCCCGTGCGCTATCGCGGTCCCAGAGTTGAGCCAGCGACCACCGTCGGAAAACGAATCGGGCGTCACATTGAGGACACCCATGACTGCAGTCCGCTCAAGAGCGGCTAAGGAAGCGGGCAGTCCAGTAGGGCGACGCATCGTCAGCCCACGATCAGCGACATCGCCTCGGCGCGCGTCGCGGGGTCACGCATCGACCCGCGCACTGCACTCGTCACGGTGGAGGCCCCGGGCTTGCGAATACCGCGCATAGACATACAAAGGTGTTCGCACTGCATCACCACGATCGCGCCTCGTGGACGCAGAATCTTCACGAGCGAGTCAGCAATCTGACTCGTCAAGCGCTCTTGGACTTGGGGCCTCTTGGCGTACATGTCAACCAGTCGAGCGAGTTTGGACAAGCCGGTGATGCGTCCTTCTGCACTGGGGATATAGCCCACATGAGCAACACCGTGGAAAGGTACGAGGTGATGCTCGCAGACGCTATGCACCTCGATGTCCTTGACCAGCACCATCTCCTCGTGACCGAGGTCGAACGTCGTCGCTAACACTTCTTCTGCCGATTGGCGCATACCCGCGAACATCTCGGCATATGCACGTGCCACACGCGCGGGCGTGTCTTTGAGCCCATCACGATCCGGGTTCTCGCCGATACCGATCAGAATTTCGCGGACTGCCCGCTCAACCCGATCGGCGTCGTAGGGGCCTACCGGCTCATCGCCGAGGGTGATGGGGTTCAGATCGCCGCTCACGACAGCCTCTAGTTGAGATCGTCAGTAGCGGTTGCAGAGTGGTCGGAGACATGGGATCCGTTCATCTCCGCTGGGGTCAGCACGGGACCGCGCGAATCGGGGACCCGACGAGCAGAACCCGTCCACGCTGGGCGAGGGGTGCGAAGGCGAAGATCGGAGAAGATCGCCTCAACCTGACCCTTGTCGAGAGTTTCCTTTTCAAGAAGTTCCAAAACAAGACGGTCGAGGATGTCACGGTTGTCGACGAGAATCTCGTAGGCCTCGTGATGCGCGGCATCGATGAATACACGCACCTCTTCGTCAATCGCGGCAGCAACCTCTTCGGAGTAGTCACGGACATGTCCCATGTCGCGTCCGAGGAAAACCTCGCCCTGCTCTTGGCCATAACGAATTGCACCAAGTCGCTCAGTCATGCCGAATTGCGTGACCATCGCACGAGCGACTGCTGTCGCCTTCTCAATGTCATTGGAGGCGCCAGTTGTTGGATCGTGGAAGATCAATTCCTCAGCGGCGCGACCACCGAGCATGTAGGCGAGCTGATTGAGCATCTCGCTACGCGTCGTGGAATAGCGCTCAGACTCAGGAAGCACCATCGTGTAACCGAGGGCCCGACCGCGCGGCAGGATCGTGATCTTGTGTACGGGATCGTTGCCCGGCAAGGCTGCGGCCACTAGCGCGTGCCCGCCTTCGTGGTAGGCGGTGATCTTCTTCTCGTGATCGCTCATGACTCGCGAACGCTTCTGCGGACCGGCAATGACACGATCAATCGCCTCAGTCATCTCCTCATCGGAAATGAACTGCTTGCCGAAGCGAGCAGTAAGGAGCGCGGCCTCGTTGAGAACGTTAGCTAGATCGGCGCCGGTGAAACCAGGTGTGCGACGTGCCACTGCCATCAGATCGATGTCGCCGGATATCGGCTTCCCGCGGGCATGGACCTTGAGGATGTCGAAGCGACCGGTGAGGTCTGGACGCTCAACGGCAATCTGACGATCGAATCGGCCCGGGCGAAGGAGCGCCGGGTCGAGAATGTCAGGGCGGTTGGTCGCGGCGATCAGGATCACTCCACCCGAGACGTCAAAGCCATCCATTTCGACGAGCAATTGGTTGAGGGTCTGCTCACGTTCATCGTGGCCACCGCCGAGGCCAGCACCGCGATGACGACCCACTGCATCAATCTCGTCAACGAAGATGATGGCCGGTGCATTTGTCTTCGCTTGCTCGAAGAGATCGCGTACGCGGCTTGCGCCGACGCCCACGAACATCTCAACAAAGTCAGAACCAGAAATGGAAAAGAACGGAACGCCAGCTTCGCCAGCGACGGCGCGGGCGAGCAGTGTCTTTCCGGTGCCGGGGGGACCATAGAGCAGAACGCCCTTAGGAATCTTGGCGCCGACAGCCTGGAACTTCGCCGGCTCGTCGAGGAACTCCTTGATCTCCTGGAGCTCCTCAACCGCCTCATCCGCACCAGCAACGTCAGCGAACGTTGTCTTGGGCATGTCCTTCGACACTGCCTTGGCCTTGGACTTGCCGAAGTTCATGATGCGGTTGCCGCCACCCTGCATCTGGTTCATGAAGAAGAACAGCAGCAGGATGATCAAGGCAATAGGAAGAAGAGAGACGAGGAGGGTGACCAGAATGCTCTCGGAAGGGACCTTGACGGTGTAGCCACCAGGGAGTTGTCCGGCATCGGCCTTGGACTGCAGCAGCTTCTGGAGATCAACGCCCTGACCCACGATGTACTGAGTGCGTACGTCCGTGCCGTCCTTCAGCGTCATTTCGAGGACTTGGTCGCGGTCAATGAGAGTCGCTGAGTCGACCTTGTTCTGGCTGATGTCCGAAACGGCCTCGCTGGTGTCAATTGTCTCGGGCCCGCCAATGTTGGACAGCAGACTGGATCCGAGCAGCACGAGAACGATGGCCATAACGATCCAGAAGATCGGGCCTTTAAAGAAACGTCTGCCGTTCATCGATTCGGGGCGGGGCCCCGGACCTCCTTGACTCAAGGGAGGCCAATGGCCCCCGAAAGAATGACCCTATGACGGTACACCGGCTCCCGGGGTTCCGCCCCCGGGCATTAGCCCCCGTAGACGTGCGGGGCTAGGGTCCCGACGACCCTCAGATTGCGATAACGCTCCGCATAGTCCAATCCATACCCGACCACGAATTCATTGGGGATATCAAAGCCGACGTACTTCGGCGTGAGGGGGACTCGGAGTGCATCAGGCTTGCGCATCAAGGTCAGGACCTCCACTGAGGCCGGGCCCCGCGAGCCGAGATTGCGCACCAGCCACGACAAAGTCAGCCCGGAGTCAAGAATGTCCTCCACGATGAGTACGTGCCGGCCCACGATATCGGTGTCGAGGTCCTTGAGGATTCGCACCACGCCTGAAGACGTCGTACCAGAGCCATACGACGACACCGCCATCCAGTCCATTTGGGCATGGCGTCCCAGCGCGCGAGAAAGATCCGCCATGACCATCACTGCGCCCTTGAGCACTCCAACGAGCAGCAGATCGCGGCCCTCGTAGTCCTTGGCGACGTCAATCGCCAACTCGCGAATGCGGGTGTCGATCTGTACGTCAGTGAGAAGCACTCGAGCAAGATCGGATCCAACATCCTCGGGCAGCACGGCTTCTCCTCTTGGCTGGTCAGTCCCCTGTGAGACAGAGCCTGTCATACCTGCGCTGCGCAGTTACCCCGCCCGGCAAGGTTGCCGCGCCCTGCCCATGCCAATCGACGAGAAACCCGTGCACCACGAAGATGTGATCAAAGCCCAGCGAGCCCGTCGGGCAACCGCAGCCATGGCAGGCCAGCCGAATCAGCCGCGTACGCACTGCCTCTGGAAGGCCAAGGAGCTCGTGCACATCGAATTCGATGCATCTGCCAGCGCGGATGGCTAGCCGCTCATATTCACGCGCCGTCCACTCATCGAGAGCTTCCGAATCGGCGCGTAACAGGCTCGCAGTTCGGGCCAGCCCCGCGATTGCACCCGCGCCCAGAACGTCAGTGACCATCGGTAGCAACTCGCTGCGCACGCGCGGCCGAAGCATGTTGGGGTCAAAATTATGCGGGTCTTCCCACGGGTCAAGGTCCGCCACATATGCGCGCACCGTTGAACGCGGAACACCCAAAAGCGGCCGCAGCAACCGACCCGACTGAGCCGGAATCCCAGCGAGACTGCGAGCCCCTGACCCGCGTGACAATCGCATCAACACCGTCTCTGCCTGATCCTCCATGGTGTGGCCGAGCAAGATTGCATCTGCGCCCCACCGATCGGCCGCAGCATCCAGGGCCGCATACCGCGCCTCGCGTGCGGCCGCCTCCAGCCCATCACCACTCATCACGACAGTGACACGCACCACCTCTGCTTCAAGGCCCAAATCACGGCACTTCTGCGCCGCTCGCTCAGCCACTATCGCTGAGCCTTCTTGGAGGTCGTGATCCACCACGATTGCGACAGCATGCACATCCGCACGAGGAGCTTCGGCAGCCACTGATCGCGCAAGGGCTAACGAATCAGCGCCACCTGAGCACGCGATGAGCACTGTGGAACTTCGCAGATCCGCAAGACATCGACGCACGGCGATGCGTACATCCTCGCTCATGAACAGACTCTCTTGGTCCAGGAAGCCGGATTCGCAATCTCTTCGAGAGTGGGCAGGTTCGTCGGGGATTGCCACACTTGATTGAAACCGCCCATTCCCACACGATCGACGACACCCCGTACGAATCGTGCGCCGTCTGTGTATTGCCGCATCTTCGCGTCGAGTCCTAGGAATCGTCGCAAAAGCCCATCGAGTTGGCCCGGATTATGTCGACGAGCATCAAAACGCGATCGAATCACCGCGACCGAAGGGATCACACTTGGGCCGACTTCATCCATCACCACATCGGCATGGCCTTCGAGAAGAGACATGAGGGCAGTAGCTCGGTCGAGGATCGCGCGTTGCGCATCGGTCTGCAGTAGTTCGATCAGACCCTTACGCGTCGTACCACTTAAGACGGCTCGACTCGCTGCCATCACCCGATTCAGCAAGCCTGGATCATCTTCTTCGAGGGAGATAAAGGCGTGTACTTGTTCGACGAGGTAATCAGTAAGCCAGGGCACTGCGCTGAACTGCACACGATGGGTTTCCTCGTGCATACAGACCCACAACCGAAAGTCGTGGGAGTTGACGTCAAGGGCGCGTTCGGCCGACACGATAGACGGCGCAACAAGTAGAAGTCGTTGACGATTGCCTGGCGCAACAAACACTTCGAACTGACCGAGGACCTTGCCGGACAGCCAGGCGAGAACCGCACCCATCTGCACAGCTGTCGCGCGGCTGCCGACGGCGAGCACCGCCTCAGGTCCTTCACGTAGTCGCTCAAGCAGCGGGCCGGCGACAGTTGCAAAACCGTTGACATTCGAGCGGATCCACGCAGGTCGATCAACGACAACTGTGTCGGCAGGCTCGTAGGCTGCAACCAGTCCCGTGACCGCGCGTACTGGTTCTACTGCCTGACCGGCTAAAAGTCGCAAGGATTGGACGGCAGCGAGGGCTTCATCCTTGGGTATGCGCGGACCTCGCGGGTACATGCGCACACCGGTCGCAACGGCCAGTTCCCAGTCAATGGGCTCAGCCATACAGCGACCCTACGCGCTACCGCATCCGCATGCCACGAGAGCGGCTGCGAATGCATCGAGAGTGGGTCGAGCGGCAAAGATGTCTGCCACATCGTTTGACAGCACAGCAAAGACCAAGACACGCCCGTCGACATCACGAAGCGTGCCCGTGAGTGCGGAAACATCGGCCAAAGTGCCCGTCTTTGCGCGCACGATTCCGAAGCCTTCCGGCGATGACGCGAATCTGTCGTTAAGCGTGCCGGTCAGTCCAGCTATTGCAAGGCCGGGCCCAAGGGGCCACAAAGTCGGACGCGACTCAGAGGACTCGCGGGCTGCCACTGCCATCACTTCAGCAAGCACGAGAGCTGGCACTGCGTTTTTGGCGGAGAGGCCACTTCCATCATGCAGAGTTACGCCATCGGTGGAGATCGACATCGCGGTGAGTGCTGCGAGTGTCGCCTGCGCTCCCGATGCAAAGGTGCCTACGCCAGAAAGTTTGGCTCCAGCCAGATGAGCGAGCGCCTCCGAGACATCGTTATCGGAGTTGGTGAGATCGAGAGTGACAAGGTCGGCAATGGGGGCAGACTCAACGCGCGCGAGTTCCCGCGCACCCGATGAGGCTTGAGTAGCAGTGATGTCAGTAACCGTGATGCCACGTTCGCTCAGAAGCCCTGCGAATGCCCGGGCTGCTGCCGCAGCTGGGTCTTCCTCCCGCAGGTCAATGTCTACAGAGATCCGACCGCCATCGACCATGAGTGCCGTCACGGGGCCAACTGCGCCAGACGCAACATCCGCAGGTGACCAATCAGGAGAGACGTACGGGGCGCCGAAAAGAGATGCGTCATATCCGAGTTGCACACTGGATTCGCCCGCAGCTGACAGCGCCTGCGCTGTCGCATCGGCAAGGTCGGTCAGTGTCGCGCGAGGGATTGAATATTCCGAGCCGCCAGGGTCCCCGCTTCCACGATCTACCAACGCGAGAGTTGAATCCCCTCCGCCAACCAAAACGATCGCACCATCAGCGGCGCCGGAGACGACTCGGGTCGCCAAGCGCGTTTGCGGCCCGAGTGCCTGAAGCGCTGCCACCGACGACAGCACCTTTGCCGTCGAAGCCGGAATCAGTGGAGTAGCGCCGTTGTAATCGAAGAGGGTCAGCCCATTCGCGGGGTCAATCACCACAGCAGAAGTCGAAGAACCTAGCCGCGTTGACGTAATGATGTCGGCGACCGCAGCCGCCACTCCCTCTTCGGTGGGCGCAGGCGCGGTAGATCCCTCCACCGCGGTGGCTTCGAGGACGGCCGGAGCGCGCTGTGGCAATTGAGCGTAAGTCGGGCCCTCGGCGTATGCCGACCCCCCGATGAGGACCGCACAGGCCACCAGCCCGACGAGGCCCACGCTGCCCACACTGATTCGCACGCCCCCATCCTGCACTCTTCGGGGGTTATCCCCGACAATGACCACATGGAGGCGGGGTACGAGTTTCAGCGACGCGAAGGCGCACCCGAGGCTGGGCCGGGAAGCGGCGACGGCTGGGTACGCACTACTGACGGCCGCTCGTACTGGGGACTCTTTGGAGCAGCCGGCATGCTGCTTCGCCATGTTGACGAGACCGGGGTGGCCCGGTACCTACTCGCGCAGCGCTCAACCCGCGTTCACAGAGGTCACGGCGAGTGGGCCGTGCCTGGTGGTGCGATCGACTCCCACGAGACGCCGGTCGAGGCTGCCTTGCGCGAATTCGACGAAGAAATGGGGCCGATCCCCACCGGCTGGACAGTCCGCGGAATCCACAAAGTGGATCCACTACCGGGCGTATGGTCCTACTACACCTGCTGCGCCGACGTCTCCGAGCGCCTGGACTACGACGACACACTGTCGTGGGAAAGCGATGCTGCCCGGTGGTTCACCGAATCCGAACTGAGTGAAGTAGAGCTCTTCGCGCCATTCGCCAATGTATTCCCAACGCTTCGCGCGATCTTCGAAAACTAAAGTTACGACTTTTAGTCGGAGGCGCGCGCTCCGCGGCGCAGCATCCACAGCAAAGCGGCGAAAGCTAGTGCAAATACAAGGTTTGCGCCGACAAGGAGCACTCTCAAAAAGCCCCACTCTCCGGGCATCGTGAGGTCAAGAATCACAAAGAGAATGCTCACGACCAACATCACGATCGCGGCACCAATAGCGTGCTCATCACGCAGACGACGAACCAGAACCATCAGCCCTGCTAAACCGATGAGGGCCGCCCCCGTCACCTGCTGTCCCCACGCGACTCCTGCCGCTGAAGGTAGGCCGAGCCACGCGCCGACAGTGCCAGGCACTGCGATCAGCAAGATGCCGAGAACGAGCGAGAACACTGCGTCGACTGTGAGGACTAGTCGGATCACTCGCGCTGCGCGCGTCTGCGACTCCATGTGCTCACGCTATCCGGCGGCCGAACCGTCAGATAAGCGCAACCCCAAAACTCTGAGCGACTTCGCGCATCCGTTTGTCGATGCTGGCAAGGGGAACTTGCTGCTCGTGCGCGAGGACGACATAGGCGGCGTCGTATGGGCTGAGCATGGTGGCACGCGAAAATTCCAGTAGCCGAGAGACCGACGGGACAGCTCCATCCGCTCGGATATCGAACTCTCCGATTGCTGCCAAGAACGTCGTGACCTTGGCATCACTTACGCGTTGTTTCCTTAGCCCCACAGCGAGTCCGCTGGCCATTTCAGCGGTCCAGAA